>JAKSRS010000039.1 GCA_024403515.1 Lachnospiraceae bacterium
TGGAGCCTACGATTGTAAAACCTGCGCCACGTGCTCCGATAGGCGTAAGACCGATTTATACACAGCCGCAGCTTAGTAAGCCTTTGATGAAGACTTCGGACTGCGTAAAGGAAGAGGCCATAAGCGATGGTCCTTACGGCCTTAATGCGAAGCGTACCAAGCCTTTGGAAGTTTCCACTGCTGAGTTTGGAGAATCCGCTGAAACTAAAGATCTTAAGTCCTTAGGGCACGGAAAGATTGATACTGCGGTAAGATGGGTTACGCCTGAAAAGAACCGTATCGTGATTACAAGTAACTACGGAAATCTTTCAATAAGGCCGGTGAGTGAAGACTGCGTAAGAATTTCTTTTGCCAAAAAGGAAGTTAAGGCTACCATGCCGATACCCGCTGAAATCCTTGTGGAAAACTCTGTGAAGTTTAGATGCAATCAGGGCAGGGACTCAGTTGATGTTGTGACTTCAAAGCTTACTGTAAGTGTCGACAAAAGAACGGGAGCCATTAAGTTCATATCCGCTAAATCGGGAGAACTTTTAGCCGAAAATCCGACTGTCACACGACAGGTCGAAGAAGGCGAGAAAACCTGCTGGAATTTCTTTAACTTTGGGAAAAAAGAAGTTTTAAAGGCCTGCGATGCTAACGGCGAGTGGCTGGATGTCTCGGGAACCTGCAGATATATTTCAAATGGAGGGAAGGCAACGACTGAGCTTATATCAAATAAAGGCTACAAGATTCTTGTTCCCAAAGACTATAAGGTTATGGTAAATGCCATTAATTCATATGATACCTTCATAAGAATGGAAGGCGATGTGCAGATTGATTACTTCTTTGGGTGCGCGAGATAGCAGTGGACTCAAATGGCCTTTGGGTCGTTAATTTGCCTGTAATATGCGATGTTATAATAGTTTTATAATCACGTAAAAAAGACGAGAGGGTAAAAAGATGAGCGAACTTACAAGAGAAGAAGTCGATACAATAGGCGAAATCGCCAATATCAGCATGGGTAATGCGGCTACAACATTAAGCCTTATGGTTAACCATACAGTTAATATTACTACTCCTAATGTGCAGGTTGTAAAGAGAAGTGAAGTTCTTGACGACTATGAAAAGACTTGTACATTTGTTCAGATTCACTATATAAAGGGCTTGTCAGGAAACAACGTTTTCATTTTAAAGGATCACGACGTTTTAACAATCACTGATCTTATGATGGGTGGCGCCGGTGTGAATGTAGTCGGTGAAGTTGGTGAACTCCAGCTTAGTGCTGTTTCAGAAGCTATGAATCAGATGATGGGTACTTCGGCAACATCAATGGCAACTATGCTTGCCGTTCCTGTTGATATTTCAACTCCTGAGGTTAACTCAATCGATGTTGAAAGCGTTAAAAAGTTTGAAAAGATGTTTGATAATCCTGATGACATGCTTGTAAAGGTAGCTTTCAAAATGGATGTTGAAGATCTCATTGATTCAACTATGGTTCAGATTTACCCTGTTTCTTTTGCCAAAGAAATGTGTGTAGTATTTGAAAAGTCCAAGGAAAATCTATAAGCCCGGATCGAGTTTAAGACAACTAAAAGGAAACTATGATTTATTTAAAAACCGCTTTCCCTTGTGGGAAGGCGGTTTTTGACTTGTATTGGTACGCAAAATGTGACAGAATTGTTTGAATTATGTAAGAAGATTCGATAGAATGAAAAAGATTATGGTGTTACATTTATTATAGTTAAAGCAAAAGAAAACTATTTAAGGAGGCTATGGATATGAACGCTAAGTTAAGTGAAAGATGTGAATTGTTTGCCAACAACAGGGATGTGGATGCTAAGTTTATCTGGGATCCTTTCTACATGGTGCCTGTTGCTGCTGCATACCAGACAAATGAGGGAAAGACTGCAGATGCAGCCAAAATGAAGGAATGCGCTAAGATTCTTAAGAAGCATGTCGGTGCTTTTTCGGAGTTTAGAAACAACATGAGACTTTCAATGATTTCTAAGATGTCTCTTTCAGATGATCCTACGAAATATCTTGAAGGTGTGCTTGAAGTATACAAGAAGCTTAAAGACGTCTATACTTTTGGCTCGGCATATCTTGTATTAGCTGCTATGGTTATTTACGACCACAAGGATAGCGTTTTTGTTGATACTGTTATTGAAAAAAGTAAAAATCTTCTTACAGGAATTAAGAAAGATCATCCTTTTATTACCTCAAGAGAAGATTTATCCATGATAGCCATGCTTGCCATGCTTGATAGAAGCGAGGCGGACATTTTAAATGATGTTGAGCAGTGCTATCAGCTACTTAAAAAGGAAATGCCTATGCATTCCAACTCACTTCAGACTATTTCTTTTGTACTTGCAACTTCTACTATGGAACCTTCCGTAAAGGTTGAAAGATTTATGTCATTAAAGTCATTACTTTCTGAAAAGAATGTTAACTGCCATGTCGGAAGCCACCTTGCATCTGTTGCGTCCTGCGCTATCATGGATTGCAGCCTTGAAGACATTGCAAGCGACATCGCTGATGCAAACGCATACCTTAAGGGCAGAAAGGGCTTTGGTGCCTGGGGAGTTGGAAAGAACGCACGTATCATGTATGCAGCCATGCTTGTTGGTGAATGCAACAGCACAGACTCAGCTGCTTCAATGACCGGCGTTACCGCCTCTGCCATCGCTGCAACAATCGCTGCTCAGGTTGCTATCTTATGTGCAATTGCAGCATCAAGCTCAAACGCGACCAGACATTAATCTTTTTATACATATAAAAGCATGATCGGCCCATGATGTACTTTGGTACATTGTGGGCTTTTTTTGTCTGTCGAAAATCAATAACTGTGTAAAATAAATAAACAATGTAAAGACAATTGGCTTGAATTAATTTGAAGTATATGATATATAAAATATATAACGGTTATATATACATGCATATAGGAGGCAATATGAAAGTTAAGTTGAAGATAATCATGCTCGTTTCAAGCCTATTATTATCATTATCTGTTACTAAGTTGTGTTATGCTTATGCAACATTTGGTTATAAATTAAAAGGGTCTTGGCATAAAGAATATTATTATGTCAGCGATAAATCGGATGATTATGGGAATATAGCAACAAAGGCGGTAAAATCGTGGAATAGCGCCGTAAAATCTGAAAAGAATCATTCGTTAAACATCAACCTAAGTCAAACAAGTAGTGGAAGCGATAAAAGCACTAGAGTTGTAATCTCGCCTTTAGACAGGGGCCCGGATGGATATTCAGGATTCACATACTATTATAATGTCGATATATTTGGAGAGTGGAAGCCAATTAATTATGGCGGGTATCCAAATAAGAATTATCAATCAGGTTCTGCGGTAATAAATAAGTACTATACAGATTCATATTCTGATGAAAAGAAGCAGAATGTGATTATGCATGAAATGGGACACATATTTGGGTTAAAACATTCAACTAATTCGAAATCGCTAATGATTGAGAATATTACAAGCAAGAGTACATTAATTACCCCGCAGGCAGATGATGTCTCGGGAGTCAGGTCGATATATGAGTAGAGGAGGAAAGCATGAAAAAGTCACTGCTTTTTGTTAGTTTAATAGTATTTTCTTTATTAATCTCTTCTTGTGGAGCCAAAGAAATATCCATAGAAGAACTGGTTTTACAGATTGACAAAGAAGAAACTTATGAGTCTTCACCCGCTTCACTTGCTATTGTGTATGGCAGTATAGAGGAGATTGAAAGTGATGCTGATTTAATTGTAAAATGTAGCCTTAATGAGCAAAAAATAGTAAGTTTAGACGGTTTTCCACAAACACATAGTTATGTGACCGTTGAAGACGTTTATAAAGGAGATATCAGTGTAGGATCCTTGATAGAAATTATTGAAGAAGGTGGGTATAACGGCAAGGTTTTGGCAGGTATTCCATTGATATCTAATACTAACAATTACTTTCTGATGTTAAAAGAATATAAAAACGCCTATTATATATGCGGAGCATTTCAGGGACGATTTATTGAACGGGAGGGCTATGTTTTTCAGCAAGCAACTGCGGACGTTAAATTGGCTGACACTTATAGCCCATTGACCACTGAAGCATTCAGCATGAAATTGCAAAACAATTTGGTGGAAGAGTAAAACCGGACATTTTAAAGAATATTCACGCCGGCCTCTTCGGAGATGGAACGTAAATACCGGATGGAATCAGCATATTGCTTATCGGTATCCAGATGCTCTACAAAGGCTGTTGCGTTAGGGCTTATAGCTTCAACGTGCCTTAGAACTCTCGTTAGGTCTAAGGCACCGTCACCGACCATCTTTTCCTCAATGACGAGCGGAAGCGCTCCTTCTTTAAGGAGGCAGTCTTTGATGTGAACACTAACAATCCGGCCTGATAGTTTTTCAAAGCATTCGTCGATGAATGCTGTTGAATTGTGATAGCGTTCAATGCTGTTGATCATGTTGGTGAAATCAAGATGAACTTTGAAACGCTCACGATCTACAAGCTTAATCAAATCCAGATAAGAATCGGGACTATCGGGAAGCATCCATGGCATAGGTTCAAGAGCATATGTGGTTTTTACAGGCTTAACAGCATCAATTATTGTCTGAGACTGGCTGATGATAAGGTCCTTGGTTCTTTTGGAGTAGTTAGCAGGATCATAGCCATCCCAGTAGCTTCCAAGAGAACCGCTTATATTAACTGCGCAGTTAGCACCTACGTATTCGGCAAGTTCAAGCTGTTTTATAGAATAGTCGAGGACCTTCTTTTGCTCGTCAGGGTCTGAAGACATCAGGTTTCGCCAGATTCCGACTTCACCGATTATTAAGTTGTTGGCTTTTATAACTTCAACATATTCATCGATATCTTTTGTTGAAGCTGTTGAATCCAAAGGAAAGATTACGCAGCTGTAGTTTAGTCTTTTTACCTCGCTAATCCATTCTTCGGGATTTGAAAAGCTGTTTAATACTGAACCGCCGATTCTCATGTTTGTACCTCTCTATTGATTACAAAAATGTTGCCTTATGAATTGTTGAAGGATCTATACTTGCAAGATTACTTGCACCTGTCATGGACATAGTATATTTCAAATCGTTTGTTATCTCATTTATTATGTCTTTTACGCCATCTGAGCCATTTTCTTTAAGCCTTGGCATTAAGGGACGACCGACACAAACTGCTGTAGCACCAAGAGCCAGGCACTTGTAAACATCAAGACCGCTTTGTACGCTGCAGTCAACAAAGATTGGCATATTTCCTACGACCTTTTTGATATCTTCAATAATCATAAGAGGAGGAACAGCTGTATCAAGTCTTCCGTTGTGGTGGGAGATGACAATAGCTGAAGCACCTGCATTTACTGCTTTTTGGGCGTCGCTTACGCTTAATACACCTTTGATAACAAAGGGAAGTTTTGTTGATGAAATGATGCTTTTAAGTTCTGCTTCGGTTACAGGTCTCATTTCATCACCTTCTATTTCATCGTAGCCCTTGCGGCTGAAGGCATGATCAATATCCATACCAACTGCAAAAGCACCATGTTCTTCGGCAAATTTGATACGTTCTGTTATCATGCCACGGTCTTTATAGGGTTTAATAATCTTTATAACTGCTGCGTTTGTTGAAAGCATTTCGCCAAGCTCGCTTACAGGGCCCATTCCGCTAAAGCATATTGCATCAGCTTTATAGGCGCCTTCAGCCATAAGCTTCATGCCTTCCGGTCGGGTGTTGTGAAGGTGAGAAAGAGCAGCTGTCATAACAGGTGTCTTAAATTCTCTTCCCCACAGCTTCAGGCTTGTATCCGGCCACACTGAGTCGATGTGTCTGAACTCGACTAACAGTCTGTCAAAATAGGTTCTTGTTATTTCGTCTGAAATATACATTCTTTCCATGAATGTTCTCCCTTTTTATTGCTTGAATCCAAAGGAACGGATTGGACTTTTTAATGTTTAAATCCAAAGGACTGGATTGAGCAGTTTCCATCACCGTTGTATCTTAAGTAAAGAGAAGATACCCCATCGGGAATCTTAAAGTCTGCCTCGTAGCGTCTAAAGTCGTTGGCTGAATCAAGCTTGATTGTTCCCAAAACAGGACCATCCCAAGAAGTCTTTACCTGTATCTCGCCATAAGAATAACCACGAGTCATAACGTGCATACCGGTTATGCCCTTAAAGTCAAAGTATTTGAATCCAAGTGTTGAGCCGGTGCCAAAGTTAGTAATATATGCAGGGCAGATATCTCCATCGCCGCCGTCCTGTGTGACGAAGGGCTGAGAAGGACCACCTACATACATTGAAGGAGCATCTTCAACCATCATATTGCAAACGATATATGTGTTGTATTCAGCTGTATCGGAAAGTGGCTTACAACTCATACCGCTTGATGTCATTTCAGCCTGGTTGATGCTTCCGTCTTCATTAAATGTAATCTTTTCGGCGCATCCCTGACGTGAGAACCAGGTTCTGTTGGTATGTCTGTGATAGAAGATGTACCACTCACCTGCTATTTCAATGATGCTTCCGTGATTATTGGCTCCAAATGCTGCAGGCATATCTGCGGGTTTGTAGCTATCAATGCCTATATCAGCGTTTGAAATGATAACTCCGCCGTATTTAAACTCGCCTGTAATGGAATCGCTTGTTGCGTAGCAAAGTTCATGCATTACTTCGGATGAGTATACAAAGTAGTACTTGTTACCGCGTTTTCTGATTGAAGGAGCCTCAAAGAAGGCGTGACCTTCAAAAGGTGTATTCTCGCTATAACATGAACCCGGAACAATTATTTCAGGGCCTTTTTGGATTGTGATCATATCAGGACCTAAAATGGTACGCATTGCTCCGTGTCTTGATTTGTCGCCTCTTCCGCAGAAGCCGGTAAAAAGAACGGTTGTGTCGCCTTCTGTAAGTACACCGGGGTCGAACTGAGGCTCGTCACCTTCTTTTGCCCCAAGTAAAGTTCCGTCTTCATAATGAACGTAGCCATAGAATTCGTACTTGCCGGCAGGTGTATCGCATACAGCAACTGATACGACGCTTACTTTATCAAGCACATAGTATAAATAGTAGCGTCCGTCAGGACCTACTGTAACGTCGGGAGCATATAAAACCATTCTTCTGTCAGGATTTAACGGATCCTGAGTCGCTTTATAGATAACTCCTTCGTATCTCCAGTCACCTAAGTCGTAGATGGGAGCGGACCAGCACACATAATCGCCAAGGCAGAAAACTTCGCCCTTGAACTTATCGTGAGAACCGTAAACATAGACTCTGTCACCAAATACATAAGGCTCGCCGTCAGGAATATATTCCCATGAAGGAAGATAAGGATTAACGGTTGAGTCAAGGTGAGCAGTGCGCTTGGCCAAAAAGTGGATGTATTCGGACTTATCAACTGATGCAACGGGGCCTTCTGAGGTGAAGTTCATTTCGTTGCGGTCGTTGGCCTGGTAAGGTTTCCATAAGGGAAGCTGTTCTTCTGAAAAATCAACTCCGTTAGGATCGCCGGTCTTAATGAAGTTAACCCAGTAGCTTGACATCTTTCTTGCAAGATCGTAGTGGCGACCCTTCATAGGTCTCCAGCACTTATCAAGGTTATTGAAGAAGAACCATAAATCTACAGAATGGAAGGTTCCGGGATTGTCCCAACCGGGAATATCGGGCTTGAATCTGTAGTAGTAGCAGGGCTTGGCATCGGGATGCATTGCCTCACGCATGAAAGCGGCTTTTACTGAAACTTCAATCGTGCTTGTTGAAGCATAGGCGTCACCTGTTTTCTTCTTAGCTTCGTCAAAAGAAAGGAAAGCATCGGCCTTATCACCAAAGGCTTCAACGGCCTTGGCCTTAAGTTCAGCTTCATCCTTGGCAGGAATGCTGCAGAAGAATTCGTCTTCAGTATTACCTGAAATTACAGGTACCTTGGCGCGGTGGCCGTTCATGAAGGCTTCATAGGGATCTTCTTTAACGATGACTCCATCGATGATAGTAGACATCATCATGTGTGTAGTTCTAAATTCAGCATATTTTTCCCTGATTGTTAAGGCATCGATTTCTCTTGCTTCATCAATTGTCTTAACACCAAGATATTCAAGAAAATCCATACCGTTTTTCTCGGCAACAGCGAGAGTAACGGGACGAATAATAGGGTCTTTAATAAAGGGATCACGGATAAGTCCGCTAAAGATACATGCGCCTGCGATATCAGAGTAGTTGTCTTCGCAGGTAAGCTGTGTAAGTGTACTTGAACCACCTGCAGACTGTCCTGCAATGGTTATTTTATCGGGATCACCACCAAAGGATGCGATGTTTCTACTAACCCACTTAAGACCTGCCTGCTGGTCGAGGTTACCGAAGTTTGCATAGCCTTCGGGCTGATTTTTTGTAAGTTCGGGATGGGATAAAAATCCGATGGCACCGAGTCTGTAATTTACTGTAACTAAGATGACACCTTCTTTGGCAAGGTGCTCACCATCAAATTCCATTTCAACGGGATATCCCCACTGGAAGCCGCCTCCGAAGTACCATACAAGTACGGGAAGTTTTTCATCAGTTCTCTTGGCAGGAGTCCAGATGTTTAAGTATAAGCAGTCTTCAGACATTTCAATTTCGGGATCTACGTGCCATTCTCTGCAGTAAATATCGGTTCCAAGTCCGGGTGTATCCTGAACTGATATGGGAGCATATTTGTAACATTCTCTAACGCCTTCCCAGTCCTTGGCAGGCTGTGGAGCTCTCCAACGGTTCTTACCTACGGGCGGAGCCGCAAAAGGAATTCCTTTAAATGATGTAATTCTGTTGTTTGCACAGGGCAAACCTCTTACTATACCGTTTTCTGTTTTGGTTTCTCTAAGCATAAGTGAAACCCCCTTTCTTAATGCTTATTCTAACTATAGCTTTTTTTACCCCAAATTCTCTAACTATTTCTTGCGTTCTTTTGCCAAATTCTTGTTTCAAACCGCAAAGTTTAGGAATGTCAGATAATAATATAGATATAATAAAGAGCTTTTCTTTCATAGTTAATAAATCTTTTATAACTGTAGATTTGTATTTTTTAACCGCGCTTTGCTATAATCGTGCTTATGGAAAAAGAAAATGTTATCAATGAAAAAGACAATAAAGAATACCTTTTTGAACAGATGCCAATAGCAAAGGCTGTGCTTAAAATGTCTGTTCCCACCGTAATCGCCTGCATTGTTATGATTCTTTACAATCTTGCAGATACATACTTCGTCGGACGGTTAAATAACCCGGTGGAAACGGCAGCGGTAACACTTGGAGCAACAGTGATTCTTGCTTTTAATGCGGTTACCAACCTTTTTGGAATCGGCGCGTCAAGCCTTATGAGCAGGGCTCTTGGGGTTAAAGATTATGAGACCTTTAAGCGCACCAGTTCTTTTGGCTTCTATTGTGCTTTGTTTTTTAGCCTGCTGCTGTCTTTATGCGTGGCAATTTTTAATACCCCTTTACTGAATCTACTTGGGGCAAATGCTGAAAACATGGAAGCGACGGCAAGTTATTTGAGGTGGACTGCAGTATTTGGCGCGGCTCCAGCCATACTAAATGTGGTACTAAGTAACCTGGTTCGAAGTGAAGGCTCAGCCTTACACGCAAGCATCGGCTCAATGTCAGGATGCTTATTAAACATCATTTTGGACCCTTTCTTTATCCTTCCGTTTGGACTTAATATGGGTGCGGCTGGCGCGGGTCTTGCAACGTTTATTTCTAACTGTTTCGCCCTTTCGTATTTTCTGGTTTTACTTTTTATAAAGCGTGGAAAAACCTATGTATCTATAAGTATTTCCAATTTAAAGCCAAGCCTTTATATAGTTAAGGAAGTATTTTTAGTTGGAATTCCTGCATCGATTCAGAATCTTTTAAATGTTACGGGAATGACCATTTTAAACAACTTTGTCGCGGCTTATGGCTCTGAGGCCATCGCTGCGATGGGAATTTCGCATAAAACGACCATGATTCCGATGTATGTTGCGATGGGTATCTCGCAGGGCGTTATGCCTCTTATAGGCTACAGTTTTGCTGCTAAAAACCGCAAACGAATGAAAGACGCAATTGTTTTTACTACAAAGATTTCGGCGGTGTTTTTGGTTCTTTCAACAATAGTTTTTTACGTATTTTCAACAAATATAGTAAGCCTTTTTATGGAAAACGAACTTATAGTTAAATATGGCTCGGCCTTTATGCGTGGTATGTGTCTTGCGATTCCGTTCCTTTCCATAGACTTTATGGGAGTTGGCGTTTACCAGGCCTGCGGAATGGGGCAGAAGTCATTAATTTTTGCAATCTGCAGAAAGCTTGTGCTTGAAATTCCGGCTTTGTTTGTATTAAATAAGCTCTTCCCTATGTATGGACTTGCTTACGCCCAGCTTTTTGCTGAGTTTATCCTTGCTATAGCGGCAACCGTTGTTTTGATAAAAATAATTAATGGGCCTCAAGCGGCGGATGAGGCTGGGGCATAAGCTGTTTGGAAATTGCGTTTATCGGATTATATCTGGATTGGTATTGATGTCACAAGAAAGACTATGAGGTTAAAAATGCTTACATCTACTCTTTGCTACATTGAAAAAGATAATAAGGTTCTTATGCTTTACCGCAACAAAAAGGAAAATGACTTAAACGAAGGAAAGTGGATTGGAGTTGGCGGAAAGCTTGAAGCGGGAGAGACTGTTGATGAGTGCGTGTGCCGCGAGGTGTATGAAGAGACAGGTCTTGTTCTTACAAACTATGAGCTTCGTGGAGTGGTTAAGTTTGTATCTGATACCTGGGAAGATGAAGATATGTATCTTTATCATGCAAGCGACTTTTCGGGCGAACTTAATTTAAACTGTAATGAAGGTGAACTTCACTGGGTGGACAGTGATAAGGTTTTGGATCTTCCAACCTGGGAAGGCGACAGTATTTTTTTAAAGCCTTTTTTTGAGGGAAAGAAAAATATTGATATAACTGTAAGGTATGAAGGTGATAAACTTGTAGATAATTTCGTTGGTACTGAGACAGTCAATACACTTAAATCGTCCAAGATTTCCAGTAAACACGGCTTTTCAACAAGAAGCGGCGGTGTCAGTGAGGGAATTTATAAGTCCTTAAATCTTGGAATGAACAGGGGCGATATCAAAGAGCGCGTGATAGAAAACTGGAGAAGATTTCTTGAGTCTTGTGATATACATGAAAAAGAATTCGTGTGTGGTGCACAGGTTCACGGAAATAATGTTCACATAGCGACTTCAAAGGATCTTCGTCCTGCTTATGGGCCCGGAGTACTTGTTGAAGCCGATGGCTATGTAACCAATGAAAAGGATATCGCGCTTGCAATTTTCATTGCCGACTGCGTGCCGGTTCTACTTGAAGATGATAAACACGGAGTAATTGGTGCTGTTCACTGCGGATGGCGACCTACCGTTGCGGATATATTAAAGAATGCAGCGGATAAGATGGTTAGTCTTGGTGCAGTACCTTCTGATATTCATGCTGCTATTGGTCCTGCGATTGATCAGTGCTGCTTTGAGGTAGGAAAAGAAGTAATTGAGGCTGTAGACGGTCTTCTCGGACCGGAATCAAGCCGGAAATTTTACATAGAAAAAGGCGACAAGTTCATGCTCGACTTGAGGGGTGTCGTTAAAGAAAGACTCCTTCAGCTCGGCCTTTTAGAAGATAACATAGAAATCGTTGGCGACTGCACAATGTGCAACCCCGATACCTACTGGTCTCACCGCTACACCAAAGGTGAACGCGGAAGCCTCGCCACCGTCATCATGATGTGAACCTAGGGGACGGGGTTAGCGGCTCATTTTCGCTACGCAAATGAACCTAGGGGACGGGGTTAGTGGTTCATTTTCGCCCAAAATGAACCACCAACCCCGTCCCCGGGGGTCATCGCTGTTTTTTTCGGTATTCGCCGGGGGTAAGGCCGTATCGGGATTTGAATTGGCGTGAGAAGTGCTCGTGGCTGTTGTAGCCGCAGTCTTCGGCTATTGTAGCGATGGAGTGGTTTGAAAACATCAGATAATCTTCGGCTTTCTTTAACCTGAAATTGATGATGTCGTCCATGACGGAAATGCCGAACTGCTGCTTATATAGGGCCTGTAAATGCCCTTCGGAAAGGTTAAGTTCTCTGGCTATGTCAGGAACATTCCATGCAAGTTCGGGTGAATTGGCTATTTCTCTTCGGAGTATGAGAAGTTCTGTTTCGTGGGTTGAGACGCTTTTGTTTAGCACGCACTCATGAAGCTTTTTAAAAAGAATCCTAAGTAAATCGTCGATAACGGGCTGGTTTATGTAGGAAGCACTTTCTTTTTCCTGATTGGTTGAGAAAAAGTCAATTCCGGAGTGCTGGTAAATTCTGGGCGAGTCAATGGATATGGAAGTTTCCCATGTTATGAGCTTAAGAAGGCTTTCAATGTACTCGGGTTCGGAAACATTAAAAGGCTGACCGATAAGGGGAAAATCTTCGACGAAGGCTTCGTTTGAATTGAATCTGAGCCAGCAGTCGCTATAGTATTCGCCGCAGGCTTTGTAGTGAATATGGGCATTTGGCGGGTATAAGATAGCGGTGTTGACCGGGAAAGTCACTGCTTCTTCGTTTATGTAAAAGATTGCAGGAGTGTTCACAAATAAGAGGAGATAAAAGTTACCTCCTTCGGAAAAGTCATATTCAAAATCTTTGTCGTGGTAGGAATTATAACCTACAAAATTGATCTTATTCATCGCTTTTACCCTTTAAATCACTACAATTTCAGATATAGTTATTCTAATATTCAAAGACCGGACTTTCAAGACAAATATGAGAATATATCAAATTTTCGTCATAAAGTGTCATTGAGTTTTTGAAGGTCTGATATTAGTATTGTAACTGTAGCATTTTGTCTACCTAAGCAAGACTGCGACTAGGATTAGTCAGATGCTTTGCCTTACATGAAAAGTATGTATCATAAGGCAAAAGAACGAATCCTTAATCAGAAAGGCGGTTTATATGTTAGATAAGAATAAAGAAGTTGAATTCTACGAAACTTTGATTATCAGTAATAAAGAAGAAGTCAAGTTTAACAATAACGTAGATTTCTGTGTTGGTACCGGCCGTTTCGGGCTGGGCCTTTGCAAAGAATATATAGATGAACTTAAGTTTTGCCAGGAAGAGATTGGCTTTAAGCATATAAGAGGTCATGGTTTATTTTCAGATGACACGGCAATCTTTCATGAATATGAAGAAGATGGCGTGAAGAAGGTTGAATATAACTACACCTACCTCGACAGAATCGTTGATCAGTATCTTGAGCTTGGAATCCGCCCCTTCATAGAGCTTGGTTTTATGCCATATGCGCTTGCGAGCGGAAGCCAGACTATTTTTTACTGGAAGGGCAACACAACTCCTCCTAAGGATTACAAGCTCTGGTGCGATATGGTCGTAGCTTTACTTGATCACTTTGTTGGAAGATATGGAAGAGACGAAGTTATCACATGGCCCATCGAAGTTTGGAATGAGCCCAATCTTCCCGGATTTTGGGAACATGCAGATATGCAGGAATACTTTAAACTCTTTAAATATTCCTTTGAGGCAATCAAAGCATACGATAAAGACTTCAGAGTCGGTGGTCCTGCAATCTGTGGTGTTAAGGATGCTGAGTGGATTGAAGAATTCATGAAGTTCTGTAGGGCAGAGGGCTTAAAGATTGACTTTGTAACCCGCCACCACTACACAATTGAATTTCCTGAAAATATCGGCCATTACGATTATTCCAAGCTTATGGATATCGAAGCGGGTTTTGCAAACTTACAAAGTACAAGAGACATAATTGATTCTTTTGAAGAATATAAGGGTCTTGAAATTCATATTACAGAGTTTAGTTCATCATACACTCCTAAGGGTGTAATCCACGATACTAACTTAAATGCAGCACTAATGGCTCGTCAGCTTTCAAGACTTGGCGATATGAACGAGTCATATTCCTACTGGACTTTTGGTGATGTCTTTGAAGAGCAGGGCGTTCCCTTCTCACTTTTCCACGGAGGATTCGGACTTGTTGCAGCAGGATGTATTCCTAAGCCCACCTTCTGGACCTTTGCTTTCTATAAAAAACTTAAAGAACAAAATGGTAAATGCGTATACAAAGATAACTCATCAGTAGTTGTCGCCACTAAAGACGGATACGCAGGTATTTTGTGGAATGAAAGTTCAGATACCAAAAACATCAATAAGCTTGTTTTTGAAGCTAAGGATTCTGAGTACAGTCTCATGTACAAGGTAGTAGATCCTGATACAACTAATCCTTTGAAGGTATGGCATGATTTGGGAGAGCCTGCCACACCAAATAAAGCTCAGACGAAGCTTATAAAAGAATCTGCATGGCCACTTGTTAAAACTGACAGATTGCTTCCTACAGATTCAAGAATTGAAACTACTTTTGAAGTAAAACCTGAAGCGGTTATATATTTTGAAATCAAAGAATCCAAGATGACATCCGACAGAGGTTATAACTACAAAAAAGTAATTATGACAAGATAATGTTATACAAAAGAACAAAAAGTACGCATAATCTTGTTCCGGTTTTTGCGTTTTGAGGAAAAATACTAACGACACATTATATTTTAGAAATGTTTGGCTTTACTGATAAGCAATGGGGATTGTTTATCAAATGTTTTTAGAGGTTAGAAAATGGCATTTTTACTTAGTTACACACGAAAACCCATTGACGAAGTGCACTATGACAAGCGTCTTGCCTACAGTATGCACCTTGCAATATCAGCTGACGGAAAGGTGTTTACACCACTTAATCACAATAGCGGTGTTTTATTTCCCAAAGCAACCGAAAATGAAGATGGTACATTAAATCCTAAGTGTCTTAGGCATCCCAGAATTTACAAGGATGGAGACGTATACAAGGTAGTAGCTGTAAGAGCTGACGGTGAAGGCGGCGAGGACAAGTCCTGTTTGTTTACCGATTCTTTTGGCGACTTTGCTACCAAGGTTATAGTTTTTGAAACAACTGATTTTATAAATTACAAGGAACTTGGCCTTTTCGAAGCAGATGCATTACAGACCAAGCTTCTTCTTACTCCTTATATTGGAACAGCAGATCTTAAAAAAATTGAAGGTGTTGTGCCCGAGCATATCGTCGAAATTCCTGATGATTTTGCAGACAGACTCACTAAGAAGCTTTCAACACCTGAAAACGTTTCAGTTGAGCTTCCCTGTTCAATAAAAGTTTCTTCTGAAGAAGAGATTTTAAATTATAAGGTTACATTTAACTATTCAGACGGAACATCTTCCAAAAAGGTAGTTGACTGGGACCTTTCAAATGTAGATTTTACTAAAAGCGGAAGCTATGAAATAAAAGGTCACATAAAGCAGCCTCACTTTGATTTTCCCGTAGCCTTTGACCGCGCTGATCCCTGCGTCGGTTTTTACAATGGAAAATTCTACTTCATAGCTACAAATGATGCTGATGGAAATCACACACTTTACATCAGAGAGTCCGACACAATCGAAGGCCTTGTAAATGCCGAGGAACATCTTATCCTTGACAGCACAACTTACGAAGGCATCGGTGGTCTTTTGTGGGCTCCCGAATTTCACATAATAAATGGCCGCTTATACATTTTCCATGCATGTACACCTGAACCCTTCTTTGAAGAAGAAAGTCATGTGATGGAACTTAAGGAAGGCGGAAATCCCATAAATAAGGATGACTGGTCAAGACCCAAGAGAGTTGTAAAGGCTGACGGAAGCGATATCTGCGAAGCCGGCAAGGAAATAACCCTTGATATGACCGAGTTTGAATGGCAGGGTGACTACTACGTAATCTGGTCCCAGAGACAGTTTTTACCTGTAGATTTGGGAGCATGGTTATACGTTGCAAAGTTGAATCCCGAAAAGCCCTGGATGCTTTTATCTGAACCTGTTGTTCTATCCAAGCCCGATTACGGCTGGGGCAACAACCACACCTTCGTTGAAGAGGGCCCCTTCGCACTTATCAGAGACGATAAGCTTTATGTGACATTTTCGGCAGCAGCCGTTGACACATCTTATGTCGTAGGCCTTCTTTCGATTGAAAAAGGCAAGGATTTACTTGATCCTTCTTCTTGGCAAAAGAAAGGATACCCCATCCTTACATCACGAAGTGTTGAAGGTGAATTTGGTACAGGCCACAATGCATATGTAACAGATGCTGAAGGAAATATCTGGAATACATATCATGCCCGTCCCGGCGAAGAAGCACCCAGAAGTTCAGGTATCAGACGCGTTCATTTTGATATGGACGGTGAGCCTGTTTTGGATCTTACAGAGGATAAAGACATTAAGGAAGAGTTTAGAACATTACAGACCAAGCTTATTGTTGAAATTCCTGCATAGAAGTTGTAATATAGCTACAGGGAATGAAGTTCTCCCTTAGTATTTAATACTTAAACCGCTTAATAAAGCTGATGACTTCTGCGAAAATCACGCAGTAGCTGTCAGCTTTTTTGATGTCTAAAGGAGATAGACTATGCTATTTAGTATTGCGCTCATCATTATTTGTGGTATGACCTTAGGCTGGCTTTGTAAAAAGGTTAAGCTTCCTTCTTTAATAGGAATGCTTCTTACCGGTATAGTCTTTGGCCCTCATGTTCTAAACCTTATTGACGGTTCAATTTTAGCTATTTCGGCAGATATTCGTAAAATCGCACTTATCATCATTTTAACAAGAGCAGGCCTCGGGCTTGATATTTCGGGCCTTAAAAAAATTGGCAGACCCGCTATTATGATGTGCTTTGTGCCTGCAAGCCTTGAACTTATAGGAATTTTACTTTTCGCCCCAAGGCTTTTGGGACTTTCAATGCTTGAATCGGCAGTATTAGGCGCAGTTTTAGCTGCTGTATCACCCGCAGTCGTTGTCCCGAGAATGGTTAAACTTATGGAAGAAGGTTATGGCACCAAAGCTTCAATTCCACAGCTCATTCTTGCAGGGGCATCGGTTGATGACGTGTATGTAATAGTTCTATTTACCACCTTTATAGGAATGCTTCAGGGAGAGGGTGTGTCGGTAATGCGCTTTGTAAATATCCCGGTTTCCATTGTACTTGGAATCATTGCAGGGTATCTGATGGGATTTTTACTTTCCAAATTCTTTGAAAAGGTTCACATGCGCGATACCGCCAAGATTTTAATCGTGCTTTCAGTTTCATTTATTCTTGTGGCAGCAGAAGATGCCTTAAAGACGCCAATCACCTTTTCGGCCTTAATAGCCATCATGTTTATTGGCGTTTCAATGCAGAAGTTTAGAAATCCCGTTGCCAAAAGGCTTTCTGTTAAATACAACAAGCTCTGGGTTGGCGCCGAGGTCTTTTTGTTTGTGCTTGTCGGTGCTACCGTAAATGTTTCTTATCTCGGAAATGTGGGAATTAAGGCACTTATTGTCATTATTCTGGCTCTTATATTTAGAATGCTTGGAGTTTTCTTTTGCCTTATTAAAACAGAACTTAAGTCAAAAGAAAGACTTTTTACAATGCTTGCATATACGCCCAAGGCTACTGTTCAGGCCGCTATCGGTGGAATTCCTTTAAGCCTTGGTCTTGCATGCGGAGATGTTGTGCTTACGGTTGCGGTTCTTGCTATCGTTCTTACTGCTCCTTTGGGGGCCTTTATGATTGATAGTACATATAAGAGATTTCTTGAAAAAAACACCTTAAAATGCTAAGGTGAAGAGAGAAAATTTTGCGCGGAGATATATATGAAAGTTTACCGAAACGAGTGGAAGTACCTGCTTTCGGAGGCTTCGCTTTCTTCAATGGAATCAAGGCTTAGGGCTGTGCTTGAAGTGGATGAAAACAGTAATTCACAGGGAATATATGAAATACACAGTTTGTATTTTGATGACTTTAAGGATTCTTCTTTAAAAGAAAACGATGCCGGAATATCGATTCGTTATAAGTACAGAATCAGATATTATGGAGACGACTTAAGCTACATCCGACTCGAAAAGAAAGAAAAGAATAACGGTTTATGCCATAAGGAAAGCTGCATGCTTACCATGGATGAGTATCAGACTATCATAAGTGGCGACGTTTCCAATCTTATATATGATAGCGATAAGGCTTTACTTAGGCACTTTGCCATGGAGATGCTGACTAGAGGCTTTAAGCCCAAAGCTATAGTCGATTACGAAAGAGTTGCTTTTGTTGAGCCTGTGACAAATGTAAGAATTACGATTGACCGTAATATCTCGGTTTCCGAAGCTTTTGATGAATTTCTGACCGGAGATTACTTAAGATACCCGGTTGTCGATAAGCTTAAAAACGTTTTGGAAGTTAAGTTTGATGACATCTTACCGGGATATGTCAGGGCGGTCATTAATGAAAGAAATCTCGTTCAAACTTCTTTTTCCAAATATTATCTTGGAAGAAAACAATTAAAGAATATGGGAAGGTATTAATTTATGAATATATTGGCTAACATTTTAGGAAGCATTAAAACAAACTTTGCAAGCGAGCAGATTAGCGCAACCGTAATAATTACAGTGCTTTTAATGGCTGCTTTGGTAAGCATTTATGAATTTGTTGTTTACAGACTCGTTTCACACAGAACCATGTACAACAAATCCTTTAACATCTGTGTAACGGTGCTTCCGCTTTTTATTGCGACTATTATTCTCTGCCTTCAGTCCAACATTGTTATCACACTTGGTACCATCGGTGCTCTTGCAATTATAAGATTCAGAACTGCTATTAAAGATCCCGTTGATATGCTTTATCTTTTGTGGGCTGTTCACACCGGAATTACCTGTGGCTGCCAACTCTATGAAGTGTCAGTGATAACTTCAATTCTTGCAACAATTCTTCTTCTTGTGCTTGAAAACATTAGATTTGGCCACAAGCCTTACATCATTGTTTTCCACTGCGAAGCAGGCAAGGAAGATGGCATTATTTCAGCTATTTCATCAATTTGCAAAAAGCACCGCGTTAAGAGCAGAAACTTCACAAATAAAGGCGTTGATGTGGTTGTTGAAGC
>JAKSRS010000004.1 GCA_024403515.1 Lachnospiraceae bacterium
GCGATGCCAAGGTGTGACATCCCGATTTCATATACGTCAGGAAAGCACATGGCAAACCTGACGTCCACTTTATTCTTATCTTTAATAACTGAGTTAATTTCATGACCGATATAACGCTCGGGTTTATCAATCGATAATAATACTTCTTCTGATAAAGCTGTTTCTACCATTTATACCTCTTAATTATCTGTTTGCGAGCTCTATCATAATCTCTTCCCATGTAACGCCTTTTTCAACCATAAGAACCATTACATGATAAAGGAAATCTGATATCTCGTATTTGATTTCATTAGGGTTAGGATTCTTGGCAGCAATAACAATCTCGGTAGCTTCTTCACCGCATTTTTTAAGAATTTTGTCAACTCCCTTATCAAAAAGATAGTTTGTATATGAACCTTCCTTGGGATTTACTTTACGGTCTGCAATTACATCATAAACATCCGCAAGTACATCAAAAGGATTCTTTTCATCAAATTCATATCCTATAATTTCATTAAAGAAGCAGGAATAAGAACCGGTATGACAAGCTGCGCCAATCTGCTCAACCTTAGCTAATAAAGTGTCTGCATCACAGTCATAATGAAGGGATTTTACGTACTGATAGTGGCCACTTGTTTCACCCTTAAGCCACTGTTCATTACGGCTTCTTGAATAGTAATGCATCATTCTTGAACGAACAGTATCATTATAAGCCTCTTCGTTCATATATGCCATCATTAATACTTCATTTGTTTTGTAATCCTGAACTATACAGGGAATAAGTCCATTTTCATTTAACTTAAACTCGCTAAATGAAGTAAGCTTAATTCCGCAAAGATCACGAATATTAGCATATTCAGTATAATTGTCACTAATTATCGGTCCGGTAACACCAACAAATCTTTCATCTTTAACGTATTCAATAAGCTTATCTAAAGATACGTCAGAAAGTGAAATAATAGCCTTGTTACCATTAAGTTCTTCAGCTGAAAGTTCAATTGAAGGATCAACGATTAAAACATAAGATACATAATCGTTGATTAATGATTTATTGTCAATATATTCTTCTTTGGACTTAATGCAAGCAATGATTTTATCTTTGCCAAACTTTTTGGATACTTCTTCAGTTATTTCAACGTTTGACAAAAGTGAGTAATTTAAGCAGGCCTGCTTACAGCCGGCATATAAAAGCTTTTTAATATCTTCCATACGTTTAACATTTCCAGCACCAATTACGGGAACTTTCACGTATTTACAGATATCTTTGATTACATCTAAAGCCTTTTCATGTTCTTCATCTCCTTTAGACAAATCAAATACAATTATCTCATCGCATAAAGCATCTGAAAATTTTACTGCTTCTAAAACAGCATCAGGGTTAATAACAGTCAAATCCGTAAAACTTTTAACTGCCGCCCCATCTTTTAAATATATACAGGGAATCAACTTTTTAGTCATAATTAATATCCTTTATAATGTTCCTTTTGTTGAAGGTACATCTACACAGCGAGGGTCAATAGATGTAGCTTCGTCGAGTGCCTTGGCAAATGCCTTAAACATTGCTTCACATTTGTGATGATCATTGATTCCATCTAATAATTTAATATGAAGATTCATACCGGCACTGTATGAAATAGCATAGAAAAACTCTCTAATTGTCTGTGTTTCCAAATATCCGATTCTTTCGGTTTCGAAATCACATTCATACGAAAAATAAGGTCTTCCACACAAATCAATTGCACACAATACAAGTGTTTCATCCATTGGCAAAAGAAAGCTTCCGTATCTTTTAATGCCCACTTTACTTCCTAAAGCTTCTTTAATTGCAATACCTAAAACAATACCTAAATCTTCAACTGTATGATGTGTATCAACATTTAAGTCACCGGTAGTTTTAACTTTAAGATCAAAATATCCATGACGTGAAAATCCTTCAAGCATGTGATCCATAAAACCTATACCTGTATCGATATTAGAAACACCGGTTCCATCAATATCAAGCTGTAGTGAAATATTTGTTTCGTTAGTCTTTCTTTCAATTAACTTGCAACGTGACATAAACAATCCCTCTTATTCGAATCTAACAGCAATTGAATTCGCGTGAGCTGTTAAACCTTCGTTTTTAGCAAATAATTCGATTTTATCGTGAACTTTTTCAAGTCCCTCTCTAGAATAACATATAATGCTGGATTTTTTTACAAAATCATCAACATTTAAGGGTGAGAAAAATCTGCTGGTACCATTAGTAGGAATAATGTGGTTAGGTCCTGCGAAATAATCTCCTAAAGGTTCTGATGAATATTCTCCAAGGAATATTGCACCTGCATTCTTAACCTTTGTCATTGTCTGGAAAGGATCTTTTGTAAGAATTTCAAGGTGTTCGCTGGCAATGGAGTTTACTGCGTCAATTGCATCATCCATATTATCAGCAAGAAGAATATATCCAAAGTTTTCCAAAGATGCATTAATTATATCTTTTCTTTCAAGTACATTGGTAAATCCTTCAACTTCTTTGGATACATTATTAGCAAGTTCTTCACTTGTTGTAATTAAAATAGCTGAAGCCATTTCATCGTGCTCAGCCTGTGAGAGTAAATCTGCAGCCACATATCTGGGATTGGCTGTTTCATCAGCAAGTACAACAATTTCAGAAGGGCCGGCAAGTGAATCAATACCTACATTTCCATAAACTGCTTTCTTGGCAAGGGCAACGAAAATATTTCCGGGTCCTGTAATCTTATCAACCTTAGGAATGCTTTCAGTGCCATATGCCAAAGCTGCAATAGCCTGAGCACCACCAACCTTATAGATTTCGTCTACTCCGGCGATATCAGCTGATACCAAAGTTCCGGGATTTACTTTTCCATCCTTGCCGGGAGGAGTTACCATTACTATTCTTTCAACTCCTGCAACCTTAGCAGGAATAATATTCATTAGAACACTTGAAGGATATGCAGCTTTTCCTCCGGGTACATAAGTACCGGCAATTTCAATAGGAGTAAATCTCTGTCCTAAAATTGAACCATCAGGCTTAGTATCAATCCATGAATTTCTAAGCTGCTTTCTGTGATAGTCGGCAATGTTTTCTTTTGCCGCCTTCATAACTTCTATATATTCGGGATCAATCTCCTTATAAGCTGCATCAATTTCTTCCCTGGTTACTTTAATATTCAATTCGTTTAAATCAAACTTATCAAACTTTTTAGTATATTCAAAAATAGCCTTATCGCCATTTTTCTTAACATCATCAAGAATCTGTGCAACAGTTTCCTCATACTGGGTATAGTTACCTGTGCTTCTCTTTAACAGATTTTTGAGAATATCTTTTTTACATTCTTCTGTCAGTTTTACAATTCTCATTTCAATCTCCTGAATTTTATAATACTTCCTTTAAACGGGAAATAATGTCATTAATACGTTTAGATTCCATCTGCATTGAAACCTGATTTACTATCATACGTGCAGATAAAGGACAAACCTCTTCTAAAACTTCTAGACCGTTCTCTCTAAGCGTTGAACCGGTTTCTACGATATCTACAATAACGTCAGAAAGTCCTACAATGGGACCTAATTCAACAGAACCGTTTAATTTAATAATATCGACGGTCTGATGCTTTACATTATAAAAATAGTCCTTGGCAATAACCGGATACTTAGTTGCAACACGAATCATTTCATGATGCATAAGTCTTTCACGAGCTTCTTTGGGACCGCAAACGCACATACGGCATTTGCCAAAACCAAGGTCTAATACTTCGTAAGCTCTACGGCCTTCTTCAATAATAGTATCTGAACCAACAACACCAATATCAGCTGCGCCATATTCAACGTATGTCGGAACATCAGGACCCTTTGCAAGAAAGAACTTAAGTTTAAGTTCTTCATTAACAAATATAAGTTTACGAGTATCTTTATCGTTCATCTCCTCACAGGTAATGCCGATTTTTTCCATCAATTCAAGTGTCTTTTTAGCAAGTCTTCCTTTGCCAAGAGCAAAGGTTAGATATCTGTTTTCATTATCATTACTCATGGATTAGTTTAACCGCCTTTCCTTCTTTTCTCATTTCAGATGCCTCTTTAATCTTGTCACAAAGATTAGAATCATTGTAATAAAGACTAATTGCAGCTTCTCTGGTTTTAACAGAAATTCCCTGTTCTCTTAAAGCCAAAAGAAGGTCATCGATTACAACCATAAATCCGATAGCCGGTTTAGGATTTCCAAATGATTCAAGTAAACGGTCATATCTTCCACCCTTAACCAATACATCACCGATACCGTATGTATAAGCCTTAAAAATGATACCTGTATAGTAGTTATACTTACTTAAAATACCAAGGTCAAAAGAAACATAAGACTCATCACCATAAGCTTTTAAGATTTCATAAATCTTTGTAAGTCTGTCAAGTGCAGCTAAAGATCTTTGGTTCTTAATGCTGGGCTTAAGTCCTTCAATGACAGATATATCACCAAACAATTCACCTGTTTTAAGTAAAAGGTTCTTTCTGTCCTCATCAAGATTTAATGAATTAATCATTTCACCGGCTCTAAAGAAATTCTTAGAAGAAATAAGCTCTCTTAACTCTCTTTCATCTTCTTCATTAATACCGGCTTCTTCGCAAAGACCCTTAAAATAATCCATCTGACCTACAACAAGTAAAAACTTAGTAAGTCCGGAAGCCTTAAGAGTATCTATAACAAGATGAATCATCTCAGCATCAGCTGCTATAGAATCATCATTCATAAGCTCACATCCAATCTGAGTGACTTCTTTAAGTTTTCCCTGTAAAGAATGGTTATTAATAAATGTGTTCCCGGAATATGTAAGTCTGATGGGATTTTTTTCATCCGAAAAATATTTTGAAACACATCTTGCAATTGAAGGTGTAAAGTCAGGTCTTAATACAAGCGTATCTCCATCTTTATCAAAGAACTTATAAAGTTCTCTTGAAGGAGTTGTACCAATTTCCTTGGAAAAGACATCAAAGTATTCAAATGTAGGTGTCTGAATATCTTCATATCCATATGAATAAATTGTAGATTTTACTATATTCTCAACAGATAATTTGCGTTTTTCTTCATCACCGTATATGTCTCGAACACCGTCAGGTGTATGTACATTCTGTTTCATATCTCGCTTGTAGCATTAGATTAATCATTTGAATAATCGATGCTACTTTCCTCCTTTAAAATCCAAATGCACTTTACCGTGGTAACGTGCTACCTTATTATCATAGTAGCACAACGCATTATTGTCAATAAATGTTAGAAAATTAGAAAAATTATTCACTTTCAGCCAATTCTTTAGCAATCATATCTAAATAAGGCACAAATACGCCTGATTTTTGGTTTAAAAAGTGTTCCTCTTTAAGTTCATCGAACCTGAAGCTTTTACGACCACCGTTCTTGGCACGGTCGACAAATACCTTCATTTCTTCAATTGGCATGTAATAAAACAAATCTTTTTTGGAATAATAAATAAGAAAGAAAGCAATTCCCTTTTGATGTTTGAACTGCTCCATAAATTCAACCTGATGATCATGGATATTCTGAAGATTAAATGTATCCGTTGCACTTTCTTTGGCATCAAAGCATACCGGTACTCCCTGAACGGCACCAATATAGTCAACGGTACTTTTCTGATCAAAATATGCCAGTGTTATATGATGTGTATTATGGTCAATTTCGATAGGCGTAATAGGGGTTGGAATCTTCTGGATTAAAGCCAGCCCCTTATCCTTGTATTTTTCATTTGTTCGATTAATCAGTTCCTCTAGCGCTGATCCTCTTAGTCCTCTGGTTTTCCAAGTAGGCATAAATAAACCCCGTTTACATTCTTTATTCTTCCATCAGTTTATCAATAATGGAAGGCATAGATATGGTAAGTTCTTTTTCTGACAAAGAATCATAGTTTTCCATTTTAGGAAACTTTAGCTTGTAAGCAAATAAAACCTGAGACTTTAAGCCAAACATTTTGGAAACCTTAGATTCATCATCTCTATACTTAGCTTCCCCTACAATAGGAAATCCAAGATTGTAAAGGCAACTGCGAATCTGATGTGATTTTCCGGTCACAAGAAGAACACTTAGTAAAGTAACATTAAGCTTCTTATTATATTTAACCGGATAAAAATAAGTTTCAATTAAAGAAAAACCTTCTTTAGCAGTCTTAGATATTTCTACCCTATTGGTTTTTTCATCCTTTTTAAGATAAGAAATATCGTGTACTTCTTTATTAAAATGACCTTCAACTACTGTAAGGTAGTATTTATGTAAAGACCTGTCTTTAATCAAAGGATTGATTATATTTGCTCCAAATAAACTTTTAGCAAAAATTAAAATACCTGCGGTATTTCTATCAAGCCTGTTACAAACCGACGGCTTAAACTTAGATAACTTCGAAGCATTAACTTCACCTTTATCCAAAAGATAACCAATCAGCCATTCATTGGCGCTAAGGTCACTCGGAGTACTTTTCTGAGACAATATGCCTGAAGGCTTATTGATAAAAAGAAGGTGTTCATCTTCATAAACAATCTCAGGGCTTTTATACTTAATAAATGCTTTGGTGAATTCTTCAGTATCGACTTTAACAGCCTTGCTAAACCCATCTATAGTATCATCCGAAAGATATAATCTTACTATATCGTTTTCAAATACTTTTTCTTTACCTGTAAGTTTCTTGTTATCATTTAAAACAATGTTCTTTTTCCTAAACATCTTATAAAAGAAACTTGTAGGCGCAAGAGGAAGAATTCTTTGAAGATATTTAATTATTGTCTGTCCTTCATCGACCTTTTCAATAACAAACTGTCTCATAAATTCACCGAAAGATTAAATAGATACACTTAAGATATTATCAGCAATAACAGTAGGCATTTCTTCTATACCACCATCATTAAGTTGCTTAGCTCTTTCAATAAACTTGTCAGAATCAATAAAAATCTTAACTGTTACATTCTCAACAGATATATTTCTAAGAACCTGCTCAACATGAGCTTTGGCTTCATTTTCATTTAACTTTTCATCTTCAGAAAGAAAAACAAGACTGTCTTTACCATATACTACAGCACTGAATGCAAAACTTGATTTGTATGCTGTCATGTATAAATCATAAAAATTAACAGTAACATTATTAGAAATAAGTTTTTCATGAAGTTCTTCACTGCAGCCTTTGGCCTTAGAAAATAAAACAGTTGATACTGCAAACTTGGCCATCGGAAGAACACCTAAAATTGCAACAAAGGTTAAAAGGTTTTTGTTGCTTCCTGTAGAAAAAATACCAATATAATATGTCGCAACACAAAGTGCTAACATTATTAATGTCTTGGCCAACTCAATTTTTCTCTGATTTTTAATATAGCCAAACTGACCTTTTAAAGTACGTTTCATAATTTATTCTCCAAAATTTTTTAGTAATCTCATAAGTGTAAGTATAATATCATGTGGAACTATCTTACAGAAAAGTTCAAATAATTTCATGCTCAAAGAGTAAACACTCTTGCTTTTTCTATGGTATGAATCAACAAATGCCTTCCAGACAACGTCATATGGATCACTTATGAATAGCTTTTTAAATGCAAAGTTTGAGTCATCTTTTCCATTCTTTGCAAGAGATAAAAACTCGGTATCGACAGGCCCGGGGCAAACTGCTGTAACGCTAATATTTCTATCCATAAGTTCGCAGTTAAGGCTTTTAGAAAAACTGAGCACAAAAGCTTTTGAAGCAGCATAAACGCTAAATCCAATCTGAGGAACGAAGGCTGCACTCGAAGCAAACTGAATAATTCTTCCGTTATTAGAAATATAAGGAAGACAAAGCTTGGTTGTAGCAACTAATGCTTCGCAGTTTAACCTTACCATCTTAGTCTGATCATCCTTATCAGCCGATATAAAGTCACCCATATATCCGCAGCCCGAAGCATTTATAAGCATTTTAATATTGGGCTTAACCATTTCAAGTTCAAGTTCGAGAATTGACAAATCACTTTCTTTGGTCAAATCAAGAGGAAGAATATATGTCTTATGCTTCATATTCTCAGAAACCTCAATAAGACGTTCTTTTCTTCTTGAAATAAGCCAGATTTCATCTATTTTATTGTCATACAAATCATCTGCAAGATAGGCACATTCGCGTCCCATACCTGAAGATGCACCGGTTATCAAAACAATATTCATATTTACCGTCCAACCAATTCATTTAGTTTTTTAACTTCTTCATCACTAAGTCTTCTATGTTCGCCCGGCTTAAGACTTTTATCAAGTTCCAAGGTACCCATTGAAAGCCTTTCAAGCTCAACAACTTCATTTCCTACTGCGTGAAGCATTCTTTTGACTTCATGAAAACGACCTTCAGTAATCGATATTTCAATCACATTTTTGTCAAAAGAAAGAATCCTGGCAGGTGCTGTATTAGTTTCATCGCCAATGTCAACGCCTTCTTCTAACATATCACACATCTTCTTAGTAATATCTTTATCGCAAGTTGCTCTGTAGGTTTTATAAACAAGCTTTTTGGGGCTTAACAGTCGATGAGAAAGGTCGCCATCATTTGTGATAAGTAAAAGACCTGTTGTGTCCTTATCAAGCCTTCCAACCGGAAACAGATCTTTATAATCTTTTTCATTTAAAACATCTATTACAGTTTTACTTACGTTATCATTAGTTGCGCTAACACAATCTTTGGGCTTATAGAGCATAAAATAAACATACTGCTCATACCTGAGGCTTCGCCCGTTAAATATAATAGAATCTGCTTTCTCGTTTATATTAAGTTCTGCTTTATTAACAACATAATCATTTACTTTAATCTCACCATTTTTAATTGCCTTCTTGGCCTCTGAGCGGGATAAAGCTGTTGTTTCACATAGAAATTTATCAAGTCTCATAATAAACATAAAAAAGGCTGCGAAAATACGCAGCCTTAACAATTACATCATCTGTGGTCCGTCTGAAGGTTCGTCTTCTGCTTCAAAACTAATAGGCTCCAAGCCGTCATCCTCGATAGGATGAAGTTCTGTACGATTTCCCTTAACAACTGCGTTACAGCTATTTAAGTTGCTGATAAGTTCGTTGTAGTTAGCAACTGAAGTTTCAACAGTTCTTGTAATGATACTTTCAACTGATGCAAGTAAATCATCTGTATACTGCATAGCATTTGCACGAAGTGAATTAGCTTCAATAGTAGCTGAATCGAGAATTTCCTGAGCCTGAAGTGTTGCCTTAGTAACAACTTCATTGGCCTTTGCATATGCCTGAGTCATAATTTCATGCTCATTAATAAGCTGCATTGTCTGATCAGAAGCTTCTTTAAGCATCGCGTCAGCCTGTTTCTTGGCCTGACTTAAAATCGCATCTCTATTGCTGATGATTTTCTGATAGTTCTTTATTTCATCAGGAGTCTTCATACGAAGCTCTCTTAAAAGTTCATCGATTTCATCCTTGTTTACAATGATTCTTGTATTTGAAAGGGTCTGAAATTTACAATTATTGATGTAATCTTCGATTTCATCAATTAACTGCTCAATTTTGCTTGCCATAGTTTAATCTCCTTCTACTTGTCCCCCAGTCTTTCAAGCAACATATCAGCCACAAAATCAGGTACAAAATCTGACAAATCACCCTTAAACTGAGCTACCTGTTTAACAGATGATGAGCTAAGATATGAGTACTTCAAATCTGTATTAAAATATATTGTTTCAAGCTTACCATCCGAGAGTTTACTATTCATTATAGACATCTGGAATTCATATTCAAAATCAGTAACCGCACGTAAGCCACGAACAACTACGTAAACATCTTTACGCTTACAATAATCAATAAGCAAACCTTCAAAACTTTCCACTTTTACATTAGGAATATTTTTAGTTGCTTCCTTTAGTATATTAACACGTTCATCTACTGAAAACAATGGAGTTTTTGCTTTATTGTCGAGTACAGCTACTGTTACTTCATCAAACACATTAGCTGCGCGACGAATAATATCGATATGACCGTTTGTTGCAGGATCAAATGTTCCCGGATAAATTGCTGCTTTCACTATTATTCCTCCGAAAGCGGATAAACAAATATATGCTTATTCGTTTTATATCTTTTTTCTTTATATAATTCGTAACCCAAATCTTCAAGATAATCAAAAGAAGTATCAAGACTTGCCTCGATAACAATTAAAGTATCCTCTGTTACATAAGGCATCTTCTTTAAAACTTCAAGCATCTCCTTTTCAAGCCCCTTATTATAAGGAGGATCCATAAAAATAATATCGACAAAATTTTCATGAATCATAGATGCTGCAGTTCTTGTGTCCTGTGAAAATACGGTTGCCTTATCCTCAAAATGAGTATGCTTGATATTTTCAACTATACAATTATTTGCCTCTCTTGAATTGTCTACAAAGTAAGCATGAGAAGCACCTCTGCTAAGACTTTCTATACCAAGACTACCACTTCCGGCAAAGAAATCAACCACAACAGCCCCAGGGACCTGAGTCTGAAGCATGTTGAATAAAGTTTCTTTAATTCGGTCTGTTGTAGGACGGGTCTCAAGTCCATCAGGTGTTTTCAAAAGAAGGTTTCTTGCACTACCTGAAATTACTCTTAACATATTTTATCTCCAAGCTATTAATTTCTAATTTTAGTTCCCTTTGTATCTCTGTGACCGGGCTTTACCTTAACATGAAGATCAAAAGGTTTGTCATTATAAGTAATAATGTTGTTTCCGGCATTCTGTGTATAATGAACAGCTTCTACAAGATCATTTTTAGCAAGCTTCATTCCTCGAACGCCAACCGCGTTCTTTTTCTTTTCAGGTATTTCTTCAATACCAAATCTTAAGAACACACCATCTTTAGTCTGAAGAACAATGTTCTTTTGCTCTGAAAGTTCAAATACACTTACAAGGCTGTCACCATCATTTAACTTAGTTGCAGCAATGGTTCTTTTAGATACATCAAATTCACTACCATCAACTATTTTCATCATTGATGCTGCAGTAACAAAGATAAATCGTTTGTTGTTAACATCTTCCTGACA
Source organism: Lachnospiraceae bacterium (assembly GCA_024403515.1). Taxonomy (GTDB): domain Bacteria; phylum Bacillota; class Clostridia; order Lachnospirales; family Lachnospiraceae; genus UBA1258. Next base: position 11,008 of record JAKSRS010000004.1, read on the forward strand.
GCAAAGTGTTAAGAAATGTTCATTTGATGAATCATAATTCGATATGTTATCAATCGGAACACCTTTATCTCTTAATTTACCCATCGGTAAATCTTTGGCCTTAAGTGTATGAAGATTACCTGAATCAGTAAAGATACATACCTTGCCGTCAGACTTCATAGGGAAAACGAAAAGGTTCTCGCTATCAATAACTTCTTTATTTCTGTCATATGTTCCCATATCAACATTTCTTGCGTAACCGAAACGATCCATAAGAAACATTACATCGATAACCTCAGCCTTCTTTTCTTCGTAAACTACTTCTTCAGCATCTTCGATAACTGTTTTTCTTTCGTGGCCATAAGATAACTTAATTTCATCAAGTTCATCCATGATAACCTGAGCCATAGAATCTTTATTTTCAAGAATATCAGTATATCTTGCTATATTAGCGATAGTTTCTTCATTCTCATTTAATAAGGCTTCAAGTTCGAGACCTATTAATTTATAAAGTCTCATATCCAAAATAGCGTTTGCCTGCTTTTCAGTAAAATTAAGCTGTGAAGCCATTATCTTGGACTCTTTGGACTTAAACTTAATTCCATCGGTTTTACCTTCAATCATACAGGACTTAGCCATGTTACGGTCCTTAGAACCACGAAGAATCTCAATAATCAAATCAATTACATTAACAGCTCTGATAAGGCCTTCCTGAATTTCTTTCTTATCAAGTTCTTTGGCTAATAATTTATTGTACTTTCTGGTATTTACTTCAAACTGAAATTTAACGTTTTCAGCAATTATACGCTTAAGGCCAAGTGTTTCAGGACGACCGTCACAAATGGCTAGCATATTCACGCCAAAAGTATCTTCAAGTCTTGTTTTCTTATAAAGCATGTTAATAAAGTTATTAACATCAGCATCTTTTCTAAGTTCAAAGACAATTCTGATACCGTCTTTGGATGACTGGTTTGAAATATCAACAATATCATTTGTCTTTTTGTTTTCAGCTAATGCCGCAACATCAGAAAGAAACTTTGAAATGTTGGCACCAATCATTGTATAAGGGATTTCGGTTATAACAACATTAACCTTTCCACCCTTTAATTCTTCAATTTCAACTTTACCACGAACTTTTACCTTACCAACACCTGTTGTGTAGATATCTAAAAGTTCGGACTGATTAACAACAATACCGCCTGTAGGAAAATCAGGGCCCTTAACATAGGTCATGAGTTCTTCAGTAGTAATATCGTTGTTTCTCATATATGCTTTAGTAGCATCAACAACTTCAGAAAGATTGTGAGGAGCAATATTTGTTGCCATACCAACCGCAATACCTTCAGAACCGTTTACGAGAAGATTCGGAAACTTACAAGGTAAAACGCTGGGTTCTTTTTCAGTCTCATCAAAGTTAGGAATGAAATCCACTACATCCTTATCAAGGTCAGCAAGCATGGCTTCCTGAGTAACCTTTTCAAGACGTGCTTCAGTGTATCGCATAGCAGCGGCACCGTCGCCTTCAATGTTACCAAAGTTACCGTGACCATCAATCAAAGGCATACCCTTTTTGAAGTCCTGAGTCATTACAACTAAAGCTTCATAAATTGATGAATCGCCGTGAGGATGATACTTACCCATTGTATCTCCGACAATTCTTGCGCTCTTTCTATAGGGCTTATCGAATTTAATACCAAGTTCATGCATGTCATATAAGACTCTTCTCTGAACAGGCTTTAAACCATCACGCACGTCAGGAAGCGCTCTTGCAATTATGACACTCATGGCATAATCGATAAATGACTTCTTCATTACATCAGAATATTCAGTTTGAATTATTCTTTCATCTTCATTTATAAAAGTATCAATTTCTTTCTTTTTCATTAAACATCAAGCTCCGCATCAGTTGCATTATCATAAATAAAAGTTCTACGTGGTGGTACTTCAAGACCCATCAAAAGTTCTGTAGTTTCAGAAGCTGTCTTGGCATCTTCAATTGTAACCAGTTTAAGCATTCTTCTTTGAGGATCCAACGTAGTTTCCCAAAGCTGTTCGGCATCCATTTCACCAAGACCTTTGTATCTTTGTAAGGTAAATGAGCCGGTATGGGTTTTACGATACTTTTCCAGAGCCTTGTCATCATAAAGGTACTCTTCTTCGCCCTTTTGAGGAATAGCCTTGTATAAAGGCGGCATTGCTATATATACATGGCCTTCATATATAAGTTCCGGCATAAATCTAAAGAACAATGTCAAAAGAAGGTTCGAAATATGAGCACCATCGACATCGGCATCGGCCATTATGATGATCTTGTTGTATCTAAGTTTTGTTATATCAAAGTCATTTCCATAGCCTTCAGAAAAACCACAGTTAAAAGCATTAATCATGGTTTTAATTTCAGCATTGGCAAGAACCTTATCAATTGAGGCCTTCTCGACATTAAGGATTTTACCTCTTATGGGAAGTATTGCCTGATACATTCTGTTTCTTGCCATCTTAGCAGATCCACCAGCGGAATCTCCTTCGACGATAAATATTTCACACTTGGAAGAATCCTTAGATTCACAGTTTGCAAGTTTTCCATTTGAATCAAAAGAATACTTCTGCTTTGTAAGCATATTGGTCTTGGCTTTTTCTTCTGTCTTTCTAAGCTTTGCAGCTTTTTCAGCACAACCAATGATGTTTTTTAAAGTCTCGACATTCTTGTCAAAGAATCTGACAAGCTCGTCATTTGTGATTTTCTTTACAACTTTATCAGCATCCTGATTGTCAAGTTTGGTCTTGGTCTGACCTTCAAATCTAGGGTCAGTATGCTTGATGGAAACAACAGCTGTTAAACCATTACGAATATCGGTACCGGTAAAGTTTGCATCTTTATCCTTTAAGATTCCAAGTTCCCTAGCATAGTTATTTATAATAGTTGTAAAAGCTGTCTTAAAGCCTGTGATATGAGTACCACCTTCAAGGGTATTGATGTTGTTACAAAATCCCATTACATTTTCATGGAACTCATTTATATACTGAAAGGCAACTTCAACATCGATATTTTCAAGTGAACCGTGATAATAAATAACATCATGTACAATATCAGAAGTTTTATTCATATCGCGAATATAACCTGTGATACCATCAGGTTCATGGAAAGTTATATATTCCGGTTCATCTTTTCTTTTGTCCTCATAAAAAATCGTAAGTCCCGGATTCAGGTAAACGGTTTCATGAAGACGATTCTTTATATCTTCCTCTTTGAATCTTGTTCTGTCAAAGATTTCATCATCAGGTAAAAAGTTAATTGTTGTTCCTGTTTCTTTAGTCTTACCAAGAACAGGCAATAATCCATCGATTAAATCGATTGTAGGAATACCTCTCTCATAGGCATCTTCATAAATAAATCCATCACGTTTAACCTTAATATTCAAACGCTTTGATAAGGCGTTTACAACAGATGAACCTACACCATGAAGACCACCACTGGTCTTATATGAGTTACTGTCAAACTTACCACCGGCATGAAGTGTGGTAAATACAAGTCTTTCAGCACTTATTCCCTTAGCATGCATTCCTACAGGAATACCACGTCCGTTATCAGAAACCGTAGCTGACCCATCTTTTTCAAGGGTAACTGTAATTTTATCGCAAAAGCCGGCTAAATGTTCATCAACTGAGTTATCAAGGATCTCATATACAAGGTGATTTAAACCTCTGGTAGATACACTACCAATGTACATTCCCGGTCTTTTTCTAACTGCTTCTAGTCCTTCAAGAACAGTAATGCTACCAGCATCATATGTGTTCTTTGCCATAATATACCTCCACAAATTATTATATGACATAATTCGACTAAATAAGTATAACATAAACGGATTTTAGAAGAAATAAAAAATACACGATTTCGTGGAAAAAGATTTTTTCACCACTAAATCGTGTATAAGTAATCCTAAATTATTAAATTATTTTAGATTAAAACCTTAGCACATGCAATTGCAAGACTTCCGGGTCCGATATGGCAGCTTACGCTGAGTGATAAAGGATCGATGTAAATATCTGCCTTGGGGAATCTTTCCTGAATTTCTTTGGCAAAGATTTCAGCATTTTCAAGGTTCTGGGTATGAGCAACCATAAGATGCATTCCTTCACCATCTGCAGTACAGCCAAATCTTTTAACGATGTCCTTTTCAACAGCATTTAACATGATATTTTTAGCACTTGATAATGTCCTTGCAACACTAAAAGCATCAAGCTTTTCACCCTGAATCTGAAGTACGGGTTTAATCTTAAGCATTGCACCAAGTGCAGCAACAGCAGAAGTAAGTCTTCCACCCTGCTTTAAATAGCTTAAAGTATCAAGCATAATATAAATCGAAGAATTAAACTTGTCTTCTTCAAGAATCTTGCAGATTTCCTCAGCAGACTTACCTTCGTTAGCAAGAGCAAGCGCATCCAAAACAGACTGACGCATTGTTACAGAGATTCTCTGGTTATTAACAACCTGAACTCTTCCATCATAATCCTCTGCAAGCATCATAGCAGTCTGATAAGAACCGCTAAGTCCACTTGACATAGGAATATAAACAATGCCTTCATATTCTTCTAAAGCTTCATCCCAAAGTTTCATAACTGTTTCAGGACTGGGCTGAGATGTAGAAACACTTACATTGGAAGTAAGCATTTCATAAAACTTTTCCTGAGTAAGCGTAATATCTTCAAAATATTCCTCTGAGTCTATAAGAACAGGCATAGGAATAACCTTGATTCCTAACTCCTTAGCCTGCGCCTGAGTAATGCCACTATTTGAATCTGTAAATACTCCGGTTTTTTTCACTTTTCTCTCCCGTTCACCATATATTTAGAAACTAAACAACGATATTTTACTTTTATATTGTCCTAAAGTCAACAATATTTGAAACTCTGTCGTTTAATCTGTCTTTAAAAGAATCGAACAAAGAGTCCGCAAGAATCATAATTTCAGAGTCTTCAACTACATCCCCCATAGCAAAAGAAAGATCCCCACTTTGCCTTACTCCGGAAAGTTCTCCGGGGCCTCTTAGCTTCATATCCTGCTTGGCAATTTCAAAGCCATCATTTGAATCATTTAAAACCTTAAGTCTTTTCTGAGTCTCAGGCTTATCATCATCACTCATCATAATGCAGTAAGAAGGTATATCAGAACGACCGACACGACCTCTTAACTGATGAAGCTGAGAAAGACCAAATCTTTCAGAGTTCTCAATCAAAATAACTGTCGCATTAGGAACATCAATACCAACTTCTATAACTGTTGTAGAAACCAGAATATCACTTTTATGGTCTTTAAAATCTTCCATAACTTTAGTTTTTTCATCCGGTTTCATTTTTCCATGAAGTATAGAAACATTTACTGATTCTTTGAAATAATCCTTTATTTCATCGGCTTCATCAAAGACGTTTTTCAAGTTAAAATTATCAGCCTCAGATTCATCAATCATAGGGCAAATAACATATACCTGGTGTCCTTTTTTTATCTCGTTGCCAATAAACTCCATAGCTTTATTTCTAAAGCCTGAATTGACAACACAGTTAGAAATAGGAATTCGGTTTTTAGGCATATCCTTCATTATACTGATATCCAAATCGGCAAAAATAATCATCGCAAGTGTTCTTGGTATAGGAGTTGCGCTCATTACAAGAATATGTGGATTTTCTCCCTTCTCGCGTAACATTTTCCTTTGCTCTACTCCAAATCGGTGCTGTTCATCAGTTATAATAAGTGCAAGATTTTTAAAAACAACCTTATCCTGGAATACCGCATGAGTACCAATAATAACATTGGCATCTCCGCTCTCAATCATTGAAAGTGCCTCACGTCTGTCTTTAGCAGATAGTTTACCAACCAGCAAAACAGGTTTAATGCACAGCTTATACTTATTAGACATCTCTTTAATGAGTGAAAAATGCTGTCTTGCAAGAACATCTGTCGGTGCCATCATTACGCCCTGCTTACCATTAGCTGCACTCATCAAAAGCGCCATAATCGCAACTATAGTTTTACCGCTTCCTACATCACCTTGTATAAGTCTGTTCATTAAATATTCTGACGACATATCTTTTACAACATCAGAAATTGCTTCCTTCTGTGAATTTGTCAGCTGATATGGAAGTTTTTCTTCCAATATCTTCAAGTCAGCGACCTCGATCATGGGTTCAGGGTTATGCTTTCTTTTGTTTACTGCTTCATTACTTCTTATCATATATAAGAAAGATAAAAACTCATCAAATACAAGTCTTTTTCTGGCAAAAGAAAGGTTCTCTACTGATGAAGGAAAATGGATACCGTAAATGGCATCTTTTAGCGAAAGAAGATTATTTTCAGCAAGCTCCTCATTTTTAATAAAGTCATTTGAATAATCTGAATTCTCAAGACAATACTTTACAGACTTTTCAATTCTTGCATTAGTAAGGTCTTTATTTACAGTATAAATAGGGCCAATTGTCCCTTCTATCTTTTTATAATCATCCAAAGAATACATCCTTGGCTGACTCATCAAAATTCTGTCTTTAACACATCTTACGTAGCCTCTGAAAACATGGTAAGAGTCCTTCTTTAATGTTTTAACAAGATATGGGGCATTAAAGTATTTGATTTCAAGAACTCTTTCACTCGAATCAGTAACATAAGCCGTAATCATTGTTTTGCCTTTAAGTTTAACTATGGCAGGGCTTTTTATGACCCTTGCATATACGGCGTTACGTTCAGAATAAATAAGCTTATCTATACTTGTTATATATTCAAATTTTTCATAAGTTCTTGGATAATAGTGAATCAGATCATCAACTGTTTTAAGACCTAAAGCATAAAATCCATCTTTGGTCTTGTCGCCTATTCCTTTAACCTTTGTAATATCATCATTAAGTAACATATGTGCTCTCCAATTGAATCATCAACGTATAAGCTTATTTGAAAATGTGCAATACTAATATAACATAAAAAAGCCGGCCCGAAAATTCGGACCGGCAAGAAATCGATTTAATTATTCGCATGAAATAATGTAATAGTATACAGGCTGACCACCATATGAAACTTCGATGTCAACTGAAGGATACTTATCTGCTACATAGTCAGAAAGCTTATTTGCATCTTCTTCAGAAACTTCTTCACCATAGTATATACTTACAAGTTCAGTTGAACCTGTTACCATGGCATCAATCATTTCTTCAGCTGCAGCAAAGATATCTTTATTAACTGCAAGAAGACCCTTATCGCCTATGCCCATGAAATCGCCTTCACGGATTTCCTTGTCATCAATCATTGTATCACGAACAGCATATGTAACCTGTCCTGTTTCAACCATTGAAATTCCGGCATTCATTGCATCCTTAACTGCTTCAGCGTCATCATCTGCAATGAAGTTAATCATAGCTGTGATACCCTGAGGAATAGTCTTTGTAGGGATAACAATAACCTTCTTATCCTGAACTAAATACTCAGCCTGATTTGCTGCCATAATAATATTCTTATTATTAGGAAGAACAAATACAGTTTTAGCATTTACCTTATCGATAGCATTTACAATATCATCAGTTGAAGGGTTCATTGTCTGACCACCTTCAATAACATAATCAACTGCTAAATCTTTAAATATTTTAGCAAGACCATCGCCTGCACAAACAGATACGAAACCATAGTCTTTCATAGGTTCTTTCACTGCCTGGCTCTTCTGTTCTTCCTTGAAGAGTTTTTCCTGATGCTCAAGTCTCATGTTATCAATCTTTAAGTTAGATAACTGACCATACTTTAAAGCCTTCTGAATTGCAAGACCGGGATCATTTGTATGAACATGAACCTTTACAATATCATCATCAGCAACAAGAACAATAGAATCACCGATTGATTCAAGATATTCCTTAAAATCAATCTCATGCTTAATATTGAAAGTCTTGTTTAACATGATAATAAATTCAGTACAATAACCAAATTTAATCTCTTCTTCAGTTTTAGCTGATACTTCAACTTCCTTATTAGAAGTAGGAGCAACAAAATCGTTTAATTCGATTTCTTTACCCTGGAAAGCATCAAATGCTCCATGCATTACTTCTACAAGACCCTGTCCGCCTGAATCAACTACACCTGCCTGTTTTAAAACAGGAAGCATTTCAGGAGTCTGGCTAAGAACATATTCAGCATGCTCAATAACCTTTGAGAAGAATTCATTATAATCTGTACATCCGGCATCGCTAAGTTCTTTGGCCTTAGTAGCTGCACCCTTAGCAACTGTTAAGATAGTACCTTCTTTGGGTTTCATAACAGCCTTATATGCAGTTTCAACTGCTTTGTCAAAAGAAGCAGCCATTGTAGGAATATCAATTTCAGTTGTTTCCTTTACAACCTTTGTCATACCTCTTAAAAGCTGAGATAAGATAACGCCTGAGTTACCTCTTGCACCACGAAGTGATCCTGATGAAATAGCCTTGCAAACAGCTTCCATGGTAACATCACCATTGTTAACCAAGGTAGAAACTTCTTTGGCAGCTGACATAATAGTCATGGTCATATTTGTACCTGTATCACCATCGGGCACAGGGAATACGTTAAGTTCGTTAATCCACTCTTTCTTAATCTCAAGATTCTTAGCACCTGCAAGAAACATCTTGGATAATAACGCAGCATTAATTACATTCTCGTTCAAGGGGATATCCTCCTAATCAATTACTTTAACGTCTTCAACATAGACGTTAATAGCCCCAATCTCGAGGCCTGTAAATTCTTCAACTTTGTATTTTACATTATTAATAAGATTATCGATAACAGCATTGATACTAACACCATACGAAACAATAATATGGAAAGTCAAAACCAACTTGTTGAACTCATCAAGTGTTACTGAAATACCACGGCTAATGTTGGCTGAATTAATCTTTAAAAGTTTAACAAGACCGTCTTTAACATTAACGTTAGCCATACCGACAATACCGAAGCACTCAACAGCCACACTACCAGCATACTGAGCTATAACGCTGGAATCGATTGTTATATTTCCCAAATGAGTATCCATAGCAGAATTTTTCATTTGTGTACCTCCTTCTTTTTCCACTCGTTTGCATTTGTGTTACAAGAATACATACTAGGTAATTATAACCTTTATATATGAAAAAATAAACAGTTTTTTTACATAAACTACCATATGATGAAAAAACACGCAGAATAATTGAAAATTTTACTTGCATTAAGACCGAGTATCTGTTATTATACCCATGTTGCGAGTTTCGCACGATTAATTGATTCTAAAGGAGGTGCTACAATGGCAAAGTGTGCTGTTTGCGGAAAAGGTATTCATTTTGGTAATAACGTAAGCCATTCAAATAGAAAATCCAGCAGAATATGGGGCTCCAACATTCAGTCTGTTAACTGTAAAGTTAACGGTGCAACAAAGAGACTTCATGTTTGTACTAGATGCTTAAGATCTAATAAGGTTGAAAGAGCTTAATTAAAATGATATCTGAGCCGAGTCTTCTGACTCGGCTTTTTTTCACGCTAGCTTTAAGCCATGCAAAGATGGCTCAAAGCTAGCGTGAAAAAAAGCCGAACACTCTGATCACTCTATTACGCTTATAAGTCATGAAAAAAAGGGATATTAAGAAGTGTCGAGCGAGAACTAATTCTCGCAGAGCACTTCTCAATATCCCTTTTTCTAACAGCGAATGCTGTACACCTATTGCGTGGCAATAGGTGTTCATGACTTATTCAGCTTAAAATTCGCGCTTATTTTACAAAGCCTTCTTTATATGGCGCATGTCGTGACGAATATTGCGAAGCAATATGAGTTCACGCAAACGCCAAAATATAAACAACCTTCAAATCCTAATACACATTTTTAAACGGATATTCAATCTCGTTCTTTAATCTTTCGTATTCCCTGTTAATAATAGTAACCATATTTGAATCTCCACAAAGATTATCAGGGTGGAAAATCTTTAAAAGATCCCTGTACCTCTTTCTAAGTGCCAAAGGATTATTAACACCCGCAAAGAAAGTACCTGCTAAATCTTCATATGCAGCACTATTATTACTTTCAGAATACATTCTCTTTTCAGCTTCAAAAGACATTTTTTCACGTTGAAAACGTTGACGGTCATTTTCAAGTTCAGTAAAACCGTTTTTCAAAATTTCCATTTTCTTGGCAAAAAAAGCTTCTTCATCCTTTAATCTTTTACGCTCATTTACGATTTTAAGATTAATGGCATTCATATCATTCATGAAGGTTGTACGCTCTTCATTGAACTTCTTTACCATTTCATCCATTTCTTTCTGGCGTAAAGACAAACGGATATTTTCCTCAAAAAGAAAACGTTTTAATTCATTTAATGCTTCTTCATCTCCATTTAAAAGAACTGATTCAAATGACTGATCCATAAAACACCCGCATTAACAAATAAAACTACAGAAACAAAAAAACTAATTAGAACTCATCATCCGGAAAAGCTGCATCTACACAATCAGCATCTGCAGGCATTTCTTTTTTAGATTTCATATTTGTAAACTTATTAATAACATCAGGAATTAAGTCAAGAATCTTTGTAGCTGTATCCTGATTCTTAATATTAACAAGTTTAGTACTGCCGTCTTTAATAACCAATACAGCGCTGGGACTAAGTTTACCGGTAAGACCGCCGCCACCGCCGCCCTTAGCCTGAGCTTCTTTAGAAAGTGAAGCACCGGCACCAACACCGAATGCAACATCAACTAAGGGTAAAATAATAGTATCACCAATATGTGTTGCGTCTCCAACTACAGTCTTAGTAGCTAAAACCGCATCCATTCCCTTCATAAGAGAATCAATAATTTCACTACAATTATTGTCTGCCATTTATTATTCCTCCTCTTTAAACATTTTGATCAGTTTACGAATCTTTTTATTGAAGTAAACTTTAGTCAAAACAATAAGCAATGTAATAATATATATTCTTCCCTTGCACTTACCGGTGACTTTTATATAGTCATCATCAGCCACGCAGGAAAAATTAACATGTTTATAAAGCAGGGCAAAAAACATTCCGTAGTATGCCATCGATTTACCATACTTTTCAGGATTGGTAAAAGCAAGATCAAGATCAATACTCCAGCTTTTCGGAAGTACAGCTTTTAAAAGTTTAATAACCTGCTTTTTACATACTTCAAATGCCTTCTTGAAGTCATCGGATTTAATAACTTCAACATACCCTTTTATTTTATCATATATATTTGTTTCTTTGGAATCTTTTTGCTTTTTCTTCTTTTCTTTAGAAGATTTCTTTTTATGCTTTTTCTTTAATCCACGTTCTAAAATATCATCATCAGATTCATCTGTTTTCTTTTCATTCAACTCTTCTGTAGAATCAGATATTACATTCGATTCATTATCATTTTTTAAAGCATCTGCATCTGATGTATTATTATCGTCGTTCTTCTCTTCTTCAATATGCTCTGAAGTATCATCTTCTAAAAGTATTATTTCTTCAGAATCATCCAAAAACTCAATTTCTTCAGTGTCATCATCAAGAAAATCCTCTATTGTAGGTTCCTTATACTCCAATGATGCTGTCTTTATACTTTCACCGGCACTATTATCAGATTTTCTCTTTCTATTACTCTTCTTTTTTCTTTTTGATTTTTTTCTTTTTCCTTTTGCCTTTTTAGAATCATCTTTATCAGATAAATCATGGCCAAAAATCTTTATAATCAAGGCAGTTTCATTTCCTTTAACCATGTCAAAAGAAACAGACACAATATGTAAAAGCCAGCTGGCTTTAGCCTTTAATGAATAATTGCCATCATTATAACCACCTTCAGCCTTATATCTTATAGGAACAAAAAGAACTAATAGTCCGGCAAATAAGATTAAAGCCAAAATGGACAATAAAACGATGCCAATTACTTGAAGTATTTTAAGTAATATTGCAACTATAGTCCCCATTAAATATCTATTTCTCCATCGTCTATTTCTTCAAGGCATTTTCTGGCTAGAAAATCACCGTATTTTCTTACTGAAACTTCGGATAATTGTCTTACAAATTCAAATGCAGTATCTTCATCCTTTAAAAGGGCTACTATTTCGTATTTCTGCTCTTTAAAATATCTTTCTTTAAATAATATTGTGGATAAAATTTCAAGTCTGTCGGAGCCATTTATAAAGCAGACTATATAATAGTTTTTCCATAATTTAAAATCAGAAAGTTTATCTATTACTTTCTTAGGATTTTTAATATTTGAATCAATAAAGTAATGAACAAAGAAATGCAAGACAATTCCTCCCTATTACCTTAAATAATACCATAAAATCTCATATTCAAAACAAAATATTTCATAAATAATTCGTATATGTTATTATAATATTGTAATTGTATTCAAGGGGATTAATTCATATGAAAATGATTGCTTGCATGGCATTAAAGCCGGGAATGATTTTAGCAGATGATGTATTAAGTTACAAAAACGAATTATTACTTCCTAAAAACACTGTCATAGACGAAAAAGCTATTGCAAAGCTTTCTCGTCATTCAATTATGTGCGTTGAAATTAAAGAGCCTGAAGATCTTGCCACAACTCATTTTGAAAAAGTAAGACTAAGTAAAGGCTTCAAACATTTCGAGGAAGTTTATTCCCAGAAAGTTATAATCTATAAGTCAATCATCGATAACATGATTGGCTCTAAAACTCCTGCTGATATGTCAGTTCTATTTTCAATATATTCTGAGTTAACCGGTTGCGCCAAAACCGGTGAAATGCTTCTTGACTACCTTTACAATATGCTTCCCAGCGAAGATGATATGACATATTCTCACTGCTTAAACTCTGCTTTAATCGCCGGAGTATTCGGAACCTGGTTAGGTATTCCCAAAACAGATCTCTTTACTTTAATCAACTGTGGTTTCTTTTATGATATTGGAAAGCTTATGATTCCTCAGGACATCATCTGGAAACCCAGTAAACTTACTGATATAGAATACGAATTAGTTAAAACACATACATTACATGGTTTTAATATCTTAAAAAATCTTCCAATTAATGATGACATCATAAAAGCTACACTTATGCACCACGAAAGATGTGATGGTACAGGATATCCTTCCAAATTAAAGGAAGATCAGATAAGTCAGTTTGCAAAATACATCAGTATTATTGATGCATATGAGGCAATGACTTCTGCAAGAACCTATAGAAAATCACTTACACCTTTTGAAGTAATTGAAAACTTTGAAAAGACAGAAAGATTTTATAGCAGCATTATCTTAAGACCTATCCTTTATCATATTGCGTCATCTCAGATGGGTATGACCGTCAGGTTAAGCAATGATGAAACTGCTGAAGTAATACTAATAAATCAAAGATATCTTTCACGTCCACTTGTAAAATGTGGTGAAAACGTAATCGATCTTGCCACGAGGCCTGATTTGGCAATCACAACTGTATTATAAATACTTTCCATAAAATGAAAAATGAGGTACCGATTGGTACCTCATTTTTCATTAGTTAAATCTTCTTTTTTTGTACTCTTCGTATGCTTTTTCAAGCATCTCTCTTTCATTGTCAAACTTTAATAAATAATAAGCTTCATGATATTTATAATATCCAGAATCCATAAATCCTTCTTCACGCTGAGGTTTTGAATAAAAGGACTGAGCTTCCATCAAAAACCAGTGCACGGTCTTATGGATTATATTATTCTCAACATGGAAGTTAAAGTTTGTTTCTCCAACATAAGAAACAATCTTAGCATCTGCTCCACTTTCTTCTTTAACTTCTCTAACAGCGGTATCTTCTCTTGATTCATTATCTTCCATTGAACCCTTTGGTAAGACCCAACCGGAATATCTGTTATTATAATTTTTATACAGCAAAAGAATCTTTCCTCTATGAATTACGATTCCGCCGCAACTAGTAGTATTTTTCACGAATAAACCTATTATCTTTCATCAACGTATATTGAATCATCAAATCTTCTGAAATATTCATCAAAGATTTTCTTAGCCATAGGCACTGCATAAAGACCACTCACACCAGCATCTTCAAGAATAATAGTAACTGAAATCTCAGGGTCATCAGCAGGAGCAAATCCTGTGAACCAGGAATGAGTAGCCGTTGAAATATCACTGTATTCAGCTGAACCTGTCTTTCCGGCAACAGTATAGTTTGAATTTTTAAGTTTCTTACCTGTACCGGTTTTAACAACTTCTTCCATCATACTTGTTACAATGTCGGCCTGTTCTTTGGTCATTAAAGTCTTAAATTCAGAACCGCTAAAATCTTTAATAACAGTATCATTGCAGTTCATTACATAATCCACAATGTAAGGAGTCATTAACACACCATCATTTGCTATTGCATTTGTAATCAAATTCAAATGAAGAGGTGTCATAAGTGTATCGCCCTGACCAAATGCAGTTCTTACCATCAAAAGATCATCCATGTCATAATTTGAAACACAAGAACTCTTAGAATAGTTCATAGTAACTGGAAGTTCTGAATTAAACAGCAGTTCATTTAAGGTATCCTGGAAGGCATCTCTGTCAAGTTTCAAACCTATATTACCAAAGGATGAGTTACATGATATAGCAAGTGACTTCTTCAAATTAACGGTATTATGAACATTGTGTTCAAAACATGTAATCTTTCCTTCTCCTGCTTTAAGTTCACCAATACAGTTAAATGAGTAATTATTATAATCTGTAGGATGTTCTTTAATATACTCAAGTAAAGTAATGATTTTAAAACAAGATCCTGGAGGATAAAGGCCTTGACTTGCGCGGTTCAAAAGAACGGAACTTGTCTTATCAGCCAATAAGCTGTCCCAGATATCCTCAATCTCATTTGGATTAAAGTCAGGTTTGGAAACCATAGCTAAAATCTCACCAGTCTTCGGATTAGACACAACTACAGCACCGTTATACTTACCAATTGATGTATATGCAACCTTCTGAAGACCAGCATCGAGTGTTGTTACAACACTATCACCCTTATACTTTTCACCTGCAATATCTGCGCTAATCTTTTCAGACATCGGCTGATTGGAATTAATAAGGTAATAGTTTGTCTGACCTTCAATTCCGGACTTTCCATTAATAGGATAACCGACTACATGAGCAAAAATATTGGCATAAGGATAATATCTTACCTCTTTACCATTTTCCTCAATAGTCTGTGCCAAAACATTCTTTTCCCTTGAATAAATAGTACCACGAGTGTTCTGTGAAATAAGGACTTCCTGTCTGGGGTTATAAGCATTATTGATAAGTTCCTGCTCATGAGTTGAAACATAATAGCAAAGGTATACGCATAAAGCAATAAATACAGCTATGAAGAAATATGCAACAACCATTATAATAGCTGTCTGATGTTTATTCTGTCTCTTGGTGACTTCAGAAACTTCTGCAGTAGGTGTAGAAACATTTACTGAATTTTTAACTATATACATTCCTTCTACAACAAAGAAGGTAACAATAGTAGCCATAACCGAACTACCACCATAACTCACAAAAGGAAGTGTAACACCGGTAAGAGGAATAAACTTCGTTCCGCCACCGATAGTTAAAAAAACCTGGAAAACATATGTAAGGCCAAGACCGCATGCAACATATTTGTAAAACTTATCCTTAAATCTGATTGCTATGTTAATAAACATCAAAAAGCAACTTAAGCAAACAAGGATAAGGCAAATTGCAAAAATAACACCTAACTCTTCAGCAATAGCTGAGAATATAAAGTCAGTTTCAACATATGGAATGGTTTCCGGCGTACCTTCAAAAAGTCCTAAGCCAAACCAGTTACCACTACCAAGTGCAAACAATGATTGTGTAATCTGATAACCTTCCTTGTCGATAACCGAGAAAGGATCTACAAAGGCCTGTACACGAACCTGAACATGTCTGAAGATTCTGTAAGCCATCATAGCAGCAAAGGTTCCAACACCTCCGCCAACTAAAAGATAAAAATAATTTCTCGTTGAAATAAATACCAAAAGAACGAAAACAACAAAGAAAATTAGTGCAGCTCCAAGATCTCTTGATAAAACTAATACAAATACATGTACAGCAGAAACCGCAGCAATAAGAATCAAACTAATGATATTAGTACTCTTGCTTAATGCACCTGCTAAAAATAAAACAAACAATATCTTAACAAACTCAGATGCCTGGAACGAAACACCAAAAAGTGAAATTGCAAGTTTAGAACCATTTGCAATATAACCCAAAGTATATACGACCATAATAAGAAGTAAGCCAAGAATACCGTATACATAAGGGTAATTAGGAATTCCTTTAAGTTTAATCATAACTAAAGGAATAAGACCTGCAATTACAAAGGATACCATAACGATAATAAGCTGCTTTATGGCCTTGTTAAAGTCAAGTCTTGCAAGTATAACAATACCAACTGATAATAAAAGTCCTGCATTGTTAAGAACCAAGCGGTTAATCTTAGGATACAAAACAGGAAATCCTTCAATTATCAGAAGCAGACATATCTGATATATAGCGTAGAAATATAAGTATTTAATATCACCGGTTTTAATGCAGATATTTAAAAAGCATGTAAACTGAATTAATATAATTAAAGCTATTTGTCTAACGTATGTCCATCTACGGCCCTTTTCATCCCTGAATCGAAATACCATAAAGCATTCCAATGTATATAAAAGCATGAAAACGGTAATTAAATATTTAGATAGAGTTGTAATGTACTGAACCATTACTCTACTCCTTTATTATAATAACTTTTTGTGTATTCCATAAAAGGTGCCCTGGCATTCTTTCCATCCAAAACATCTTTATAGAAAGCTAAAACATCTGATGTTTCTTCATAACTTTCGTTGGTGAAACTAAGAATATAATTGGAGGATTTTAGTTTTCCATTTATTATAAACTCGTGTAAAGATGTCCTAATCGCATTATAAATTATATTGTAACAATAATTGCAGGATAAATAAACGGGCAAATCAACATTTTTACGGTCAACAATATGTGAAAAACCACAAAGCCCATCTTTCTTACATCCGAACGCAGTTCTCTGAACACAGTTTTCAGAAACCATAAGAGGAACTCTTCCATAAACATTTATAATGGAATTATCACTAATAACATCTTTAATCTCATGTCCACTCAATTCGTAAGGAAGAATACTGTATTTCGAAGTATTACTAATGACAGTAGCTGCTTCTTTATTCCAGTCATATATCTCAGGGCCGGCAATAATTTTACTTAAAAGCCCCAGATTCTTTAGAAGATAAACCTCTTCAAAATTGTGGCAAATAAAATATGCCACATCATAAGTTGTAACTATATCACATACCTTTTTAATGTTATGCTTCCTAAGAACATGTGGAAGTTCAATAATAGTTCTATTCAGATCATAAGATTTAATATCAATATCATTTAACAAATCGCTTGAAACACTTAAAAGAAAGTTACTGTCAATAATCTTTATGACTGCATTAAACTGATCTTTGGTCGTAACATTAACAATGCAACATTTTTCTTTGGACTCATAAGAAGGCTTTTCTTCTTCAAATGAATTAATGTCATTTAAAGACCTTGTATAATCTGAAAGAAGCTCATTCAAAAGTTCAGCGCAAGCTCTTCTTCTAAGATCATTTAATAAACCAACACTTACAAATGAATCCATATCATTATCAATTGTTATTGATTCAAGGCAAAAGAAGGTATCTCCAAGCTTCGAAAGACTCTTTTTAATTGTTTCATCACTTATAGGTGCATTCTGTGCTTTAGTAGCCTCAACACCTTCAATCGAAACATATTTGTCCCTGCAGTTAATTGAAAGACATATTCTATTTCCGGTAGAAATGTAAAAATACATGCTTACAGGAATCTTTTTGGTGTCTTCAAGATATTTTTCCCGAATTTTACCCATCAAAGCATCATCAGAACCATTATAAGAAGGACTATCGATAGAAATCATTTCTTTTCCCTTAAGTCTTTCATAATATCCTTCCTGAATCTGACTTCTAAGATAAATGGATTTAAGTTTATCAAGATCTTTGGAATCAACTTTAAAAGTTTTGGACTTGTCATTATATAAATCAATGTATTTTCTATAGATTGAAGTGACAAAGGCACTATACTCGGGCTTCTTCATACGACCTTCAATCTTCAAAGAATCAATACCCGCATCTACAAGTTTAGGAATGAGATTTAATGTACACTGATCTTTCATACTAAGGAAATAACCATCTTTATGCTCCTTAGCATTTGTAGCATTATAAACATCATAAGAAAGTCTGCACGGACCGGCACAACGGCCTCTGTTTCCACTTCTTCCACCAAGACAGGAAGAAAACAGACAGTCACCTGAATACGAATAGCACATACTGCCATGAATAAAAGTTTCGACCTCAAGACCGGTTTCTTTCTTTATCGCTACTATCTCATCTAATCCAAGTTCTCTTGCAAGAACAACTCTTACACAGCCAAGGTCCTTAAAATAATTTGCGGCATTTACGCCTGTAATAAAACACTGCGTACTGGCATGTAACTCAAGTTTAGGGTATACCTTACTAAATATCTTTATCAGACCAATATCCTGAATAATAACTCCATCAAGTCCAGCAAGGTAAAATGGTTTTACAAAAGAAACCGCGTCATTTATCTCTTTTTCCTTAACCAGAGTATTTACAGTTAAATATACTTTTTTATTAAACAAATGGGCATAATTAATAGCCCTGATGATTTCATCATCAGAGAAATTGTCTGCATATGCTCTCGCACCGTAGGCACTTCCAGCCAGATAAACGGCGTCAGCACCTGCATTTATTGCACCTATGAAACTTTCGTAATTACCTGCCGGTGACAATAATTCCATAATACATTAAACCTTTAATGACTCAAAGAAAAAGGCTGTGAATTCACAGCCTAATAAATTAACTCATCTTCAATTCTGTTTCTAACTGAACAACCTTTTTATTGGAATCGTTCAAATCATTTTTTAAACTCTTAACATTCTTCTCACTGTTCTCAAGTTTAATCTGAGAAGCAATAAGCTCATGTTTAATATCATATAATTCTTTTTCTTTGGAGGCTAATTCTTCTTCAAGAAGGGTTATCTGCTGTTTAGCTTTAAAATAGTCATCCGCGATATTTAACTGCAAGAGAATATTCTGAGTATCAGAAGGTGATCTTCTAAAACTGTCAACTCGACCAAACTCAGCGCACTTGCCATTAATATATGCTGCAACTTTCTGTAGATATTCTTCACTTTCATATCCACTAAGTCTTAAAACTTTTCCCCCGATTATTACTTCGGTATCTGTCTTAGATGCCATTTGTAAAACCCTCTCTTTATCACGAAAATGCCTTCTCTTTCACTAAATTATTATAAGCATATTAATTATTAATTTCAATACCTAAATGAGAGTAAGCAAGTTCAGTAACAACACGGCCTCTGGGGGTTCGAATAATGAATCCGTTCTTTATCAGATACGGTTCGTATACTTCTTCTATTGTTCCGGAATCTTCTCCTATAGTTGCAGCCAAAGTTTCAAGGCCGACAGGACCGCCCTTGTAAAGTTCAATCATCGTTGTAAGAATATTTCGATCGATATGATCCAGTCCCATTCTGTCGACTTCTAACAAATCAAGTGCTGTTTTTGCGACTTCAGCAGTTATGACACCATCATAGCGTACTTCGGCAAAATCCCTTACACGCTTCAAAATTCTATTAGCCAAACGAGGCGTTCCTCTTGATCGTCTTGCAAGCTCTCTGGCGCCTTCAGGTTCTATTTTAACATCCAAAATCTTGGCTGAATGCATGATAATGTTTTGAAGCTCATCAATTGAATAAAACTCAAGTCTTTGTACAACACCAAATCTGTCTCTTAAAGGTGCAGAAAGCATACCGGCTCTTGTAGTAGCTCCTACCAGAGTAAACTTAGGAAGATCGAGTCTTACTGACTTAGATGCAGGGCCTTTTCCTATAACAATATCTATTGAATAATCTTCCATAGCAGGATAAAGAACTTCTTCAACCTGCTTATTAAGTCTGTGAATTTCATCAATAAATAATAGATCGCCTTCGTTGAGACCATTTAATATAGCCGCCATATCACCGGGTTTTTCAATTGCAGGGCCGGAAGTAATCTTAATATTTACGTGCATTTCGTTGGCTATGATCTGCGCCAGTGTTGTTTTACCAAGGCCGGGAGGACCATATAAAAGAACATGATCTAGGGCTTCTTTTCTGTTCAACGCAGCCTCAATATAGACTTTCATTATGTCTTTAACTTTTTCCTGGCCAATATATTCACTTAATGTTCTGGGTCTTAGTGAACCTTCAAGTTTAAAATCTTCTTCCTGAAACTCAGTCTCAATAATTCGAGCCATATAGCCTCCAAATTAGTATAAATATTTTAATGCCTGCTTCAAAATTGTATTGGTATCCAACTCCTCAACATGTTCGATAGACAAAATAGCCTTAGTCGCTTCTTTCTTATCATATCCAAGTGCTGCTAATGCATCGATTGCATCTTTGGCCTCATCGGGAACATCCTTATTTGAAGAAGTAACACCGATATCATTAGCACCAACAAGTAAGTCTTCCTTACTAATCTTATCTTTCAAGTCAATTACAATACGTTCGGCTGTTTTCTTGCCGATTGTAGGAGCCTTTGAAATCAAAGTTGAGTTTTCGGAAATGATTGCATATTTTAAATCCATAACGTTGAAAAAAGAAAGAATGCTCTGTGCACCTTTAGGTCCTACACCACTTACCCCTAAAAGCATATAGAACATATCAAGACTATCTCTTGATGTAAAACCATATAGATTTATGGCGTCCTCCCTTACACTTGTATAGGTATAAATCTTCACCTGATTTCCAATTGAAGGAAGTTCTTCTCTAAGTGTATCGGATACGATAATGTTATATCCAATACCGTTTACTTCAACAACAATCTTGCCATTTCTTGATTCAACAAGCTCACCCTTAACGTATCCTATCATATCGTATCCTTTATAATTTATGTGATAAATCGAGTATTTAAAAATGTTAAAACAAATAACTTATAAAAAAACTTTTCTCATTGCTTGAATACATAATCAGAATACCACATTCGAACATATGTTTCAATAATGATTTTAGTATTCTATTATGTTATATTATTCGTGGACTAATGCAAAAGAAAGGTGACAACATGAGAATTATATTTGTAAGACACGCAGAACCTGATTATTCAATAGATTCATTAACCGAAAAAGGCTTTAAAGAAGCCAAATGCCTTTCTATAAGAGTTAAAAACTGGAAAAATATAACAGATTTTTATGCTTCTCCTTTAGGAAGAGCTCAGGATACATGTAAAACCGCTTTACAGTATACAAACAGAAGTTACCAGACGCTTGAATGGTTAAAAGAATTTAATCATACAATTGTTGATAAGGAAAATAATATAGAAAATATAATTCCCTGGGATTTAATGCCTTCATACTGGACCTATTTAGATGATATCTACGATAAAGATAAGTGGACGCAAACACCGATTTATAAAAATGCAAACATAGCTGATCATTTTAAAGAAGTAACAAAAGGTATCGATGACCTTCTTTTGAAATATGGTTATAAAAGAAATGGCAATCATTATGTTACCGATAAAGAAAACGATGATACAACCATAGTTCTTTTCTGCCACCTGGGCGTTTCTTACGTAATATGGGGCTATCTTACAGGGATATCGCCTGCACTGCTTTGGCATACATTCTTTGTTGCGCCTTCTTCAGTTACTGTTCTTGGATGTGAAGAACGCGAAAAAGGAATTGCACAGTTTAGGCTTCAGACTGTTGGCGATACAAAGCACCTTGCTTTAGAAAACGAACCCATATCTCATATGGGAGCATTTTTTGATATATTTCAGGATTAAAAAGGAAGGACATATGATATGTAATTACCTTACTATTTAAAGTATTGTTAATACATATCATAATGTCCTTCTTTAATAATATCTGATATTATTTAGTCTTAATATAATTGAGTAAGCCTTCTGCATTTATTATCTTTTGCATAAACTCAGGGAAAGGCTGTCCTTTAAAGGACTGTCCTGTTGTCTTATCAAAGATTACACCGGAATCAAAGTCAATTTCAACTTCATCCCCTGCATTAATAGCATTTGCAGCTTCTGCACATTCCATAATAGGAAGACCAATATTAATTGAGTTTCTATAAAAGATTCTGGCAAAAGTATCTGCTATTACACAGCTTACACCACTTGCCTTAATCGCAATAGGTGCATGTTCACGAGATGAGCCGCATCCAAAATTCTTGGTTGCTACAATGATATCACCTTTATTTACATTCTTTACAAAATCCTTATCGATATCTTCCATACAGTGTGTTGCAAGTTCAGCAGGATCCGAAGAATTAAGGTATCTGGCAGGAATAATAACGTCTGTATCTACATTATCGCCATATTTAAAAACTTTACCAATAGCTTTCATTTTAATCTCCTTTCTTAAACTGCAGGTGCTGCAATATATCCCTTAACAGCACTTTCTGCTGCAACAGCAGGACTAGCAAGATATATTTCACTTGTAATATGACCCATACGACCAACAAAGTTTCTGTTTGTTGTTGAAACACAACGTTCATTTTCAGCAAGAACACCCATATAACCACCAAGGCAGGGGCCGCAGGTAGGAGTACTTACAATACCACCGGCTTCAATAAAGGTCTTAAGCAAACCTTCTTCCATTGCCTGAAGATAAATCTTCTGAGTTGCAGGAATAACAATAAGTCTCATACCCTTAGCAACATGACGGCCTTCTAAAAGTTTAGCTGCACAACGTAAATCATCAATTCGACCGTTTGTACAAGAACCGATAACAACCTGATCAATCTTAATTTCCTCTTTGATTTCATCGATTGTCTTGGTATTTTCAGGTAAATGAGGGAATGCAATTGTAGGCTTAAGCTGTGAAAGATCAATTGTATATTCTTCGTCATATACAGCATCTTCATCAGCTTCATATACTACAAAGTCTCTCTTAGAATGTTCCTTCATATAATCTTTAGCAAGATCATCTACAGGGAAAATACCGTTTTTAGCACCGGCTTCAATTGCCATATTTGCAATTGTAAATCTGTCATCCATTGTAAGATTCTTAATACCTTCACCAACGAATTCCATTGATTTGTATAAGGCGCCATCTACGCCAATCTTTCCGATAATGTGAAGAATTACATCTTTACCGGAAATCCATTTTGAAGGCTTTCCAACAATATTAAACTTAATTGCACCGGGAACCTTAAACCATGCTTTACCTGTAGCCATTCCGGCAGCCATATCAGTAGAACCAACACCTGTTGAGAATGCTCCTAAGGCTCCATAAGTACAGGTATGTGAGTCAGCACCGATAATAACATCACCGGCAACTGTAAGACCCTGTTCGGGTAAAAGAGCGTGTTCAATGCCCATCTGTCCTACTTCGAAATAGTTAGTAATATTGTTTTTTAAAGCAAATTCACGAACACATTTGCAGTGCTCAGCTGACTTAATATCCTTATTAGGAACAAAGTGGTCAGGAACAAGAGCAATTTTGTCCTTGTTAAAAACAGTATCCAGGTTCATCTTGGCCATTTCTTTAATGGCTACGGGACTTGTAATATCATTTCCCAAAACCAAATCCAAATCAGCTTCAATAAGCTGTCCTGCAACAACAGAGTCAAGCCCTGCATGAGCTGCAAGGATTTTCTGAGTCATAGTCATTCCCATGATTTTATCCTCCAAATAATATTTATAAAGAAGTTAATTTATCAATCGTTTTCAAATAAAGGAGTTGAAAAGTATCTTTCAGCAGTATCCGGAAGAACTGTAACAACAGTTTTACCGGGTCCAAGTTTCCTGGCAAGTTTAATCGCAGCAGCAACATTTGTTCCACTTGATATACCGCACATTAAACCTTCTTTTCTTGCTAGATCCTTAGATGTAGAAATAGCTTCTTCATCTGTTACGATATAAATCTCATCATATATTTCTTTATTTAAATTTTCAGGAATAATTCCATCACCAATACCCATCTGAAGATGAGTACCAATTGTTCCACCAGCCAAAATAGCCGCATTTTCAGGCTCTACAGCCCATATAGTAATATCAGGATTCTGAGCCTTTAATGTTTCACCAATACCCGAAATAGTTCCACCGGTACCGATGCCTGAACAAAATCCATCAATAGGTCCGGCTACCTGTTCAAGTATTTCTAATCCTGTATGATGCTTATGAACAAGTGGATTATTAGGATTTTCAAACTGCTGGGGAATGAAAACACGAGGATTTTCTTTTGCCATATCTAATGCAGTCTGAAGACACTTATCAATACATTCACCAATATTACCTTCATCTTTAATAAGAATAACTTTAGCACCGTAGTGGTTGACGAGTTTTCTTCTCTCTTCAGAAACGGAATCAGGCATTATTATGATTGTCTCGTAACCCATTACAGCGCCAACAAGAGCAAGGCCAATACCCTGATTACCACTTGTTGGTTCAACAATAATTGTATCGTCTTTAATCTTTCCTTCTTCGATTGCTTTTATAACCATGTTATAGGCTGTTCTTGTCTTAATTGAGCCGCCCACATTAAGGCCCTCATATTTAACAAGCACACGTGCGCAATCCTTAGGAACCATGCGATTCAATTCTATCATCGGAGTATGTCCGATGGCTTCCAAAACATTTGAATATACCATATTAAAAATAGGGAGGCTTTTATTAGAGCCTCCCATTTTCCTTCTCAAAACTCTATTAATATTAGTTATTGATCAACTTATCTTCTTCGTTGTTCCAGCTGTAAAGCTTTCTAACTTCTTCTCCAACCTTTTCAGCGGGATGTTCTGAAGCAAGTTTTCTCATAGCCTTGAAGTGAACCTGCTTACCTGCATCGCTCATATCAAGAAGGAATTCTTTAGCAAAAGAACCATCCTGAATATCTGAAAGGATCTTCTTCATAGCTTTCTTTGTGTCATCTGTAATGATCTTAGGACCTGTGATGTAATCGCCGTATTCAGCAGTATTTGAAATAGAATATCTCATTCCTGCAAAACCTGACTGATAAATAAGGTCAACGATAAGCTTCATTTCGTGAATACATTCGAAGTAAGCATTTCTGGGATCGTATCCTGCTTCAACAAGTGTTTCGAAACCAGCCTGCATAAGAGCGCAAACACCACCACAAAGAACAGCCTGTTCACCGAAGAGGTCTGTTTCTGTTTCTGTTCTGAATGTTGTCTCTAATACACCAGCTCTAGCTCCGCCGATACCAAGTGCATATGCAAGAGCCATATCCTGAGCCTTGCCTGTAGCATCCTGGTGTACAGCGATAAGACAAGGAACACCCTTACCTGCCTGATATTCAGAACGTACTGTATGACCGGGTCCCTTAGGAGCGATCATTGTAACGTCAACGTTCTTGGGAGGGTTGATGCAACCGAAGTGAATATTGAAACCATGAGCAAACATTAACATGTTGCCTTCTTCAAGGTTGGGTTCGATATCGTTCTTGTAAAGATCTGCCTGCTTTTCATCATTGATAAGAATCATAATGATGTCAGCTTTCTTAGCTGCTTCAGCAGCTGTATATACTTCGAAGCCCTGAGCTTCTGCTTTAGTCCATGATTTAGAACCGGCATAGAGACCGATAATGACATGACATCCTGAATCCTTTAAGTTAAGTGCATGTGCATGTCCCTGACTACCATAACCGATAATAGCGATTGTCTTTCCTTCTAATAAAGAAAGGTTACAATCCTGTTGATAAAAAATCTTTGCCATTTTTCTTTCCTCCTAAATATTAATAAACATTTCTGTTCATTATCTTATAAATATGTTACATTCTCAATTCCTCGGCCAAGACCGGCAATACCTGTTCTTGCGAGTTCAAGAATTTCGTAGCCTTCCAAAAGATTAAGGAAGGCATTTATCTTGTCCTGATCACCTGTAAGTTCGATAATGAGGTTTTCAGGTCCGACATCAATAATGTTAGCTCTAAAAAGTTCAGCAAGTGAAATGACCGGCTGTCTGTTTGATGCAACGGTTTTAACCTTTACTAATGCAAGCTCTCTGTAAACACTGTTTGAAGGTTCAAGAACTTTAACATCTCTTACATCAATAAGTTTAGCTACCTGCTTTTCAATCTGATCAAGGATATCATCGTCACCGCTTGTAACAATGGTAATTCTTGTAAATCTTGCATCAGCTGTTACACCAGCTGTAATTGACTCAATATTGTACCCTCTTCTTGAGAATAATCCGGAGATTCGACTCAGTACACCAGATGTATTATCTACGAGTAACTGTAATACTCTTTTCTGCATAAATATTTCTCCATTTCATTTTGTTATGTAAGAAAATCCATAACAGTTATGTTAGATTTTAATCTTCATACTGTAAAAAGTCAACACTTTAATTTGTTAAATTGCTAAATTACTCCATATCACTACATTTGGTCAAAGCAAGGGTTCCTGTTCGTGCAACTTCAACAACAGAAATACCTGAAAGCATCGATCTGAATACCTGAATTTTTTCAGGTGTGTTGCAAATCTGTATCATAATGTAGTGTTTGGACATATCAACTATTTCAGCACCACAGATTTCTGTTATTTCCATTATGTCCTTACGATTATTCTTGTTGTATTTAACCTTAATAAGCATAAGTTCTCTGGAGATGGCATGCTCTTCTTTAAAAGTTTTTACCTTAATAACGTCGAGCTTTTTATTTAACTGCTTTTCTATCTGTTCAAGCGTTCTTTCGTCCCCTGAACTGACAATAGTCATATTAGATACTTCAGGATCAAAAGTCTCACCAACAACTAAAGAATCAATGTTGAAGCATCTTCTTGCAAACAGTCCGGAAACTTTACTAAGTACACCAGATCTGTTTTCTACCATTACAGAATAAATCTTTTTCATAAAGTCTCCTTCCTATTTAACTGTATCGTAAGGGTCAATCATTACTTCACAAATGCAACTACCCTTTGTAGAAAGCATCTTATCAATCATGCTTTCACAATCCTCGTTGGATTTAACCTTGTAGTAACTAATGTCATAAGCAGTTGCAAGTTTTTCGAGATTGGGATAATCATTCAAATCAACGACTGAGTAATTATCTTTATATGTATAATGCTGATACTCTCTTACCATTCCAAGATAGTTATTCTTAAATACGATAATCTTTACATCAGCATCTTCCTGTCTGATTGTGGCAAGTTCACACATAGACATCTGGAAAGAACCATCGCCACATACAGCAACAACCTGCCTGTTAGGATTAGCAAGTCTTGCACCAAGTGCAGCAGGAATAGAATAACCCATTGTACCCATACCACCACTTGTAAGGAAGTTGCCCTTCTTTACGATGTGATATGCACAGCTCCAAATCTGGTTCTGACCAACATCGGCAACATATATACCATCATCATCCATTTTTTCAGACAAAGTAGTAATAAATACCTTAGGATCAACAAAAGAAAGATTAGGATTTCTTTTTTCAACCAGGGTATTTTTATATTCATTTAATTCGTTAAGCCATTCGTCAAAAGAAGCTGTTACTTCTTCTTTACAAAGGTCTTCAAATATTGCTTTAGCATCACCTACAATAGGAATTGTAGGACCAACATTCTTGCCAATTTCAGCAGGATCAACATCCATGTGGATTAAAACCTTATTAGAAGTTAAAAAGTCCGGCTGATTTACTGCTCTGTCTGCAACACGAGCACCTACCATTATAAGTGTATCGCATTCATTCATAGCCTTATTGGCATAAGGACGACCGTTATTACCAACCATGCCAAAGTATAAAGGATGCTTGGTTGCCATAGTGCCAATACCCATCATTGTAGAAACAACAGGTATATTATGCTTTTCAACAAAAGAAAGTAACTCGTCCTGAGCATTACTTAATGCAACACCACCACCTACACAAATCAAAGGCTTTTTAGACTTTTCAAGAGCACTAATGAGCTTTTTAAGCTGCATAGCATTTCCTTTAACAGTAGGCTTATATGTACGCATCGATATATCATCAGGATACTTAAAAGACTTAATTGTTGCATTCTGAATATCAATCGGAATATCAACTAACACAGGGCCTCTTCTACCTGTTGACGCAATATGAAATGCTTCCTTCATTATTCTTGGAATATCATTAACATTCTTTACTAAGTAGCTATACTTTACAAAGCTTTCAACTGCTCCTGTAATATCGGCTTCCTGAAAAACATCTGATCCAAGAAGTGATGAATTTACCTGACCTGTTATGCATACAAGAGGAATACTATCAGCAAATGCTGTAGCAATACCTGTAATAAGGTTAGTCGCACCGGGACCACTTGTGACCGCACAGACACCCACTTTACCGGTTGTTCTAGCAAGACCTGAAGCCATATGTGCTGCACTTTGTTCAGTACGCACTAGGACGGTCTTAATCTCCGATTCCAATATAGAATTGTAAAATGGACAAATAGCAACGCCAGGATAACCAAAAACATATTTTACGTCTTCAGCTTCAAGGCATTTTATAATGGCATCTGCACCGTTCATATGTACCTCCTTGTTGTGCATAAAAAATATATTATTATGCATTAATTATCATATTTACTTATATTAGCATACCGAAACAAAAACTTGCAATAAAATAAATTACATATTTAATTCATTTTGTTATAAGACATTTGCGCCGACACAATATATATGATAAATTCTTCTTTGAAATAAATCTACATATTTAGAGTAAATTGTGAGAATATTTTCTTTTTCCAACACTGTTCATACCACTGTAAGCTATTTACTTTAATAAGTAAGTGTTATTTCAAAATTAATATGGAGATTAATATGAAAAAGAAAGTCATTTTACTATTATTAATGATAGTTTTGTCACTTGGGCTAACTTCATGTTCTTCAAATAAAGAACCCGACTATACAGAATATATTGAAGCCATTAATCCGATTTTCGAAAGAATGCAGATTATTAATGAAAACATTCAAAGTATAGACGCTGCGTCTATTGATTCTTTTGAATTACTAATCGAAAACTGTAAAAGCCTTTCAGAAGAATACAAAACGCTTTCAAATATTGTTCCGCCGGATGAATTTAGTAAGACCCGGGATTTATCTAAAGAAGCTTATGATTACATGGAACAATCGATAGAATATTTCACTTCTGCTTTTGACAATGATGAAATAAATGAAAAGAAACTTGAAAACGGCATGGAATGTTATAAAAGAGCCAACAAAAGATTACACTATATAATAAAACTTCTTCACAATGAACTCATAGTTGAATAAAAAAAGAGCTGTTCCAAAAGGAACAGCTCTAAATTTTTGTAGTCTCTAAATAATTAGAACTTACCAGCTGTAGCAGCTTCTTCAACAGCAACTGCTACTGATACAGTCATACCAACCATAGGGTTGTTACCTGCACCAATAAGACCCATCATTTCAACGTGTGCGGGAACTGATGAAGAACCAGCGAACTGAGCATCTGAGTGCATACGACCCATTGTATCAGTCATACCGTATGAAGCAGGACCTGCAGCCATGTTATCAGGGTGAAGTGTACGTCCTGTACCACCGCCTGATGCAACTGAGAAGTACTTCTTGCCCTGTTCGATACATTCTTTCTTGTATGTACCTGCAACGGGGTGCTGGAATCTTGTAGGGTTAGTTGAGTTACCTGTGATAGATACGTCAACAGCTTCCTTGTGCATGATAGCTACACCTTCGCAAACATCGTTTGCACCGTAGCAGTTAACCTTTGCACGAAGACCATCAGAATATGCTTTTCTGAATACTTCTTTTACAGTATTTGTATAAGGATCATACTCTGTTTCAACAAAAGTAAATCCGTTAATTCTTGAGATAACCTGAGCAGCATCTTTTCCAAGACCGTTAAGGATAACTCTAAGGGGGTTCTTACGAACCTTATTAGCCTTTTCAGCGATACCGATAGCGCCTTCAGCAGCAGCGAAAGATTCGTGACCAGCGAGGAAGCAGAAGCATTCTGTTTCTTCTTCAAGTAACATCTTTCCTAAGTTACCGTGACCAAGACCAACCTTACGAGTATCAGCAACTGATCCGGGAATACAGAAAGCCTGAAGACCTTCACCGATTGCTGCAGCAGCTTCAGAAGCCTTGCGGCAGTTTTTCTTAATTGCAACAGCAGCACCTACTGTGTAAGCCCACTTTGCGTTTTCAAAACAGATAGGCTGAATTTTTTCAACCATGTGATATACATCAAGACCTGCATCTTTAGTGATCTTTTCAGCTTCTTCAATAGAGCTGATTCCGTAACTAGCTAAAAGAGCGTTGATCTGAGCAATTCTTCTTTCGTATGATTCAAATAATGCCATCTTTTCGTCCTCCTTACTCTACTCTAGGATCGATAATCTTGACAGCATCAGCAACACGACCATACTGGCCCTTTGCCTTTTCGTATGCAGTTGTAGGATCATCGCCCTTCTTAATGAAGTCAGTCATCTTTCCAAGACTTACAAACTGGTAACCGATAATCTGATCATCTGCATCGAGAGCGATACCTGTTACATAGCCTTCAGCCATTTCAAGATAACGAGGACCTTTCTTAAGAGTACCGTACATTGTACCAACCTGGCTTCTAAGTCCTTTTCCAAGGTCTTCAAGACCAGCACCGATAGGAAGTCCGTCTTCTGAGAATGCGCTCTGTGTTCTACCATAAACGATCTGTAAGAAGAGTTCTCTCATAGCAGTGTTAATAGCATCACAAACAAGGTCTGTATTTAATGCTTCAAGAAGTGTACGTCCGGGAAGGATTTCAGCAGCCATAGCTGCAGAGTGTGTCATACCTGAACATCCAATAGTTTCAACTAAAGCTTCCTGAATTGTTCCCTCCTTAACATTGAGGGTAAGCTTACATGCGCCCTGCTGAGGTGCACACCAGCCAATACCATGTGTTAAACCGGAAATATCTTTAATTTCTTTAGCTTTAACCCATTTAGCTTCTTCCGGTATAGGTGCACAGCCGTGATTTACGCCCTGAGCAACAGTACACATTTTTTCAACTTCATGTGAATAAATCATTTGTATACTCCTTTCGATATGTATAAAATAATCGCAACAAATATTGTTGCATAATTAACAAAAAAAATCTAGTTATTTTTTGTATTATTTCTAGTTCTTTTTTGTAATTTTTCCATCATTTTTGTGTATTGAGTTTTCTGCAATAACACCACGAACACAACTTGTAGGATAAACGTTAGAATTTTTACCAATTACTGTTCCGGGATTAAGAACACTGTTACATCCAACTTCAACATTATCCCCAAGCATTGCCCCAAATTTCTTTAATCCGGTTTCAATATTATCACCTTCATTGTGTACAACAATTAACAGCTTATCGCTCTTAACATTTGAAGTGATTGAGCCAGCTCCCATATGAGCCTTAAATCCAAGAATAGAATCGCCAACATAATTATAATGAGGAACCTGGACCTTATTGAATAAAATAACATTTTTAAGTTCTGTTGAATTTCCGACAACAGCACCCTTACCAACAATTGCACTTCCTCTTATAAATGCACAGTGTCTGATTTCAGCATCCTCGTCAATGATGCAGGGGCCTCCGATATAAGCACTCGGAAAAACCTTGGCGCTTTTAGCAATCCATACATCGTCGCCAACTTTATCAAACTTATCTTCCGGTAATGTGTTTCCAAGTTCGATAATAAAGTTTTTAATTGAACTGAGTGCTTCCCATGGATATTCAAACTTTGACAAAAACTCTCCTGCCATAGACTCTTCAAGAGAATATAAATCTTTTATCTTTATATCAGCCATATAAATGCTCCTATTTCTTCTGATAAAATGATGATACATAAGCGTAATCATTTCTTAAATCATAAATCTTATTTGTGTCCTTGACACCAATCGTGTTTTTAGATACAAAATCTGTCAGTTTCTGCATGTACTCATCGCTTGTAATTGAGCCATCCGAAACCATTGTAAGTCCCAGTTCCCAGCTTGCAGTAAGCTTGGGTTTTAAAAGAGACGGAATGCTTCTTAATACTACACAGTAAATCATCTCACCCATCTGCGTAGGCGTAATTATCTGTGTTTTTTTATTTAAGTTAAGATACTCTATAGTGATGAGTTTCTTTAAGATTTCAGCTCGAGTTGCAGAAGTTCCAATACCACTGCCCTTAATCTGAGCTCTTAAATCTTCATCATCAATTAACTGTCCGGCGTTTTCCATAGCAAGAATAAGAGAACCCGAATTATATCTTTTCGGAGGTGAAGTCTTGCCTTCCTTGATTTCAAAGTCAGATAAAGCAACCTTATTTCCTTTCTTTAGCCCTTCTATAAAAGCAAGACCTTCCTTGGAAAGTTTTGGTTCTTCTTCTTTGTCTTCGTTCTCTTCCGGTTCTTCTTTTTTCTTGGCAAAAGAATATTTCATGGAAGCAAGATAACCTTCCGACTGCATTACACGAATGTTGTAATAAAACTTCTCTTCGTTTCTATCGAGTACAAGCTGTACCTTTTTGTAAACAGCAGGCGGCAAAAATATCGCAAGAAATCTTCTGACTATAACTTCATAAACCTTCTTGGATCGATCCGATAAACTATTGTAGTTATTAAGGCCCTGACCGGTCGGAATAATAGCGTAGTGGTCAGTAATCTGCTTATCATTAGTATATTTAGAATTAGCTATACCCTTATATCCGTTCTTTTCTATGATATATGAAGCAATCTGCGAAACAGGTTCAAAATTTCTAAGACCTGATATATTTTTATTAATTTCTTTGGCTACAGCTGTCGAAAGAACACGTGCGTCGGTTCTGGGGTATGTGACCATTTTCTTTTCATACAATTCCTGTACAACGCCAAGTGTTTCATCAGGACTTATCTTAAATAGTTTGGAACATTCATTCTGAAGTTCCGCAAGGTTATAAAGTAAGGGCGGATTTTTTGTTTCCTTCTTGCTTTCTATACTGTCAACCGTTGCAGCGTAACCTTGTTCGCACGCAGGGTCCTTCATAAGTTCAACAAAGCCTTCTGCATCTTCTCTTTTAAGAAAACCGTTTTCTTTGTATAGCTTAGGTGATTGAAAATATTTACTCTTTTCAGTAACTCTCCATTCACCCTTGCATTTTGAATCTTCTATTGGAAGAATAGCATTAACTTTATAAAATGGAGTTTCAACGAATCTTCGAATTTCGTTTTCACGCTCTACTATCATACCAAGGACACAGGTCATAACGCGTCCGACAGATATGACAGCTTTGTCACGTTTCAAAAAATCCTTTACCGAGTATCCATATTTTAAAGTTAGAGCTCTTGAAAAGTTGATGCCCATAAGATAATCTTCTTTAGCTCTTAAATATGCTGCCTCCGAAAGATTATCATATTCGCTAAGATCTTTAGCCTCTTTAATACCTCTTAAAATTTCTTCTTCAGTCTGTGAATCAATCCAGACTCTTTTCTTGTTTTTACCACTAACCTGTGCCATTGAGTCTACAAGTCGGTAAATGTACTCTCCTTCACGTCCTGAGTCGGTGCAGACATAAATAGTCTCAACATCCGGACGGTTAAGGAGTCCTTTAACAATTTCAAACTGTTTTTTTACTGACGGAATAACTTCATATTTGAAGTCGTTTGGAAGAAATGGAATGGTATCAAAAGACCATCTTCTATACTTTTCATCATAAACTTCCGGATAACTCATTGTAACAAGATGGCCAACACACCAGGTTACAATCGCTTCATCACACTCTAAATATCCATCTCTTCGAGACAGATTAAGCTTTAAAGCCTGCGCAAACTGTTGAGCGACGCTTGGCTTTTCGGCTATAAATAAATTCTTACCCATTTAAATCCTTTACTGCTAAACCAAATTTCAGCTTTTAAAACATATTATCCAATAAAACCAGGTTAATTCCACTTCTAACCTTTCCTTCAAGCGTCAACTTTTCATCAAATCTTCCAACAGTGAAAAGATAAACGTTATCAGTACTTAACTTAGCTTTCTTGGCGCAATAAAGCATCCACTCATAGTCATCATAGGATAACAGAGGTTTATCAAAAATGCATAAACCAAGAATACTTTCTTTATTTTCACATAATCCAACAATATCAATAGTTCCGGGTTTACCGACCCATGTTCCAAAAGACTCAACTTCATATGCAAGTCTTCCCTTTTGGTTCTGCTTTTCCAAATACTCTAAACAGATTTCATTAAAATATTTACCTGCGAAAGATTTCAATGAAGGAAATACAATCGTCTTGTAAAACTCTTCCGCGGATAACTCAATTAATTCACTTGAGTATTTGTACATAAATGTCATATAAAAATCAAGGAAATGATTATTTAAATCATAAATACCCTTTTGAGCAAATTCATTACCTTCAGTCTCAACATTAAAAACCTTCTTAACCAGTTCAAGTTCAATAAGATTCTTTAAATAAACAGAAACCTTGCTTCTTACAAATAAAGTATGCTCGCAAATTTCCAGTAATTTATTCTTGCCTTCACTTAAAGCTGACAAAATAGTTGAATAAACAGATGTTTCTCTTAGTTCATTATTGATTAGTCTTTCACCATAATTATATAAATAGGCATTAGGCAAAAGAATGTTATTAATAATATTGTCCTTTAATGAAAGCCTTTCATCAAAACAATTCCAAAGGCCTGGAAATCCACCTAAAATAGCCCAGATATAAGCACATTCCTCAGTTGAATAATGAGGAAAATACTCTTTAAGATCAGAAAAAGTAAGCTCTTTAATCTTTAAAAATCCGGATAGTTCAAAAGCAGCCTCTCCAATCTTTTGTACCATTTGATTTTCAACAAATGATACTGACGAAGAAACTAAAATTACCAGATATTCCTGATTATTCCATGAATTATGAACAAAAGAAATAAGCTCGTCCATAAAGGTAGGACAAGATTTAATTATATTCTGAAACTCATCAAAGACGATAACTTTCTTTTGCGAATGCTCCTGATTAAATGTTGCAAATATTTCAGGAAACTCAGGGTATTTTAAAGTTCTGATACCTTTCTTGGCAAGCCACTGACCCATTTTGTACTTCTGCTCACGTTCACAGGCAGGCTGAGCACAATAATAAAACCCAGGCTTGTCCTGCATGAATTCCTTGACAAGGGCACTCTTACCCACATTAAGTTCACCATATAGAACAAGAATCTGAGAATTATTTCGGTCGTAATATGTATTTAAAGATTTAATCTCCGAATTTCTTCCTAATAGCATATAATCCCCTTGTTAAATAAGACGAAGTAACAAATCCTCAATTGCATCATAAGTCATGGGCTTTCCTAAGAAATATCCCTGAATAAGATCGCAGGACATATCCTTTAATGCTTCAAACTGCTCGTTTGTCTCGACACCCTCAGCTACTATTTCGTATCCAAGTTTCTTGGAAAGATAAATAATAGTTTCTGTAATAATCTTGGATGATTCATCATCAACGAGTGAGTCAATAAAGCTCTTATCAATCTTAAGTGTGTCAACCGGAAGTTTCTTTAAATAAGAAAGTGATGAATAACCGGTTCCAAAATCATCAATTGAAACCTTCACACCATAATCTCTAAGTTCTTCCATCTTGGCAGTAACAGAATTAAAGTCTTCTATTAAAACAGATTCTGTTATTTCGATTTCAAGTTCACTGGCAGGCATTTCATACTTTTTAAGTACTCCTATTACCTTGCTGACAAAATCCTGTCTTCTGTACTGAATAGCAGAAATATTAATGGAAAGAATCATATCAAAATCAAATTTAGCTTTCCATTCCATGTGCGCTTTAATGGCCTGTTCTAAAACCCAGTCACCAATTGCCACTATCGAGCCATTTTTCTCTGCAATAGGAATAAATACTGCAGGACTTATGAACTGCCCTTCGCTGTTCCATCTGATTAAAGTCTCAACTCCTCTTAATCTTTTAGAATCAGCAAAATACTGCGGCTGGAAATTTAAAGAAAAGTCCATGTTTCTAACCGCATCTTTTAATTTTCTTTCAATATTTACGTTATTTATGAACTCATTCATTAGTGACTTATCATAAAAACGAAGTGTGCCTCTTTCAGTGTCTTTTGCTTTAAAAAGAACGATTTCAGCACAATTTACAAGCTGAAGCGGATTATCAGATGCTTCAGGATATTCTGCAACACCGCAGGTTACAGATAATAAAACTTCATTGTTATCTGTAAGCACCATTGGCTTTTTAAGATATTCCATAAGTGTGTCGTATATATAATCAACTGATCTGTTTCCTATAGGTTCATAGATTGCCAAAGCAAAGAAATCGCCATCAAATCTTGAGCCGATAACGTTATCACCTAAGAAACCTTTTATAAACAGACCAAGGTTTTGTACAACTTCATCGCCTGTTAAAATACCCATACCATCGTTAATTTTGTGAAACTCGTCAATATCAACAAGTAAAACACTTACAACGGCATTTTCTTTTTCGGCTTTAGTTATAAAATCACCTAATTTGGTTATAAAGTAATTTCTGTTATATAACCCGGTAAGAGAATCATAATATGCCATATAAGTAAGTTCTTCCTTATAGTCATGCATCTTTGTAATGTCTCTAAAGGCAATGATTTTAACAGCCGCGGTGTCGTCGCTGTTTAAAGATACTGAAGTATGAATCTCTACCCATTGTTTTTTGTTATAAATAGGAATTTCAATTAAAGATTCTTTCTTTCCATCTCTTT
Source organism: Lachnospiraceae bacterium (assembly GCA_024403515.1). Classification (GTDB taxonomy): domain Bacteria; phylum Bacillota; class Clostridia; order Lachnospirales; family Lachnospiraceae; genus UBA1258. The sequence continues at coordinate 47,698 of JAKSRS010000004.1, forward strand.
CAGGAAAGAAAGCTCTTCCGGCAACTTCTTTGTAGTCGTCATCTATCACACTCATTAATGATCTAAGATCACTCAATTCGTTGGGACGAAAACCAAAGAATTCGTCCCAACGACCTAATGTTTTAACTACATTTAGTTGCGGCTGAATATAGATAAATGCTCTATTCGACTGTTCGCATAAAGCTCTGTACATGCTTTCATCTGCAGAAATCTTCTGATTCATGGCAGTAAGCAAATCGACTTGATATCTAAGATCATCCATAAATAATATGCCCCTTAAAAAATACTCTTTAATATCCCCTAATACAAAGAGCTATTTTGCGCTAATGTAACCCTGTGCTTTTAATAATTCAGCGCATAATACAGCACCGCCTGCTGCACCACGAACAGTGTTATGTGAAAGTCCAACAAACTTATAATCATAAACTGTATCTTCACGAAGACGTCCGATAGAAACGCCCATTCCGTTTTCAAAATCAACGTCAGCCTTAACCTGAGGACGATTGTCTTCTTCAAGATACTGAATGAATGTCTTAGGAGCTGAAGGAAGACCAAATTCCTGAGGTGCACCCTTAGCATTTCTTAAACATTCGATAAGCTGTTCTTTTGTGGGTTTCTTCTTAAATTTAACGAATACAGCCGCTGTATGTCCGTTTAAAACAGGTACTCTGATACACTGTGTTGTAATCACAAGACCGTCTTTCTTAACGATTTCGCCATCTTTTAATGTACCAAGAATTCTTAAAGGTTCCTGTTCACTCTTTTCCTCTTCACCACCGATGTAAGGAATAACGTTTTCAATCATTTCAGGCCAATCCTTGAAAGTCTTACCAGCACCTGAAATTGCCTGATATGTTGTAGCAACAACTTCATAAGGCTCAAATTCACTCCAAGCCCAAAGACAAGGTGTGTAGCTCTGGATTGAGCAGTTAGGCTTAACGCAGATGAAGCCTCTCTTTGTTCCAAGGCGTTCCTTCTGCGTTTCAATCAATGCTGTGTGGTTAGAATTGATTTCAGGAATAATCATTGGAACATCCTTTGTCCAACGATGAGCTGAGTTATTAGAAACAACAGGAGTTTCTGTCTTAGCATATTCTTCTTCAATAGCCTTGATTTCTTCTTTAGTCATATCTACAGCACTAAATACAAAATCAACATTAGCTGCTACATTTTTTACATCTGTTACATCCATAACAACAATATTCTTAACAGCTTCAGGCATGGGAGTTGTCATCTTCCATCTTCCACCTACAGCTTCTTCATATGTCTTTCCTGCTGATCTGGGGCTTGCTGCGATTGTTGTTACTTCAAACCAGGGATGATTCTCAAGTAAAGAAATAAATCTCTGGCCAACCATTCCGGTACCACCGAGGATACCAACTCTCAATTTGTTACTCATAACTAGTCCTCTACTTTCTTAGTTGTTAATTCAAGGTATTCCTTATTTATTGAAATGACTGTCTTCATTGCTTCGATACCCGGAGCTCCGATTGTAAGTCTCTTTTCAACGCAGGTTTTAAGTGAAATTGCATCGTAAATATCTTCATCAAACAATTCACTAAACTCTTTTAACTCTTCAATCTTTAAATCATCAATTGAACAGTCCTTATCAATGCATGCAAGTACAAGTCTTCCGATAACTGAATGGGCATCTCTAAAAGGCATACCCTTCTTTACAAGGTAATCAGCAGCATCAGTTGCGTTAGTAAAACCTTTTGTTGCTGACTGAGCCATGTTATCAGATAAAAACTTAGTAGTTGAAAGCATTCCTGTAAAAAGAACGATGCAATTATTAACTGTATCTATAGCATCGAAGGTCATTTCCTTGTCTTCCTGCATATCTTTATTATATGCAAGCGGAATTCCCTTCATTGTTGTAAGCATCGAAGTTAAAGCACCATATACACGACCAGTCTTGCCTCTTACAAGCTCAGCAATATCAGGATTTTTCTTCTGAGGCATAATTGATGAACCGGTTGAATAAGCATCATCAAGTTCAATAAATCTGTACTCATTAGAATTCCAGATAATCATTTCTTCGCAGAAACGGCTTAAATGCATCATGATAATAGATAAAGCAGCAAGAAATTCCAAAACATAGTCTCTATCCGAAACAGAATCCATGCTGTTTAATGTAGGACCGTAAAATCCAAGAAGCTCAGAAACCATATTTCTGTCAAGAGGATATGTGGTTCCAGCTAAAGCACCTGCTCCTAAAGGACAGTAATTAGCTCTTTCATATATGTCAGAAAGTCTTAATCTGTCTCTTTTAAACATTTCAAAATATGCACCCATATGATGAGCAAGTGTAACCGGCTGAGCCTTCTGAAGATGAGTAAAGCCAGGCATATATGTTTCAATGTTATTTTCCATAACATCAAGAATAACTGTTAAAAGCGAAGCTAAACATGCATCTGTATTCATAATTGAATCACGAATATATAAACGCATATCTAATGCAACCTGATCATTACGGCTTCTTCCTGTATGAAGTTTCTTTCCGGCATCACCGATTCTATCAATAAGATTAGCTTCCATAAAAGAATGAATATCTTCATATTCATCAGTTATAACAAGCTTTCCACTGTGAACATCATCAATAATCGAATATAAGCCTTCAATAATTTTGCTACCTTCTTCAGCTGTGATAATACCAGTCTTGGCAAGCATTTTAGTATGCGCAATTGAACCGGTTACATCACAGTCAGCAAGACGTTTATCAAAATTAATGGAAGCATTAAACTGATATACTAACTTGTCGGTTTCTTTAGTAAACCTTCCGCCCCACAACTGTGCCATGAGCTTCTCCTATTCGTTTGTCAAATTTAGATTTAAGATACCATAATATGCCATTAATTTCAACAAATTATTGGAACTTATCTTATATAAAATAACTAATTATTCATGGTTTGTAAATAAAAATTTATTCTTTCTTTTGCCTGATAATAAAAAAGGCCTTAAGATTCATCTTAAGGCCAAAAGCTCCCGGCCGGATTCGAACCGGCGACCTACGCATTACGAATGCGTTGCTCTACCAGCTGAGCCACGAAAGCTTATTTACAACAGAGATTATTATATAGTTTCAAATATCTTTTGACAAGACCTAAAGAAAATATCTAAATCTCATGTATAAATAGTCCACTTCTAAGCTTAGGTTCAAACCAGGTTGATTTAGGAGGCATTAATAAGCCTGCATCAGCTACATTAAAAAGTTCTTCTATGGATGTCGGATACATGGAAAATGCAACTTTGGCATCTATTGTCATACGTCTTTTCAATTCCTTAACTCCACGAATACCACCAACAAAATCAATTCTGTTATTTGTCTTAGGATCATCTATTCCAAGTACCGGTCCCAAAATATTATCCTGAAGTATTGAAACATCAAGCCCCTTTATAGGATCTTCAGACTTGTAGGCATCCTTAATTTCAAGAACATATTCCTCATCTTTAAGAAGCATAAAGATCTGCCCCTTGTGATTGGGTTTTGCTTCGTCATAAGGCTTTTTAGATACTTCAAAAACTTCCTTGATCTTATCAAGAAATGTTTCTTCATCAAGACCATTTAAATCCTTGACGATTCGGTTATAATCCATAATCATCAGTTCTGAATCAGGAAATGCGACTGATAAAAAGAAATTATACTCAGCACTCTCATCTATGACCTTGGCCTCTTCTCTTCGCATCATTGAAACCTTGGCAGCCGAGGCGCATCTGTGATGACCATCTGCAATGTACATTGCATCTTTTTGTGCAAATGCTTTGGTTATACATTCTATCTCATTTTCATCGTCAATAATCCAGCTGGTATGTTTAATACCATCGTCTGATATAAAAGAGTAAGCAGGTTCTTTTTCTTTGGTTCTTCTAAAAATCTCTGCTATATTTTCATCGTTTCTGAAAGCAAGAAAGATTGGACCTGTCTGAGCTGATGTAACATTAACGTGATTAATACGATCCACTTCTTTGTCAGCTCTTGTATTTTCATGCTTTTTAATAACATTGTTCATATAATCCAGAACACTTGCAGTGCAAACAAGACCGGTCTGGGCTCTGCCATCCATAACCTGTTCATAAAGATAATAATTGGCTTTATTATCTGTGGCAAAAGAACCTTCTTCTTTCATTCTTTCAAGAATCTCTTTGGCTTTTATGTATACAATGGGATCATAGGTATCAACAGAATCATCGAACTGAGTTTCAGCTCTGTCAATGTTTAAAAAAGAAAGTGGATTATTAGCTACAACCTCTTTGGCTTCTTTTCTATTGTAAACATCATAAGGAAGTGCCGCGATTTTATCTTCAAGTCCTTTTTTAGGTCTTAATGCTTTAAATGGTTTAATTAGGGCCATGGTATCTCCTTTTGTACAATTTACTTTATTAAAATAATTCACAAGTCATTATAAAGGTGCTAAACTACATATTATATATTTCTAAATGAGAGGCAACAATATGGATAAAGAACTAAAATACATTTATGACAAAGTTTGTGAATTTGCAGAATCCGCACTTGACGGTATTGATCCCGAAAAAACACAGGTTTCTTTTCAGTTAGAGAAATTAAAACCTGTTATGATTACTCTTTCAGAGGAATTAAAAATTCCTGTAGAAGATGTTTTCATCAAATACATGGATGCCGCAAGTGAAGCAAGCGTAGTAAACGAGCGCAAGTTCCAGTCAACCGTTGGCGAAATGTCTAAATACGGCGATCCTATGCAGTTTGAAAAATTCTAAAAACTAAAATTCAAATTTAATAAGTAAAATAAAAGGCCATCATATGATGGCCTTCTTTTTGGCTATTTTACCTTTCTTACTCTGAATACACCTTCGATAGAAGAAAGCTTATTGATGATAGCATCAGTAACTTCTTCTTCAACGTCCATCATTGTGTAAGCAACATCGCCTCTAGACTTATTCATCATATCAGTAATGTTGATTCCAAGATCACCAAAATTAGCTGTGAACTGAGTAATCATATTAGCAATGTTCTTATGGAAAATTGCGATACGACCTGCCTGATGGCAAACACCCATATCTACTGCCGGATAGTTTACTGAATTTTTGATATTACCATTTTCAAGGTAATCTCTCATTTCAAGAACTGCCATCTTAGCACAGTTATCTTCTGATTCTTCTGTTGAAGCTCCAAGGTGAGGTGTTACGATACAACCCTTAGCGCCAACTGTTGTTGTGTTGGGGAAGTCTGATACGTACTTACCAACTTTACCTTTAGATAAAGCATCAACCATAGCCTCTTCATCAACAAGAAGGTCTCTTGCAAAGTTAAGTACAACTGCTGTAGGCTTCATGAGTGAAATAGCTTCAGCACTAATCATCTTCTTAGTTGAATCAAGAAGCGGAACATGAATTGTGATGTAATCACACTCACGATAAATATCATTAACATCAGTGATATGCTTAACCTGACGATTAAGGCTCCATGCTGCATTAATTGAAATATAAGGATCGTATCCGTATACTTCCATACCCATATGAATAGCGGCATTAGCAACCAATGCACCAATCGCACCAAGACCAATTACACCAAGCTTCTTACCTTTAATTTCAGTTCCGGCATAATTTTTCTTCTGCTTTTCAGCAGTCTTTGCAATGTTTACATCGTCCTGATTATCAAGACACCATTCAATACCACCAACAATATCTCTGGCTGCATATAACATACCGGCAAAAACAAGTTCCTTTACACCATTAGCGTTAGCACCGGGTGTATTGAAAACTACAATACCTTTTTCAGCACATTTATCAAGAGGAATATTGTTAACACCTGCACCGGCACGTGCAACACAAAGAAGGTTATCTGAAAATTCCATTTCATGCATTACTGCACTTCTTACAAGAATACCTTCTGCATCATTTACTTCTTCAACTTTTTCGTAGTTATCATCAAATTCTTTAAGACCATAAGTTGAAATAGGATTTAAGCAGTTATATTTAAACATTATGCATTTTCCTCCTCATACTTCTTTAAGAAGTCTACTAATGCCTTAACACCTTCAATAGGCATTGCGTTGTAGATTGAAGCTCTTAAACCGCCAACACTCTTGTGACCCTTAAGGTTATCAAATCCGGCAGCCTTGGTTGCAGCAACAACAGCAGCATCCTTATCAGCATCACCTGTTACAAAAGGAACGTTCATAAGAGAACGAACATCTTTATCTACAGTTCCCTTAAAGTAGTTACTTGAATCAAGGAAATCGTATAAAACTTTAGCTTTTTCAATATTGAGCTGGTTCATCTTTTCAAGACCACCAATGCTCTTTAAATACTTAAATACCTTTCCACATACGTAGATACCCCAGCAGTTAGGAGTATTGTACATAGAACCATTATCAGCGTGGGTATCATATCTTAAGTAAACAGGAGTCTTAGGATCGATATCCTTGTTAATCAAGTCTTCTCTGATAATTACAATTGAAAGACCTGCAGGTCCAATGTTCTTCTGAACACCGCCGTAGATCATACCATAATCAGCTACGTTGCAAGGACGGCTTAAAAACATTGATGACTGGTCTGAAACAAGAATCTTTCCCTTTGTATTAGGAAGTGACTGGAATGTTGTTCCATGAATTGTTTCATTTTCGCAAATATATACATAATCTGCATCATCATCGATAGGAAGATCTGAGCAGTCAGGAATATAACTGTAGTTCTTATCTTCACTTGTTGCAACAATGTTTACCTTACCAAATTTTTTGGCTTCTGTTGCAGCCTTTTTAGACCATGCACCTGTTACGATGTAATCAAATACACCATTCTTCATTAAGTTAAGAGGAATCATGGAGAACTGAAGTGTTGCACCACCCTGAATGAAAAGAACCTTATAATTATCAGGAATGTTCATTAATTCTCTTAAATCAGCTTCAGCTTCATCGCAAATTGTCTGGAACACCTTAGATCGGTGGGACATTTCCATAACACTCATTCCACTTCCCTTATAATCGAGAAGTTCTGCTTGGATTTCTTCCAATACAGGCAAAGGCATTGTGGCAGGACCCGCCGAAAAATTGTAAACTCTAGACACTTTTCTATTCCTCCTTGGAAATTTTAATTAAATATAATCATAAACTTATGCACTTTTTACGTCAAGAAAAATAGTGACCAAAAGTGAAAGAATATTCATAAACTATTAGTAAATAATTACAGGTAGTCCAATATATGCATTATCATACACAGTTTTAGCATCATCAATATACAAGTTTATGCAACCTCTTGAACCTCTTGTAAGATAATAATCACTTCCAAAAGAAGGTTGCCATGATGCATCATGTAATCCGATTCCCTGATAAACAGGAATCCAGTAATCCACAGGAGAAGCATACCCCTCTCCCCTTAAAACCACGTTTCGGCTCATTGCATATATATAGCAAAGCATTTTAGGAGTTCTCCAACCCTTATTAGGATTTCCTGAAACAATATCCGTTTCAAGAATAAGTTCTCCATCTTTTATAAAGTAAAGTCTCTGTGTAGTGAGATTAACCTCAATGACGCTATCTCCTACATCATTTTCACCTTTAACAAAACCCTGCCTTATGTAAGAAGGTTCATGAACCTCTTTGACTGAATTATGAACTGCATCAAGCAGATACACTTTTTCTTTTGCCTCATCTAAAAGAGTAGATTTTAGTTGAAAATCAACTTCAATCACCTCGCCGGTATAGGTTATATATTTTCTGGGCAATGTCGTAGTGTCATATCGCAGACAAAGTTCATGCACAAACTCTTCTATTTTACTGTCATCCAAAAGGTAATTGTTATCATCATCATAGACAAAATTACCCTGATCATCGAGTACCATAAAACTTCTAAGTACTGCGCTGTCAACAGGAATCTTTTCAGCACCCATATCATAAACAATCTTTGTCGAAAGAAAGTTTTGGAGCTTTTCCCATTCTTTTTTTACGCTTATTTCATTAGCTGTTGGCTTTTCTTCATAGAAAAACTCATCAGAAACAACTAATGCACCACCATATGTAGCCATGCTTAAAACTGAAGCCTCTAACTTGTTATAGTCAAGAAAATCATGTCTTGTGTCTAAAAGATAAAATCCATCCTCACCTGATAAAATCTTAAAACAAGGCTCTTCCATTTCAAGATACTTCTTGTAAACAGGTAAATCTCCTACCATGGAAATAATCTTTTCTTCGTCATATTTAATTACAGGCTCAATCTGAAGGTAATCATTCTTTTTAAACAGATTTTCAATCCAAAAGAAAGGATTCTGGTGGTTTGAAATGTATGTTAGCGAATCAGTATAGTCAACACTAAAGTCATAATCTGAAGCATATATGTAACTTGTATTTCCTTCATTATCAGAAATCATAATCATGGGCTTTGAATAATACGCCTTTAAAATCTCATTGACTTCTTTTACTGATTTACCCGTACAATACTCACCGTTAATCCAGGTCCCATACGAAAACCCGCTAGTGTACATGAATGATAAACCTAGATAAATACCCACTATAAGAGCTATAATTCCCCCAATTACCGCACTCTTAATAACAGTGTATTTCTTCCTCATAAATTATTTCTTTAAATAGTCCTTTTCATCAAAAACATCGCTCAAAGCAGAACCACCGGGTACCATAGGGAATACCTTATCATCCTCATGGATAACACATTCAATCATAGCAGGACGATTGTTCTTAATAGCTGCTTCCAATGCAGGTGCAAATTCTTCTTTAGTAGTTACCTTGTAAGCATCACAGCCAAGACCCTTGGCAACAAGCTGATAGTCAACCTTATCATTTAAAATGGTCTGTGAATAGCGTCCTTCATAGAATAATGTCTGCCACTGTCTAACCATTCCTAAAACATGATTGTTGATTACAACCTGAATAATCGGAATATCAAAACGTGATGCTGTAGCAAGTTCGTTCATATTCATTCTAAAGCATCCGTCACCACCGATGTTGATACAGATCTTTTCGGGTCTTCCGACCTTAGCTCCTATGCAGGCACCAATTCCGTAGCCCATAGTGCCAAGACCACCTGATGATAAAAATGTTCTAGGCTCAGTATATTTATAGTACTGTGAAGCCCACATCTGATGCTGACCAACGTCAGTTGTAATAATAGCCTTACCTTCTGTCACTCTGTCGATTTCTTCAATTACAAAAGGACATGTAAGTTTGCTTCTATCATAATCAAGAGGGAATTTCTTTTTAAGATCAATGATCTTGTTCATCCACTCTGAATGATCCTGTTTCTCAAGTTTGAAATTAACAAGTGTAAGAATTTCTTTTAAATCGCCAACTGCTGAGGCATCAGTTCTAATGTTCTTATTGATTTCAGCAGCATCGATATCGATATGGATAACCTTGGCTCCCTGTGCAAACTTAGCTACGTTTCCAACAACTCGGTCTGAAAATCTTGCACCTAAAGCAATTAATAAATCACATTCGTGAACGCCAAGATTAGATGCCTTGGTACCATGCATACCAATCATTCCTGTATATCTGTCAGAATATGCATCGAAAGCACCTTTAGCCATAAGTGTGTCACATACAGGAGCGTCGATTAAATCAGCAAATTCTTTTACTTCTTTAGTTGCTCCACTTGCAATAGCACCACCGCCAAGATAAATAAAAGGCTTCTTAGAAGCATTTATAAGTTCAACTATGCTGTCAATATCCTGCTCTGTATACTTGGAGATTCTTTCAACTTCTGAAGGCTTCATAGCTTCATATTCGCACATCGCAGCAGTTACATCTTTAGTAATATCTACAAGTACAGGTCCGGGACGTCCGCTTTTAGCAATTTTAAATGCCTTACGAATTGTATCAGCAAGTGTAGTTACATCCTTAACGATATAACCATGCTTTGTGATTGGCATTGTCACACCTGCAATATCAACTTCCTGGAAGGTATCTTTTCCAAGCCAGGGCAAAACAACGTTTGCAGTAATTGCAACCATAGGAACGGAATCCATGTAAGCTGTTGCAATACCTGTAACTAGATTAGTTGCACCGGGACCTGATGTAGCCATGCAGACACCAACTTTACCTGTTGCTCTTGCATAACCATCAGCTGCATGAGAAGCGCCCTGTTCGTGCGAAGTTAAAATGTGCTTTATTTCGCTATGCTTATACAAAGCATCATAAACATTTAAAATTGTACCTCCGGGATAACCAAATACGGTGTCAACTCCCTGTTCTTTTAAACATTCAACTACTATTTCTGAACCTGAAAGTAACATCAGTCTTTCTCCTTAAACTCTACTTTAATACTGCACCGGTGTTAGCTCCGGTTACTAATGCACGATATCTTGAAAGATATCCTGAAACCTCATTTACACGAGGCTGCCATTTTTCTTTACGCTTAGCAAGTTCTTCATCACTTACTAAAACTTCAAGAACATTGTTATTAATATCAATGTGGATAGTATCTCCTTCTTCAACAAAGGCGATAGGACCGCCTGCGTAAGCTTCAGGACAAACGTGTCCGATAGAAGCACCTCTGGATGCTCCTGAGAATCTACCATCAGTAATTAATGCAACACATGAGCCAAGTCCCATTCCTGCGATTGCAGATGTAGGATTAAGCATTTCTCTCATTCCGGGGCCACCCTTAGGACCTTCGTATCTGATTACCACAACGTCACCGGGAACAATTTTTCCACCCTTAATAGCGCTGATTGCGTCTTCTTCACAGTCAAATACTCTTGCAGGACCTGAATGTTCCATCATTTCAGCAACTACAGCTGAACGCTTAACAACTGAACCCTCGGGTGCAAGATTACCCTTTAATACCGCAATACCGCCGGTCTTGGAATAAGGATTTTCAACAGTTCTGATAACTTCAGGATTAAGGTTAGCAGCAGTCTTAAGATTATCCTCCAATGTTGTACCGGTTACTGTTAATACATCAGTATTAAGAAGGTTAAGTTTAGTAAGTTCCTTCATTACACCGTGAACACCACCGGCCTCATTCAAGTCTTCCATGTATGTAGGACCTGCAGGAGCAAGGTGGCACAAGTTAGGAGTTTTAGCTGATAACTTATTAGCGATTTCAAGGTTAAGATCAACTCCTGCTTCATGCGCAATTGCAGGTAAATGAAGCATAGAGTTTGTAGAGCAACCTAAAGCCATATCTACAGTTAAAGCATTCATAAATGCCTTTTCTGTCATAATGTCTCTAGGACAAATATTCTTTTCTACAAGTTTAACAATCTGATTACCAGCATGCTTTGCAAGTCTGATTCTGTCACTATATACAGCAGGTATTGTTCCGTTTCCTCTAAGACCCATACCAATTGCTTCAGTAAGGCAGTTCATAGAATTAGCAGTATACATACCTGAGCATGAACCACATGTAGGACAAACCTTCTCTTCAAATTCACATAATTCACATTCATCAATCTTGTTTGCAGCATATGCACCAACAGCTTCAAACATTGATGAAAGACTTCTCTTCTGTCCGTTTACTCGACCTGCAAGCATAGGTCCACCAGAAACGAAAATAGTAGGAATGTTAAGTCTTGCTGCAGCCATAAGTAATCCGGGAACGTTCTTATCACAGTTAGGAACCATAACAAGGCCGTCAAACTGATGTGCCATAGCCATACACTCAGTAGAATCACAAATAAGATCACGAGTAACAAGTGAATACTTCATACCTACATGTCCCATTGCAATACCATCGCAAACTGCGATTGCTGGGAACATTACAGGCATACCGCCTGCTTCAGCAACACCAAGCTTTACAGCATCAACAATTTTATCAAGGTTCATATGACCGGGTACGATTTCATTGTAAGATGAAACAATACCAATCATAGGTTTCTTTCTTTCTTCTTCAGTAAAACCTAAAGCATTAAATAAACTTCTGTGAGGAGCCTGCTGGCTTCCAACCATAACATTATCACTTCTCATTAGTGTTCTCCTTTATATTCTTTCTGCAATCAATGAACCCATTTCCTTGCAGCCAACTTTCTTCATTCCTTCACTATAAATATCACCGGTTCTATAACCATCTTTAAGAACCTTCTTTATAGCCTCTTCAATAGCATCAGCTTCCTTAGTTAAATCAAGGCTGAATCTAAGCATCATTGCAGCACTTAAAATAGTAGCAATAGGATTAGCAATATCCTTCCCTGCAATATCAGGTGCTGAACCATGACTAGGTTCATATAATCCAAATTTGGATTCATTTAATGAAGCACTTGAAAGCATTCCGATTGAACCGGTAATCATACTTGCTTCATCCGAAAGAATGTCTCCAAACATGTTCTCAGTTAATACAACATCAAACTGAGCAGGATCTTTAACAAGCTGCATAGCGCAGTTATCAACAAGCATATGTTCAACAGTAACTTCGGGATAATCCTTAGCAACCTCATTAACAACAGCTCTCCAAAGTCTTGAAGAATCCAAAACATTGGCCTTATCAACGCTTGTAACTTTCTTTCTTCTCTTCATTGCAATGTCGAAAGCTTTTATAGCTACACGCTTAATTTCTTTTTCATCATAAGTTAAAACGTCTGTGGCTTTTCTAATACCATCAATGACTTCAGTCTTTCTTTCACCAAAGTAAAGACCACCGGTAAGCTCTCTTACAATAATCATATCAAAACCGCAGTCACTGACTTCTTTTTTAAGAACACAAGCATCAGCAAGTTCAGGATAAAGTAACGCAGGACGAAGGTTAGCAAAAAGATTAAGTGATTTTCTTAATTTAAGAAGACCGGCTTCAGGTCTTTTAGAAGGTTCAAGTTTGTACCAGGGTGAAGTATTAGTATCACCACCAATAGAACCCATGAGCACACAATCAGCAGATTTGGCATCTTCAATAGCTTCATCAGTTAACGGAATACCGTGAACATCAATAGAAGCACCACCCATAAGAATGTCTTTATAAATAAATTCGTGATTAAATTTAGAAGCAACAGCATCTAAAACAACCTTGGCCTGATCAACAATTTCAGGACCAATACCATCACCAGGAATACAAGTAATATTGAATTTCATCGCAAACTCCATTTCTCACTATAACGAATTAAAGCGGTAAATAACTTTTAATAATATTATTATAGAAATTTATAATATGCAATACCCTTTTGTATCAATGTATACAAAGCCTTGAAGTAAATACAAAAAGCATAACAAAATACATAACAAAAGCACTACAAGGAAACCCAGCACCCGCAAAACCCAATCAAAAATCCACCGCTGACGCCAATCCAGACCATCAATCCTACAACACCCAGCAAAAACCTATTCTTTAATATCCAACCAGAACAAATCCCTCCCCACAACCATCTAACATAAACAACTTTCTGCAGTCAAGCTTGCTTGTAAGGCTGAAAGTTGTTTATGTTGGATGTTAGCTCGGAACGAGCGTGTCGGGCAATAGCCCGACGTTGTGGGATATCCGATGGGCTTTTGCCCAGCGTTTCAGATTCAACGATGGGCTTTTACAAGGCGTTGCGGGATATACAATAGGCTTTAGCCCATCGTTGTGAATTCACGATGGGCTAAATACAAGCATGAAAAAAGCCCTTTAGCAATGCTAAAGGGCTTAATGTACATATATGTAATTACTGAGCTTTTTCAACCTGAGCAATAGATGACTTCTGCATAGGAATTCTGCAGTTCTTGTTGCTACCAAATTCAACGATAACAGTATCATCAGAAATATCAATAACAACACCGTAAAAACCTGAATTTGTAAGAATTGAATCACCAATTTCAAGTGAAGCAAGCATAGCGCTGGCTCTCTTCTGTTCCTTCTTCTGAGGTCTGATAATCATGAAATAAAAAAACAAACCTAAAAGAGCAAATGAAATAAGCATACTAATAAGCTGTGCTGTTGAAGAACCTGCAACAGGATCAGCAGCGAGTACTGTATTAAACATATTTAATCCTCCTAAGAATTACTACTTTGCTATGATAACTAATTTTTCGTATATTTTCAATAAAAATAAAATAAAAACTTCCGCTATTTAATCCTGGCCCTCAGCCATCGAATCGAGTTTAGCTTTTTTATATGATGCGAAACGGCCCTCATCAAGAGCATTTCTAATCTCAGTCATCATTGTATTATAGAAGTACAGGTTATGTAATACACATAATCTCATACCAAGCATTTCCTTGGCTTTAAGTAAATGTCTGATGTATGCTCTTGAATAATCACGGCATGCAGGACAGTTGCAGCCTTCTTCAATAGGACGCATATCCTTTTCATACTTTTGATTGAAAAGATTAATCTTTCCATGATTAGTATAAACATGTCCATGTCTTCCGTTTCTTGAAGGATAAACACAATCAAAGAAGTCAATTCCTCTTTCAACACCTTCAAGAATATTTGCAGGAGTACCAACGCCCATTAAATAAGTAGGCTTTTCTTTAGGAAGGTAAGGAACGACACTTTCAAGAATTCTATACATTTCTTCGTGAGTCTCACCAACAGCAAGACCACCTACCGCATATCCATCCAAATCCATCTCTGAAATTCGTTTTGCATGCTCAATTCTTATATCATCAAAGATAGCACCCTGATTAATACCAAATAATAGCTGATTCTTATTAATAGTATCTTCCAGTGAATTAAGTCTTTTCATTTCAGCCTTACAGCGTTCAAGCCATCTGGTTGTTCTTGCAACTGAATCTTCTACATACTTTCTTTCGGCAACAGATGAAGGACATTCATCAAATGCCATCGCAATAGTAGAAGCAAGGTTGGACTGAATCTGCATACTTTCTTCCGGCCCCATAAAGATAATGCGGCCATCTACATGAGAATGGAAGGTAACACCTTCTTCTTTAATTTTTCTAAGTCCGGACAAAGAAAAGACCTGGAAACCACCTGAATCAGTAAGAATAGGTTTATCCCAGTTCATGAATTTGTGCAGACCACCAAGTTCTTTAATAAGCTTATCGCCGGGTCTGACGTGTAAATGATAGGTATTTGATAATTCAACCTGAGTATCAATACCGTGAAGATCCATAGTTGAAACAGCGCCCTTAATTGCAGCAACAGTACCAACATTCATAAAAACAGGCGTCTGGATGGTTCCGTGAACAGTTTCCATCACGGCTCTTTTAGCCATGCCTTCAGTCTTAATAACTTTGTACATAAATCTCTCTTTCGAACTATTCGAGTTCTTCTATAAACTCTTCCAGTGTAATTTCATTATCCATAATATATGTAGCAGCTTCAGTTCCTACATATCTAAAATGCCAGGGTTCAAACTCGATACCTGTGATATATTCCTTGCCTCGAGGATATCTTAAAATGAAACCATACTTTTTGCTGTTTTCCTTTAACCACTTTCCTGCATATGTATCAGCAAATTCATAGTCAAGTGTTGTATGACCGGGAGTAACGATATCAAAAGCAAGACCAATCTGATGCTCGCTGGCACCGGGAACAGTTACCTTTTGTGAAGTAATCTTATACGCATCTACATATGAATAACCCTTTGACATATAAAGGTTAATCTTTCTGTTAAACAAAGTTTCCTGAAGTTTATAATCTCTGTAAGGAGAGCAAACGATAAGGCCAACACCTTCTTTGCTTGCATCTGAAAGCATTTCAACAAGAATGTCTCTTACTCTTTCATCACACTTCATTGATCCGGAAATTGTAGCAAGCGGAACATCATAGTCATCAGGAATAGGATGAGTCTTATTTACAAGAATAAGATTCCATGCATCTTTGTCAAAAGAAGATTCACCGTTATTAGAATCAGATTTATTCATATCTGATAAACTTACAAAGTCATCCAATGTAAAGGTTTCAATATCATCAGTGTTTGAAAGCATTTTTTCAAAATCACTATCCTTGATATCAAGGTCTTCAATCCATTCTTCAGAAGAAGAATCTGCATCTGAATCCTCATCTTCAATAGCAATATCCTTAACAGTAGATAATGACTCTATTGAGCTTGTTATATAGGTATTCTCTGATGCATCATCACCAGGGAATGAAAAGCTTGAGCTCATGAAAAAGAAAACAAAGCATAAGCAAATAGTAATATATCTTTTACCGTTATTCTTAAACTGCGCAAAGAAATAAATCAACACAAGAATAACCCCTGCAATCAGCATGAACAGGGGTGTTAAGAGCTTACACTTTTTGCAAGCCCTTGCAGTATTAGCAATTACAATCTCCTTAGCAGTCTTTTTCACTTCTTACCCTTCTACAAATAAAACAATCCACTAGTATTTTAGCACATACTTCTTATCTTTCAACAAGTTTATGGAAGATAATGCAATTTGGCTTTTCAATCCTCATCTCCGGGCCATTCATAATTAAAGTCTTCTTTTCCATGTCTACATTAAAGAAAGTCATTGTATTGGACTCATGATTTAATGAAACAAGGTGCTTGTTGTCAGGAAATAGTGTCGCATCCTTAGGATATGAACCGCTTATAGGAAGATTTAAAATTTTCTCAAGAGTTCCGTCCTTTTCTATCTTAAAGATACTTACACAGTTATCTCCTGCAGTTGACGAAGTAATATATTTATAATCAAGCGAAAGATTAAGTGCACTTGCAGCACAATCAGTTGTATGATAATCATTTGTTGTTGAAATAGACTGAATCTTTTCAAAAGAAGGATTTCCGTCAGCAACATTTTCATATGTATATACATCGATCTGGCACTTCATTTCATGAACGATATATAAGATTTTACCATCTTTAGAAAACTTGATGTGTCTAGGTGCTGATTCCTGCTCGCTTCTAATAATATCAACAAGCCTTAACTTACCATTTGTCTTATCAAGACTGTAAACATTTACATGATCCATTCCCAAATCAGCAGCAAGTAAATACTTATCATCTCTTGTCATCTTTACGCAGTTAACATGAGGATGAAAGTTTCTTTCAGCTACACTACCCATTCCTTTAAGGAATATTTCATCAGTAATCTCACCTACTGAACCATCTTCAAGTACTCTTAACACAGTAATCTTACCATCATGATAACCGGCTACAAATAAGAACATATCATCATAGGAAGTAGATAAATAACATCCTCTCATACCATTAATAGACTGAGAATTAATCTTTTCAAGACGTCCGTCTTCTAATACCTTAAAGCTGTCTACACCAAGGTCAGTTATAGAATAAAGAAAGTTACCATTATGAGAAATAGTTATATAAGAAGAATTAGAAATCACAACATGATCTTTTTCTTCAAATCTTCCTTTCTTTACGTCAACATCATAGATTGTTATTCCGTACTTATTTCCCTGAGTATACTCAGAAACATACGCAACATACTTATTCATTTAAATCTCCTTTTGAACCTTTTCATTCGGGAGCCACTTTGAAATACACTCCTCGAGCAAACTAGGTTCGATTGGTTTAGTAATATAATCTGAAAAGCCCTCATTAAGATACATTTCGCGCATACCATTAACAGCATTTGCAGTTAAAACAATAGCCGGTGTATCCTTAGATGAGCTTCTTTCATCACTTCTTAACTTATGCAAAACTTCAATACCATCAATCTGCGGCATCATATGATCTAATAAAATCAAATCATATTTAAAATTAGCAGCGAGTCTTAAAGCCTCATAGCCTGACTCAACAGTATCCACATTTATTAGTGTATTCTCCAATAGTTTCTTAACAATTAACAAGTTAATATTGTTATCATCTACAACGAGAATTGTAGCATTTTCAGCTTTAAAAGACTGCTTATAATCATTCTTGGCAGCGACAGGTTTATTTGAAAAAACATTTCTTATAGGTGCACTGTCAACAATCTTCTGAGGGATAAGCATCGTAAAAGTGGAACCAAATCCATAGTCACTTTCAACTTTTATTGAACCATTCATTGAATCAAGAAGCTGCTTAACAATATTCAGCCCAAGACCGGTACCTTCAATTTCATGATTCTTGACTGAATCAAGTCTTGAATAATAATCAAAAAGCTTGGGTATATTCTCTTCCTTAATACCTATACCGGTATCAGAAACGATGAACTTTAATACACAGATATTATTAACATCACTTTTTTCAGAAGAAACATAAAAAGAAACAGTTCCTGACTTAGTGTACTTAATGGCATTAGACAAAATATTAATAATAATCTGTTTAACATGTAAGGCATCGCCATGCAAGCCTGAAGGCAATTCAGGCGATATATTAATCTTGGTCTGAAGCCCTTTATCTAAAGCTCTTTCCTGCAAAAGAACGCTTAACTCATTTACAACATCTGCTAAAGAATAGTCATCCTCAATCAGGTCAAGCTTACCGGCTTCAATCTTGGATAAATCAAGAATATCGTTTACGATTCCAAGAAGATTATTGGATGCACTCTTAATATAAGAAGCATATTCAAGTATATTAGGTTCGTTACACTCACGAATAATGAATTCATCCATTCCAATAATTGAATTAATAGGTGTACGAAGTTCGTGAGACATTGAAGCCAAAAACCTTGACTTGGATTCATTAGCTTCTAATGCCTTGGCCTTTTCTCTTTCCATACGGTTCAATTCAGATATCTGCTGAATTATAGACAATATGATAAGAAAATACAATCCGGTTACAACAAGGTATCCATCGACAGTAGGGCTTAAAAAGTTAATAGCTATCATTTCTCCGGCACCAAAAGCCGAGAAAATCAATATTCCTATCATGAAATATTTGTAGTCCCTGTTCTTTTTAACAAAAAAGTCATACAAAAGAACGATAAGCGCTAAAGAGCATATTATTGCAATCGAAGCGTCAATCCAACCAATATTACCGCCATAATAACCTACTCCGGTAAAATGAAGGACTGAAAAGAACACAAGTGAAATAATAGAAATAAGACCTAATGAAAGAAAATATTTCTGGTATCTTTTACCTGTTATCCTATTAAGGTAAATCATGATAGGATAAGGAACCATCAGTGCAAAAATATAAGACATAATACCGTCTAATATTTTTATTTCAAAAACAAACTGGAATATTTCCGAGTCAAACGCAAGCCAGCCACCAACGAAAAACAAAGCAAAAACAAGCTGCGTAAAACTCAGATTCCTTTTAAAAATCAAACTATATAAAGTTCCTCCAAGAATACATATCACGGAAAAATTCACGAAGAAAAGGTTAAATACAAAAACATTACCAAGTCTTCTAAATTGTGCAAGAACAATACCTATAGATGAACCCACATAAGTATTTGAAACATATCCGTTATATCTGTCATCATTGTGCTTTACAACCAAAAACTCTTTACCGCTGTCAGATTTAGTTAGTGGCACAAAAAGATATATATTCTTTACAGATCCACCCTTTAAAGGTTTCGAATCCAATGAGAATTCTTTTCTTAATTCACCGTCAATATACACAGAAATATCTCTGGACGAAAGAATTGCAATATAATACCCATCCTGTACTGTTTGCGGAAGATCATTTCCGAATGTAACAGGCTCTCCTTCTTCGGCATCGACCTGATCATTTATGATTCTATGGTTATTTCCGTATTCATCCCGGTAAAACCAGTTGTCTTCAATCGGAATACAGGTTCTATCCATATTGTCCCCAACAAAGTACAAGGGAATTAAGGCAATGAAAGTCAACATTGCCGAAAAGAATAAAAGTAAAAATATAATGTTTAATACTGACTCATAAGAAATGTGTTTTTTAGTTCCACTCATCCCGTTTTTCTCCATTTTTACAACTGAATTATAGCATAATAAAATCTTAAAATACATAATTTTATAATTATTTCAAAATAATGCATAAAAACAATTGACACTGTAAAAACATATTGTATAATTAAGTCGCTAGTTTAGTAAAATTGAACTTTTAGTTCAGTATTGTTTTGATAACAAAGGTAAAAAAATGGGAATCGGACAAAAATTAAAAGACCTCAGAGTCCAGAAAGGACTGACTCAGGAAGAACTTGCTGACAGAACTGAATTAAGTAAAGGTTTCATTTCAATGGTTGAAAGAGATTTAACATCTCCCTCCATTTCGACCTTAGTAGACATCTTACAATGCCTTGGCACTAATCTTTCAGACTTCTTTGCTAACAGTGAAGATAATCAGATAGTCTTTGGCCCTAATGACTACTTTGAAAAAACTGATGATGAACTGGGAAATACCATTGAATGGATTATTCCTAATGCGCAAAAGAACGAAATGGAGCCAATTAGAATAACTTTAAAACCCAATGGAAAAACCTTTCTCGATACACCTCACGAAGGTGAGGAGTTTGGTTATGTTCTTCAGGGAAGCCTATCAATAACTATAGGAAATAAGGTCTATAAGGCCAAAAGCGGGGAATCGTTCTACTATACCCCTTCTAATAACCACTACATTACTGCTGGAAATAAGGGAGCAACACTTATATTAGTCTCCTCCCCTCCAAGCTTTTAACCAAAAGGAGTTATGTGTTATGAATCAGGATGCTTTAATTTATTTAAAAAACATTTCAAAATCTTATGGTTCACAGATGGTTCTTGATGATTTTAATCTTTATATAAGAGAGAACGAATTCTTAACCCTTCTTGGACCCAGTGGATGTGGAAAGACAACTACATTAAGAATTCTTGGTGGATTTGAAACCCCGGATAAAGGTACTGTTCTTTTTAATAATGAAGATATTACTAATCTGTCGCCAAACAAAAGACAGTTAAATACCGTTTTTCAGAAGTATGCTCTTTTTACACATATGAACATAGCGGAAAATATCGCCTTTGGTCTTAAAATCAAAGGAAAATCCAAATCATATATTGATGACAAGATTAAATACGCACTTAAGCTTGTTAATCTTGATGGTTATGAAAAAAGAATGCCCGATTCATTATCAGGCGGTCAGCAGCAGCGTATTGCAATCGCTCGTGCAATCGTAAATGAGCCAAAAGTCCTTCTTTTGGATGAGCCTTTAGGTGCTTTGGACTTAAAACTTCGTCAGGACATGCAGTATGAACTTATAAGACTGAAAAATGAACTTGGAATTACATTCATTTATGTAACACACGATCAGGAAGAAGCATTGACAATGTCTGACACTATTGTCGTAATGAACCAGGGATACATCCAGCAGATTGGTACCCCCGAAAAGATATACAATGAACCGGAAAACGCTTTCGTTGCAGACTTTATCGGTGATTCAAACATTCTTGACGGTATTATGGTTAAAGATGAACTTGTTCAGATTCTTGGTGCAAACTTTTCCTGTGTTGACTCAGGATTTGGCTTAAACAAACCGGTCGATGTTGTTATAAGACCTGAGGATGTTGAACTTGTCGACGAAAAAGACGGAACTATCACAGGAACTGTTACTCACCTTATTTTTAAGGGTGTTCACTACGAAATGGAAGTTACTGCTAATGGATTTGAATGGCTTGTTCATTCAACTAACTGCTTCCCGGTTGGAACTAAAGTCGGAATCCATGTAAAACCTTTCAATATTCAGATTATGAATAAGCCTGAAAGTGAAGATGAGGAGGCAAGCCATGTTGAAGAATAAGCAAAAATTAATGCTTGGTCTTCCCTACTATTTCTGGGCTATTGCTTTTATCATTATTCCTCTTTGTCTTGTTATATATTATGGACTAACTGATAAAACAGGTGCCTTTACTTTTAACAACATTGCTTCCATCGCTGACCCTCAGCACACCAAAGCTTTATGGATAGCTGTTAAGCTTTCAATAATCAGTACAATTATATGTTTATTCTTAGCTTATCCTTTAGCAATGATTCTTGTTAACTTTAAAAAGGGAAAATCAAGTATTTTAGTCATGCTATTTATACTTCCCATGTGGATGAATTTCTTACTTAGAACAATGGCATGGCAGACTTTACTTGAAAATACAGGTGTAATCAATACACTTTTACAGACAATCGGTCTACCTAAAATAAATATTATTAATACACCTGGGGCAATCATATTTGGTATGGTATATAACTTCCTGCCATTTATGGTACTTCCTATATATAATTCACTTGCTAAGATTGATATTAATGTAGTAAATGCCGCAAGAGATTTGGGTGCTAACGGTATCATCACTTTTGGACGCATCACTCTTCCGCTTTCACTTCCTGGTGTTATTTCAGGAATAACAATGGTATTTGTTCCTGCCCTTACTACATTCGTTATTTCAGCCATTTTGGGTGGAAATAAAATTCTTCTTATCGGTAATGTTATCGAACAGGAATTTTCGCAGACATCAAACTGGCATTTAGGAAGCGGTTTATCAATGGTTCTTATGGTATTTATCATAATCAGCATGATATTCACTGCTATCTTTGACAAAGACGGGGAGGGATTAATCTGATGAAAACTGCCGGATCCGTTTTAAAAAGAATTTATATTGCGCTTATCATTATCTTTATGTATGCGCCAATTGTTACACTTATTGTTTTATCCTTTAATTCAAGTAAGTCCCGCGCTAAATGGGGCGGCTTTACTACAAAATGGTATGTATCACTTTTCCAGAACGATGCAATACTTCAGGCCTTTTTTAATACAATTGCAATTGCTACTCTTTCAGCCATTATTGCAACAATAATAGGCACACTTTCCTGTCTTGCAATCAATTCGATGAAAAGAAAAGGAAAAACCTTCTGGATGGGAATAACTAATATTCCAATGTTAAATGCAGAAATTGTAACAGGTATATCACTTATGCTTGTTTTCATTTTCCTTGGTGTGAAATTCGGGTTCTTTACGATCCTTATTGCTCATATTACATTTAATATTCCTTATGTAATACTTAGCATTATGCCAAGAATGAAAAACTTAAATCCTTCAACCTATGAAGCTGCACTCGATTTGGGTGCTTCGCCTTTTGTATCATTCTTCAAGGTTGTATTACCGGATTTAATGCCCGGTATTTTATCAGGATTTTTAATGGCCTTTACTATGTCGATTGATGATTTTGTAATCACTCACTTCACAAAGGGGCCCGGTGTTGATACTCTTTCAACCAAGATTTATACCGAAGTAAAAAAAGGTATTAAACCTGAAATGTATGCGTTATCAACAATCATCTTTATCACCATACTAGTTTTGTTATTTCTTGTTAATGTATCAGGAAATGATAATAAAAAAGAAAAGATTAAGTAGGAGAAAGAAATGAAAAAGAGAATTCTTACATTGGCATTCATCGTTACTATGATTGCTTCTTTGGCCGGATGTGGCAACAAATCCGGAGAAAACGGTCAGGTTATCGTATATAACTGGGGTGAGTATATCGATCCTGAAACAATTGAAATGTTCGAAAAAGAAACAGGAATCAAAGTTGTTTACGATGAATTTGAAACAAATGAAATCATGTATCCCAAGGTAAAAGCCGGCGCTGTAAAGTATGATGTCATCTGCCCTTCTGATTACATGGTAGCTAAAATGATTGAAAGTGATCTCCTTCACGAAATCAATCTTGATGAAATGCCTAATGCAAAAGCAAATATAGGAAAACAGTACTGGGAAATGTCAACTCAGTTTGATCCCGGAAACAAGTACTCTATTCCTTATTGCTGGGGAACTGTTGGTATTCTTTATAACAAGGAAATGATTTCAGAACCTATCACTTCATGGGCTGACTTATGGAAGCCTG
Source organism: Lachnospiraceae bacterium (assembly GCA_024403515.1). GTDB lineage: Bacteria > Bacillota > Clostridia > Lachnospirales > Lachnospiraceae > UBA1258. Next base: position 71,227 of record JAKSRS010000004.1, read on the forward strand.
AATACAGTGGACAGATTTTAATGCAGGCAAGTGTCCGTGATCTTCTTATGGTTGGTCTTAAGAAAAACGGTTATTCAATGAACTCTCTTAGTGAAGATGAATTAAAAGTTGCTACTAAGGATTTAGTTGAACAAAAGCCACTCGTACAGGCTTACGTTATCGACGAAGTTCGAGACAAAATGATTGGAAACGAGGCTGCCATCGGAATTATCTATTCAGGCGAAGCAATCTACACTCAGCGTGAAAACGAAAATCTTGTTTACGTATATCCCGAAGAAGGTACTAACGTTTGGATTGATAACTGGGTAATCACAAAAAATACTGAAAACTATGAAAATGCAGTTAAGTTCATTGATTTTATGTGTCGTCCCGACATTGCAAAGATTAACTTTGATTTCATTACATACTCAACACCCAATGAAGGTGCTCAGGCTTTAATTGAGGATGATGAAATCAGAAATTCATATATTGCCTTCCCTAATCTTTCAGATTACAAGAATCTTGAAACTTACACATATCTTGGTGAAGACAATGATGAAATGTACAATGAATTTTATAAAGAAATTCTTGGTGCTGATAACTAATTAAACTAATTTTACAGTTTAAGATTAAGAATAAAAAAGGACCGTTTAGCGGTATGACTTTTGTTATTAAACAATATTCATATCACGCCAAAGCGGTCCTTTTAAATGTCTGTTTATTTATATTTATCTGATTCTTTCAGGGAAACCTACCTTCTTCTGCACCTTTCTTATTGTCTTGGTTGCATAGTAGTTAGCCTTTTCGCCATTTTCCTTGATAATTCCATCAATATATGCTTTATCTTTTTCAAGTTCAAAGAACTTATTCTGAAGAGGTGTTAATAAATCAGCTACACTTTCACCAACAGCAAGTTTAAAGTCTCCATATCCCTTGCCTTCAAATTCTTTAACAACTTCATCAGGAGTCTTATTTGTGCAAGCACAGTAAATATCAATAAGATTGTGAATACCGGCCTGAGTATCGTTATATGCAATAATACCTTCTGAGTCAGTAACGGCACGCTTAAATTTACGAATGATAGTATCCTTATCGTCCATAAGATATATGCTGGCATTTAAGTTTTCATCTGACTTACTCATCTTCTTGGTAGGATCCTGAAGACTCATAATCTTAGCGCCTGTTTTGCCAATGAAGGGTTCAGGTATAGTAAATACATCACCGTAAATAGCATTAAATCTCTGAGCGATATCTCTTGTGATTTCAAGATGCTGAAGCTGATCTTTACCTACAGGAACAACATCTGTCTGATACAAAAGAATATCAGCCGCCATCAAAACAGGATATGTATATAATCCGGCATTGATATTATCAGCATGCTTAGCAGACTTATCCTTAAACTGGGTCATTCTGTTTAATTCACCCATATAAGTAAAGCAGTTAAGAATCCAGCTAAGTTCAGCATGTCCTGAAACATGTGACTGGTAGTAAATGCAGTTCTTCTTAGGATCAAGGCCTGCAGCAATATATAAAGTAAGAAGTTTTCTAGCTCGACTACGAAGTTCAGCGGGATCCTGTCTTACTGTAATTGAATGCATATCAACAACTGAATAAAAACACTCATAATCATCAGCTAATGTAAGCCAGTTCTTTAAAGCTCCTATATAGTTTCCAAGTGTAAGGTTTCCAGTTGCCTGCATACCGCTAAACAATACTTTTTTTCCGTCAATCATTTCATGTACCTTCTTTTATAATTATTATAAACACAGTTATAAATTTTACTATTTTCTTACTTTTCAGTCAAGTAAACCTCTTTGAGATATTTAAAGGTTTTCTCTTCACCCTCATCTTTTAACATGGTAAGAACCTTAAATAAATCCTCATAGGTTTCCTTATTCATAAAGTTTTCTTTATCTCTCGAAAGTAAATAGTCAAGACTACTGCCATCATTGTAGTCTTTTCCCTTATATACCTTGCAGGCAGCTATTCTGTCCATAACCATTTCCACAAAGTACTTAGGCGGCATCTTTACCGGCTCAAGATGATTAAAGGTAGTCTCACTATAATCTGTCCAGTATTCATAATGATGCTTATTACGACCCTTATGATGCATCCAGGCTGTAGAATAACCAATGGTGCGTCTTTGTGTTACGTTAGGGCTTCTGACACCCTGCCAGTACTTAACGCCAACACTAAATTCAGTCCATGAATATTTGGACAGGTCATGAGTTAACCCCTGCCAGTATAATCCTACCTTAAAGCAGTGTTTACGCACTAATCTTCTATGCTTATTTACAGTATGTAAGTGATTAAAAAAGTTTCCCATATATTATTCCATTATATAAATTGATATTGTCCTTCCTTTTGCAACAAAATTGTCACTTTTAACAGTAATAGCATTCTTCTCATCAAAAGACTCATCCGTTGACCCGTCTGTAGAATAAAGAAGCTTCCACTCTTTCTTTTCATCAATCATAGGAAGATTAAATGTTCTGTCTTCCCAATGAAGATTAAAAGCAATATAGATGCTTTCTTCTGTTTTTTTAGAATACTGTCTCGAATAAGGACCGCCAAATAAAATAGCAAACTCTCTTGAATCATTATCCTGATTCATTCTAAAAGCCTCTTCGCCATGGAAAGAAACATCCGGAATTCTGCAGGAAAGATAATCTGTCAGTCTTAATTCATTGGCCTGATGTAAAATGACATGTCTTCTTCTAAAGGCAATCAGGTTTTTAGTAAAATTAAAAAACTTTGTATTAAGCGAAGACTTAGACCAGTCTACCCAGCCGATACCATTATCCTGACAATAGGGATTATTATTACCATTCTGAGAATTTAAGATTTCATCCCCACCTCTAATAACAGGCATCGCCTGGCCAAGCATTAGCATAAGCATCGCGTTTCTTGCCTGTTTCTTTCTTAAAGAAAGAATCGTTCTTTTGGCTGTAGGACCTTCTTCTCCACAGTTCCAGCTATAATTGTAGGAAGAACCGTCCTCATTATTTTCATCATTAGCTTCATTATGTTTACGGTTGTATGAAACCAGATCATTCAATGTAAAGCCATAATAATCAGTTATATAATGAGCCACTTTGACATTACGGTGATTCTCCCTTAACGCATAACTCATATATGAAACCATGTCTTCATCGCCCTTTAAAAACTTTCTGGAGCGATTCATAAACTGATCGTTATAAAAACAAAGATTGTGGAAATACTTCTCTCCCATTCCCTGGAAGTTATTAAAGTCATTATCCGCCATTATCTTAACATTAGAAAGAAATGGATTCTTTACTATCTCATTTATCGGAAGGTCGTTACCTAAAAGTCTGAAACCATCCACTCCGTAACCGGTAACCATATTAATCAAAGATGAAACTATGTAGTCAGTATCCTTGGTTTCTTTATAATACATCTGCACGATACATTCGATTTTGTTATCATGAAGTTTGGATACAAACTTTGAAAACTCCAAGGATGCATCTTTATAGCCATAGGATGATTTAATGGCAAAATGATATGCATCATCATAGCCCCAATAGTTAATCTTCTGATTATCCATAGTAAGGTCATCTTTATATCTTCTCGCAATTTCCGAAGCAGAAAGACCTTTAGCTTTAGGACACTCAATATATTCGTTTACAGGCATAAGCTCAATTGCATTAACGCCAAGGCTTTTAAAGTACTTTATCTTTTCGCTTAGTGCCTCAAAAGTACCCTTGTTCTCCTTGGCATTTTTATTGGCCATTGTATATCCTCTTGGATGAACAAGATACATAACAAGATCTTCATAAGGAAGTTTAAGAGCAGACTCTTCGGAAAGCTTCTTGGTTACAAAGCCTCCGTATAAATCATCTTTAGAAACTCTTCGTCCATAAACCTCATTTCCGATGATTTTAGAAGCATATTTGTCGACAAAAGAATGTGTATCATCAAAGAAACGATAGCCTTTATCCTTAGTATCAAGGCCCTTAATCATAAGACAATAAACATCACCAGTCGAAAACTTCTCATCAAAATCAATGCTTGCGTACAATTTCCCAGTCTTAATATCGTATACATTCATCCCCGCTTTACGTAAATGAGGGATAGATACACAGACATATACACCGTCTTCTTTAAGGCAAACACCAAAATTATTAAATTCAGTTTTATTCAATGTTATTCTCATGTTTATATTATATATTTATTGAATAGAGTTTTCAATTTATGCTTGCTACTTTATTGAATTCATTTTAAACTATTTCTAGTTTTATAAAGGAGAAAGAACATGAGCGAACTTAGACCCGAAGATTTTCAGAATGAAATTGACGAAGAAATGACCGTAACCATCAGCACAGATGACGGTGATGTTGAATGTGCTATCGTTACTATCTTTACCGTAGATGAAAAAGATTATATTGCATTACTTCCCTTAGATAAGGCCGGAAACCCCAGCGAAGACGAAGTATGGTTCTACGGATACAAGGAAGACTTCGACGATCCTAATTCTGAACCTGAACTTATTTATATTGAAGATGAAGATGAACTCGAAGCAGTAATGGACAAATTCGACGAATATCTTGATAATCTTGATTTTGAAGAAATGAACTAATCACTTAATTCAGTCACAAACCTTGAGGGAAGCATTGATGTGCTTTCCTCATTTTTTATAGTTAAAATCAGAAGTTTCTTTTTCGCTCTGGTCATAGCCACGTAAAACAACCGCCTCTCTTCTTCAAGATTATCGTTTTTAAGTGATATTCTTCCGGGAACATTTCCTTCACATACATCAGGCAAAAGAACACAGTCGAATTCAAGACCTTTAGAAGAATGGTAAGTGGTTATCGCTATATTTTTCAGATTCTCATCTTCAGAAAAATCTTTGTTCATGTAAGCTAAATGTCTTTCAAATTCCATGCAAAAGTCATATAAGCTCTTCTTTTCTTTGGCCATATTAATAATTGATTCACAACCAAAATCTATTCTTTGTCTCTGATCCGGGAAAGAATCATAAAGATACTTTTTATATCCAACAAAATCCAGTAAATACTTAACAAATGGTAATGGCGTAGATTTCTTTAAAACCTTTATATGTCTTGAAAGAATCTGAAGATTGCTTCCATATAAAGAGCCAAGATTTTTGTGAGCACATGCGTCCAGCGAAACAGGATTAGTAAGAATAATTGATTTAGGAAGATACCTTTGTGGTTTATTTAAAACTTCAAAAAGATACTCTTTTTCATCAGTCAGGCAGAATTTAATATAATTATATATGTCTGAAAAAATCTCATTCATAATATAATCTGAATCTTTTGAACTCTCTTTTTTATTCACAATAATTTTCTTGTAATAAGAACAGTCTTTATTAGTTCTTGTTAAAATACCAAGATTTTCGAATTTTCCTTCAGATACGAAATTGCATATAAAAGCGTCCTGCTCTTCTTTAGACGAAAAAACAAGAAGTTCAAAAGGACTTTCTTTGGCCTTAATATCATTTTTAAGACCACTGATTTGCCCGGTGTCTTTCATCCTGAAGGTATTATTTTTAATAAGTCTTTCAGCCATATCAATAATCATCTGAAAAGACCTGTAATTATGGCTTAACGACACTAGGTTTGAATCCGGATAATCTTCAAGAAATGTTTTCATTATCGAAGGTTTAGCGCCTCTAAATCCATAAATCGACTGGTCATCGTCCCCTACCACAAATATGTTTCTATTGTCCGGCAAAATCATTTTCACAATCTCATATTGAATCTCATTTATGTCCTGAAACTCATCAATTAAAAGTGCCTTATACTTTGCCCTGATTAATCCGGCAATCTCCCTATTTTCATTTAAAAGCCTGTAAAAGCGTAAAAGAATATCATCGTAGTCTATGTAGTTAAGATTGCTTACTGTTTCTTCATATCTGTTAAAGATTTCAAGAAAACTTTTCTTTTCTTCATCAGAATATGACATAGTTGAGTCGAACTTATAAATGTTATTTTTGTATTTTGAAATGTCAAAAGAAAGTGAGTCTATATCTTCAAATAATTCGACAAAATTGAATGTTTCTACAAGATTTTTAAGAATATCATTTTTAGTATCGGTTGAAATAATTTTAGGATCTTTATTTGAAAAATTACGTAAGAAATAATAAAAAATTGAATGAAATGTTCCAAAAGAAACAAAATCAGATGCACGCGGGTTAAGTCTTTGAAAACGACTTTTCATTTCATTTGCGGCAGCTTTGGTAAAAGTAATAACAAGAATCTCAGATGGACGAATTTTGTGGTCCAAAATTAAATTTTGAATGCGATGTGTAATGACAAAGGTCTTACCGGATCCGGGACCCGCCAAAATCATGGCTGGTCCCATATCCAGGTTAATAGCCTTAGCTTGTAAAGAATCTTTATAAATTTGCTTCAAGTAACTTAATAGCTTCCTGTAAACGAATTAAGGATTCTTCCTTACCGAGTATTTCGAGGATTTCTGTTGCTCCGGCAGGAGTCATCTGCTTACCTGATAATGCAGTACGGATAGGCCACATTACAAAGCCTGTCTTGTATTCCTTAGAGGATGCATAATCTGATAAAGTAGCAAATAATGTATCGTTAGTAAAATCCTCTACACCTTCAAGAACAGGAACCACATCGCGCAAAACTGTAAGTGAAGATGCAATATCAGTTTTCATTTTCTTATGTTCATACATATGAACATCATATTCGGGTACTGCTTCAAAGAAATCAATGTGTCCTTCAATATCAGGGAACACTTCAATACGAGTCTTTGTAAGCATTGCAATTTTCTTCTTGTCTAAAGATTTCTTTATAACAGCATCAACATAAGGCATTGCCATTTCTAAGAATCTGTCGTCATCCATTGCTTTAATGTATTCGCTATTCATCCATTTTAACTTTACAATATCGAATACTGCAGGTGACTTGGATACTCTTCTGTAATCAAAGTCTCTAATAAGTTCATCCAAAGTAAAGATTTCCTTATTATCCTCAGGACTCCATCCAAGAAGAGCAATAAAGTTTACAACTGCTTCGGGTAAAAATCCCTGCTCAAGTAAATCTTCAAATGAAGCATGTCCGCTTCTTTTGGAAAGTTTCTTGTGCTCTTCATTTGTAATCAAAGGAAGGTGAATATATGTAGGAATCTTCCATCCAAAAGCATCATAAAGTCTGTTGTACTTAGGTGATGATGATAAGTACTCATTACCACGAACAACGTGAGTAATGTTCATTGTATGGTCATCAACAACGTTAGCAAAGTTATAAGTAGGGAAACCGTCTGACTTAATAAGAATCATATCATCAAGTTCAGCGTTTTCTACGGTAATATCTCCGTATAACTCGTCGTGGAAAGTAGTTGTACCTTCTGTAGGATTGTTCTGTCTGATAACATAAGGAATACCGGCTGCTAAATTAGCATCGATTTCTTCCTGACTAAGTGAAAGGCAATGCTTATCGTACACTGTAATCTCTTTACCTTCTACAATTTCAGTCTTCAAAGAATCAAGACGTTCCTTAGTACAGAAGCAGTAATAAGCTTCCTTCTTATCAATAAGTTCCTTGGCATATTTTAAATATATACCGGTCTTCTGTCTTTCACTCTGAACATAAGGTCCAAATCCCTTATCCTTGTCGGGACCTTCATCATATGTAAGTCCTGTAAGTTTAAGTGTATCATTAATGATCTCAACAGCACCCTCAACAAAACGTTCCTGGTCTGTATCTTCGATTCTTAAAATAAAATCTCCTCCGGCATGTTTAGCCACCAGAAACTCATAAAGAGCACTTCTAAGATTACCGACATGCATACGGCCTGTAGGGCTGGGCGCATATCTTGTTCTAATCTTCTCCATCACAAATATCCTTTCTATATACAATCAATAAATCTTATATTAGTAAATAATCAGATGAATTTCAACATCTAATTCAACTATCTTTGCTTATCAAATGGGATAAACTTTCTTAAAATTGAGTTCATCCATATCATATCTATGGGCTTGGATACATAGTCATCAAAGCCTTCTGCTATAAAAATTTCTCTTACGCCGTCCATAACATTGGCCGTAAGTGCTATAACAGGAACACTTCTAAGATATTCATCTTCTGAACCTCTTATGACTCTAAGTGTATCAATACCGTCCATTTCAGGCATCATATGATCGAGGAATATAATGTCATAGGTGTGATTATCCTTTAATATCTCAACACACTCCTTGCCGCCTAAGCAGGTATCAACAGTAAGCCCAAAGGTCCTAAGTAACCCCTGCGCAACCTTAAGGTTTACTCTGTTATCGTCGACAACAAGAACCTTTCCGCCTTCAACCATAAGCTTATTCTCAGCCTTAGGATTCAAACTTTCCTTAGAAACTACCTCGACTTCTCTTGCAAGTTTTTGGAGAATGTCAAAAGAAAACTTCGAACCAACTCCGTAAGTACTTTCAACATGTATTGAACCGCCCATTAAAATAGTAAGTTCTTTACATATAGCAAGACCAAGACCCGTACCTTCATGATTTCTGTACTTTCTTGAATCAACCTGCTGGAAACTTACGAATATCTTTTCAAAATCGTCCTTTCTAATACCAATACCGCTATCCGTAACTGAAACAAAAAGACGATAATCATCTCCCTCCTGTTTACCGGAAACACGGATGGTAATATAGCCTTGTTCAGTATACTTTATAGCATTACTTAAAAGGTTAAAAAGAATCTGTCTGAATCTGATTTCATCGCCATATAAAAACTTTGGAACATTATCATCAATAGTATATTTTAAAGTAACCTGCTTATCAGAAAGACGGATCTGCATCATATTGGTTATATCATCAAGTAAAAACTTCAATGAGTAATTAACCGGAACAATTTCAAACTTGCCACTTTCAAGTTTGGCATAATCTAAAATATCATTAACAATAGACAAAAGAACTTTTCCCGAACTTTGAATTCCACTAATGTATTCATTAACAATAGGCGAATTATCTTCTCTCGCGGCAAGTTCTGTCATACCACAGATAGCATTCATAGGAGTTCTTATCTCATGAGAAATGTTAGCAAGAAACATCATCTTGGATTCATTTGCCTGTTGCGCCTCTAAAACCTTATCCTCAAGCTTAAGCATAAGATTTTTGGAATATTTTACTATTACGCAGAGGTTTAATGATGCGATGGTATATATGGCAAGATATACCGAATAGATAAACATAGAACCGGAATTGCTTACTATATAGCTTTTGAAAAAGAAATAGTTCACTAGTGCTGCAAGCATTCCAACTACATAGGAATAGATAATGTAACCCATTTCCATGAAGATAGTAAGTGAAGCAGTGATAACAATAGAAATAAATGCAGAAAAGGCAAGAGATTTGGCAATTACACCTAAATACTCAGTAGCCAGTATCATCAGTAATACATTTGTGCATACTACAATTTTAGGTTTCTTTATAATCAAAGAAACCAGAATAGACACCATTGCAAAAGCGATAGATACAATGAGAGCCTTAATTCCAGTTTCTACATCAAACTTATAAAATACATATCCAACGTGTACTGCCATACATATTAAAAATTCAAGTATAACCAGCCTTATCGTTTTAGCATATCCGAACATTAACCAAACTCCTTAATCTATTTGGTTGTGCTACCGAGTCCTCCATTTCTTACAGTTGTAACATCATCATCAACTGTAATTGCATACTGCATGAAAATCCCCTGAGCAAATCCTGTATTTGCTTCCATTGTAACAGTTTTATTCTCATTTGTATCATTGGTAATTTTCACAAAAATATGGCCTTCATTATCAGAATCATAGTAATCGGCATCAATTACACCTACAGTATTGTTTAACTGAAGTCTGTATTTGAAACCAAGACCACTTCGAGGATATACCATAAGAACATAATCATCGTTCATTTTAACTCTTATTCCGGTAGGAATCTTTACAGTCTTACCAGGCTCGAGTGTATATGTTATTGGCATAAAAATATCGTATCCTGCACTTTTTGAAGTAGCTCTTGTAGGAAGTTTAATGTTCTCATAAACTTCAAGAGCTGTCGATTCATTATATTCAGGAAATGTATCAATAAAATCGGCCACAAATCTTTCTTTGGACACTTTTTCAAATTTAGCTACTCTAACCATAAACACTCCAACTTTCAAAAATAATCTTTATACTAAGCTTATACAAATCAGTCTTAGTAATAATCTTTACAATGAAGTACCGGAACTGCCGGATCACTTTGAAGAAGAGACTTCTTAACATCAATAACTCTCTGGTTACTGCTACCCTTCCACATAAGTTTAGTATCAAGCTTATCCACTTCGAACTCACCGTCAACTACAACATCAACATCTTTCATTATAGGATAGTGAAGAATGTTTTCCCAAACATCACCTGTATATAACCAGATGGTTTTATCGGGATATTTTGTCTTTATTTCATGAGCAAACTCTCTCATTTCAAGTCTGTTGGCAGGATGAAGAGGATCTCCTCCTGAAAGAGTAATGCCACTGATATATGATTTTTCTAACTGTTCAAATATTTCATCTTTAGCCGCTTCGTCGAATAACAATCCACCTTCAGGATCCCATGTAATGGGATTTTGACACTGCTTGCAACAATGATTACAACCTGCAACCCATAAAACAACGCGAAGACCGTCACCGTTATTCATATCGTCTTTTGTTATGTTGTGATATCTCATTATTACATAGATTTCCTTTCAGCAATTTCCGCCATCTTAGCGTCATTTAATCTGGTATCCCCGTGAACTCTTGAATAAGATAAATATCCATTCATTCTGTCAATTTTGGTTAAATTCTTACTTCCGCATTTAGGACATACATCCATTTCAAGTTCCTGATGACCACAGTCGTCACAGTAAGCCAAAGAAAGATTTACGCCTTCATAAAATCCCATATCCATAGCGCGATGAATTAAGGTCTTTACTGCTTCAATATTGTAGTCAATAGGATATTTTACATACTGAATCTTTCCACCATTGCAAAGATCCCAGAATCTGTTTTCAAGATCCTGCTTTTCAATAGGTGTGATAGTCTCACTTACATGGCAATGGAAAGAGTTTGAAACGTATTCACGGTCTGAAACGCCTTCAATGATACCGTATTTACGTCTGAACTGCTGCACCTGAAGACCGCAAAGGTTCTCTGCAGGTGTACCATAAATAGCATATAAGTTTCCGTCTTCTTCCTTGAATTCATTAATTCTTTTATTGATAAATTCAAGTACTTCAACTGCAAATGCACCGTCTTCAACTAATGATTTTCCATTATATAACTGCTGAAGTTCGTTTAAAGCAGTTATACCAAAGCTTGCAGTTGCTGACTTTAAAATAGGCTTAATCTTATCATGGAAACCAAGATTTCCACCTAAAAATCCACCTTCACAGTATGCAAGAGGATTTGTGGATGCTCTCATTTCGCCAAGATAAGCATAAGTACGAATATGAAGCTGTCTTATAAGATTTAAGTAGTAGTCAAGAACTTCGTAAAAGTCTCTTGATTCTTTTCTAGCCTTAGCAAGAATCATAGGAAGATGCAATGAAACGGCACCGATGTTAAAACGTCCAACAAATACCGGCATATCATTTTCATCTTCAGGATGCATGCCACCTCTTTCAAACCAGGGTGAAAGAAATGCACGACAACCCATAGGTGAAACAATCTTTCCATACTGCTTATAAATAGATGCAACATAACCCTTTCCTGTTAATGATAACCAGTCAGGATACATTGTCTTGGCTGAGCATTTAACACCAGCTTCAAATACATCTTCAAGTTCCTTTCCGGGTCCGTGAAGATTCTCATCATATAAGAATACAATCTTAGGGAATAAAACAGGCTTTTTGCAGTCTTTCTTTCCCTGTCCTCTTCTACGTACGTTAAGCATTGAAATAGTACCAAGTTTAGCAAATCTTCCTGTACCGGTACCTGCTGTAACTGTAATAAAAGGATAGTCACCTCTTGATGAGGCAACAGTATTAAACTTGTACTCCCATCCCTGGAAGCCCTGCTCAAACTCACGTTTTACATCATTATAACTTTCAGCTTCAGCTGTAACTTCGTCAATTCCAAGTCTTGTATATTTTTCAATATACTTTTCATATGACTTAATTGCGTAGGGCTCAAGAATTAAATCAACACTGGGAACTGTGAATCCACCGTACTGCTGGCTTGCAGCACTTAAAACAATATCTCCAATTACGTCAAAGGCTACATCAAGAGTCTTGGGCTCGTTATACCAAACGTTACCCATCTCAAATCCACCCTTTAAAACCTTTTCAACGTCAAAAAGACAGCAGTTCATGGTATCACGTCTAGCTGACATATCATGAACGTATATATATCCGTCTCTACAAGCCTGAATCTCTTCAGTAGTTAAAAAGAACTTCTGGTACAATTCCTTGTTTAACTGGTTAAAAATAAGGCTTCTTTTAGTTGAAACAAGTGCAGAGTCAGTATTAGCATTCTCCTTATCGCCAACGTACATAATAGACTGACTCTTTTTATATACGTCATCAAGCATTCTTACAAAGTCCTGCTTGTAGTTTCGATAATCTCTGTAACTTTTGGCAACGATAGGTTTTACATCCTCTAATGCACTTTCAACAATGTTATGCATTACAGGAATCGGAATTTCATCAGTGTCCATTTCATCGACATGAGAAACTACATATCTGCATATTTTTTCATTATCTTCCTGGGTAAATTTTGTAAGTGCACGGTAAGCACTTTTTGAAATAGCGCTGATTACTTTAGAAACGTTAAATAATTCTCTGCTACCATCCTTTTTAATAACATAAACCTCTTTGTGAGGCTTAAACTTCTCCCCATAATCAATATAAGAATCATTAACGCCAGCCATAGCAATCCCTCCGTAAATATATTAGAAATGAAATGATTATAAAAGAAAATGAAGACACAAGATATTGTGTCTTCATTAAGTATAGATAATGCATATTGTTGTGTCAATAAAGAAATAATATTTCGTTTTTTTCACGAAAATAAATTTTTTTATTAGTACTTATGTACAATCTGATTAATAAATTCTCTGTAATCATCCACTACATATTGTGGCGAAACAATAGATACATCACTGCCAAGACCGGTCAGCCAGCCAAAGAACTGATTACTTACACAAACCTTAACTCTAACCTGGAAATACTCTCCATTTTGCATCTTTCTGAAAGTAGGTTCTTTACCAAATCTGTCTATTGCAACACCTGCAAGTCTTGAAGGAAAAAGAAGGGTTACAGACTCTTCTTTACCTCCGTACATACCAAATGTTTTATTACAGTAAGATACAATATCAAAGTTTCTTATTAAATCAATATCTGAAAGATTATCGTCTAAAACTTCAATGTCTTTCATCTTATCAACACGGTAATGACGAATATCGGAAGCCTCATCATCATAGCCAATAAGATAGTATTTTTCATCATCCCAGGTAAGTCCTAATGGATTAGTTATGTACAGTTTTCCATTCTTTCTCGGAACCAGCTCTTTGTCTACATTCCACTCACAATACAAATAGCTGATTTTCTTCTTACGATAAAGCGCATCATGGATTGAATCGAGAGTATAATAAATACTTTCATTGTCGCTTTTTATACGATTTGAAACATATACAGAACGATCAAGTTCTCTTGCTTCGTATACACTTAGTAAGCTTTCAAGCTTTTTTATAAGCTCTCTGGACTTTTTTTCGGTTATAAATCTTGAAGATGATACGGCATCAACCAAAGGCATAAGTTCATATTTTTCAATGTCTCTTGAGGCCATATAAAAGCCACCATCTCGCTTTTTATCGCACTCAATATCATATCCAAGATCATTTAAGCAAGCTATATCATCATAGATACTCTTTCTTTCGGCCTTGATTTCATACTGCTCAAGTTCTTTAAGAATCTGAGGTGTGTTAAGTTTATGGTTGTTATCCGTAAGTTCCTGCAAAATCTGCAGAAGTTTAATCATTTTACCTTTCTGATTAAATGATTTGGCCATTACTTCCATTCTCCCGTTTTTACAAAGGCCTCTGCCATCTTTTCGGCATTGGCAACAATAGCATCGTCAAATCCCATTACATTTAAAAGCTTAATAGCGTTTCTTGATGTTGCTCTTCCGCTTTTGATCATATAATTAAATAATACATCATTTTCAACGATTTCTTCATTGAAATGATAATTATCATAACAATTTTCCAAAAGATGAGTGAGTTCACCGTCATGAGTCGCTGCAAAACATAATACGTTAGAATTGCTAAAGTTTTTAAGAATCTCACATCCTGCCGCAATTCTTTCAACCGTATTGGTTCCTCGTAAGACTTCGTCAACAAAACATAAAATTTTTATATCAGGATTTTCTTTTGCAAAATCTATAATACGTTTTATAGCCTTGATTTCTACCATAAAATACGAGTCAGACGATTCAATTGAATCTCTTAAGCTCATTGATGAAAATAAATGCATATAGGGCGCACTAAACTCATTAGCAAGACAGGTGTGGATTGTATTTGCAAAAAGATAGTTTAGAGCAACTGTCTTTAAGAATGTAGACTTACCTGAAGCATTGGATCCTGTAATGAGGACACTTCTTTGGGCACTAATTGAATTTGTGACAGGATTGTCAATTAAGGGATGATACCCATCAGTCATCGACAAATTGTCTTCTCTTTTAGGAATACAGTAAAAATCAAGCGAAGCTCTATAGAAGGCTAAACTCACATAGCTTTCTATCTCACCTAACTTCATATACAAAGAAGCGATTGTATCAAGATTTTCCTGAACCTGACTAAGCATCATATTAAACTTGATAAGGTCAACATGGAAAATCATTCTTCCATAGTCAGCAAACATATCCAAGGGATTTCCTATACCGACTCCTGATGCTCCGTTCTTGGTGACAATTCCGGAGTTTTTGGAAAACTTCTCAAGTTTTTCAGTTGCCTCTTTTACAAATGCCAAATCATCTTCTAAAACCTTAGAATTAATTTTAGTCATCTGTTTGGCAATGTTTATGAATCTTACCATGTAACTGAATATAAGTATATTCTCTTCTATGGATCCTCTAAGTGAATAGTAGGATATGATATTATAGACCAAAACACCGATTAATAAAGCTGCCGCTAAAGGAGGCAGAATGAATAAGCATATAATACCAATAATAAATACTACAAATGATATAACTTCCGGTAAAAGACTTCTTGGCTTAATATCTGCAAAGTAATCTAATGTTTCAAAAAATGAAAAAGATTTTAGTCTTCCAATCTGTAAATAAAATTTAACAAAAGAAAGTCTTTCCTCTTCATTATTTTTAAGACCTTCAATCTTTTTTTCGCAGTTTTCAAGAAGGCTTTCATCGCATATAGGGGTTCTGAGTCTATAGTATAAATACTCGCTACCCATTGATGATTTACAGTAGTTCATTCTTTTGAATACCGAATCAAGATCAAGGTCATTAGCCGTTATATCGTCGATACTGTTTTCATTTGAAAATCTTTCAAATAATTTTTTAATATTATTAAGTTCATTATCTTCGTACTTTTTATTAGGCGCTTTTCCAAAAGAGTTTTTAACCTGATTAAGAATCTTTTCAACTCGTTTCTTATCATCCAAAGAGTTCTTTATGAAAATAAAAGCAACCAACAAAAGAACGGTTACTGCTGAAACAAAATATTCCATATTACTCCAAATCCTTAGGTCCGAAACCACATGGCAATAAATCCACAAGATTATATTCCCTGTATTCATCTACACTTTTAGCAACGATTACTTTGAAGGATTTAGGTTCACAAAATTCTTCCATAACCTGTCTGCATACACCGCAAGGATAAGCAAAACCATCGATTATATCCCCTGCCTTGGCGCCAACAACAGCTATTGCATCAAATTCCATTACACCTTCACTTATAGCTTTAAAGAAAGCGGTTCTTTCGGCACAGTTAGTAGGTCCAAAGGATGCATTTTCTATATTGCATCCTTTGAAAACCTTTCCATCTTTTGAAAGTAACGCAGCCCCAACTGCAAATCCCGAATAAGGACAATAAGAGAATTTCCTTGCCTCAATTGCCTCATTAATTAGTTCTTTGATGTCCATATTAATTCCCTTTCCGCTTATCGGAAAATACATTATTTAACGACAATCTTCTTAAAGTTTTTCTTACCACGTCTGATTACAAAATCTCCGGCAGCAATTTCTTCAAGAGTAAATGCTTTTTTAATATCTGTAACCTTTTCATCGTTAACAACAACGCCACCCTGCTCAATTGCACGACGTCCTTCATTTCTTGTAGGAACAAGACCTGCTTTAACAAGGATTCCGATTACATCAATTTTACCATCTAAAAGATCAGCCTCTGAAATCTCTGCAGTAGGCATGTTTTCTGTAGAACCGCCACCGAATACGTTCTTGGCTGCATCTAAAGCCTTCTTAGCTTCTTCTTCACCATGAACAAGGTTAGTTAATTCGTATGCAAGAATTTCTTTGGCCTTATTAAGTTCTGAACCTTCCCAGCTTTCCATTGCCTTGATTTCTTCGATAGGAAGGAATGTTAACATCTTTAAGCACTTAATAACATCTGCATCATCGATGTTTCTCCAGTACTGGAAGAATTCATAAGGAGTTGTCTTCTTGGGGTCAAGCCATACAGCACCCTTCTGTGTTTTACCCATCTTCTTACCTTCTGAGTTAAGAAGAAGTGTAATTGTCATAGCGTAAGCATCCTTACCAAGTTTCTTTCTGATAAGTTCAGTACCGCCAAGCATGTTGCTCCACTGGTCATCACCACCAAACTGCATGTTGCAGCCGTATCTTTCGTATAAAGCTAAGAAATCGTAGCTTTGCATAATCATGTAGTTGAATTCAAGGAATGATAATCCCTTTTCCATTCTCTGCTTGTAGCATTCAGCTCTAAGCATGTTATTAACTGAAAAGCATGAACCGATATCGCGAATGAATTCGATGTAGTTTAAATCTCTTAACCAGTCGGCGTTGTTAACAAGTAAAGCCTTGTCTTCACCAAATTCAATAAAGCGGCTCATCTGTTTCTTGAAAGCTTCAACGTTTGAGTCAATTGTTTCTTTAGTCATCATAGAACGCATATCGGTTCTACCTGAAGGATCACCAATCATGGCTGTACCACCACCAATAAGGGCGATAGGCTTATTTCCTGCCATCTGTAATCTCTTCATAAGGCAAAGAGCCATAAAGTGTCCTACATGAAGTGAATCTGCTGTAGGGTCAAAACCAATATAGAAAGTAGCTTTTCCTGTATTGATAAGTTCCTTAATCTCTTCTTCATCAGTTAACTGAGCAAGAAGTCCTCTTTCTTTGAGTTCGTCAAATACTGTCATTTCTTTTTCCTCCATAAAAAAACCGCCCTTTCATAACTGAAAGGACGGTTAATAACCGTGTTACCACCTAACTTTACCCTGCACTCACATGCAAAGCCTCTACAGGTACAATCATACCCTGATACAGTAACGCGTATCAAACGTCACAGCCTACTTAATTCGGTGTGAGGCTTAAGGATGTATTCAAACATATCAGTGCTGCGCGCCTCTCACCAGCCGGCTACTCTCTGTGCTACTTAAGATGTTCTACTTGTTCCCATCATTGCCTTTATCTTTATAGGATATTAGCAAAAATATAATATTAAGTCAATATACTAATCAAGCATTGCCGCGATAATAGTTTTTACTTCGTGGAAATCAAACATTTCATAAGCTTTCTTTAGTTTAGATATATTCTCATTTTTCTCTTTACCAAAGTTTCTTCCTGAATAATCCTCAATAATCCGGTCACACTCTTTAAGATTCATCTTATCAATGTATTCTTTTAGTTCCTCAAGCATTTCTGTCGATAACTCTTCGAGTTCAAGGTTATCCATTTCTTCAAGATTATCTTCTTCCTTGTACTCAAATTTATTCCTTTCTTCAAGATATGCCTTAACATCAGCAAGAATCTTTTCAAAAGCGCTTACATACGGTTCATACTTTTTATGGATTAAATCAAGATTATTTTCCTTACCCGCAAACTCAAGCTGTTTAAACATCTTAGAGCAGGTCATAGCACCAATACTGGCACTAGATGACTTGATGCCATGAACATTTGTTGTAAATAAGGCGATATCTCCAACTTCAAGTAAGTCAGGCATTTCCTTAAGTTTTCTAAGTCCTTCTGAATAATATGTATTAAGGATTGCACAATAACTTTCTTCATTGAATCCGATATTTGCGCGTCCCTTATTATATTCAATGATATTATCAAGTTTTGTTAAATCTTCTTCCGGTGTTTTTTCTGCTGCTGTTTCCTTCTTAACCTTAACAAACACTGTTGAAGGAAGGAATTTTTTCAACACTTCAAGAAGATATCTGGCTTTAATTGGCTTGGCAAGATATTCCTGGAAACCACTGCTTAATACTTCTTCTCTAATGTTACCTCCGGTATTCGCAGTAAGTGCAACGACCGGAACATCACTAATATTCTTATTGTCGGACATCCTGATTTTTTTAAGTGCATCAGTACCACTCATTTCAGGCATAATCATGTCCATGAACACAAGGTCATAGTCAATAACCTGCATCTTCTGAAGACATTCTTCACCCGATTTTGCAAGGTCAATATCAATTTTATAATGCTTGAAAATGCCACTTGCAACTTTAAGATTAACATTATTATCATCGACAACTAAAATTTTAGCCTTGCTGCCGTCATAGTTGTCTTCATCTTTTTTAGTAATATAATCTTCTTCTTTCCATAAACCGTTTAATACATCACTTACGTTTAAGACAGAGAGAGGATGTCTTATAATCTTGCATGAACTGTAATCGCCAAATGACTGGTCGTTGCCTGTGACTACGTAGGTATTGGGCTCACAGTGGAATGTATCAATAACATTCTGAACAGAAGGATAAACTTCTGACGGAAGAAAAATATAGTCATAATTAACCTTCTGAATTGCCTTGTCAAAAGAAAAATACGAATTCACATAGTTTGGTCGAATCCTGTATCCTTCCATGATCTCCTTCCAAACTGACAGTTCCCTGTTTTCATTTACATATATAAGTACATTCTTATTCTCACCGCTGTTAAGAACAAGCATTGGTGAAGGATCAACTACATCTACTTCAAATTCAAGTTCTGAAGTTAAACCTACACCTTCAATACTCCTTACTTCAAGCTTACCATTCATAAGAGCCAGTAAGTCTCTACAAATCAAAAACTTAAGACTGATACCCTTTAAATTGGAGTTCTGCCTTGAATCATATGTATCATATGCTCCATAAATTGCATCCAAATCGGCCTGTGATAATCCCTGACCTGTATCACTAATCGAGATAAAAATTCTGGCTTTTCCAATTCGTTCGCTTTCTTTGGCCTCAATTTTAAACATTAATCGGCCATTATCTGTAAGTGAAAGGCTAATAAATAAAAGTCTTAATAAAATCTGCTTTATTTTGATATCATCGCCATAAACTATTTTAGGAAGATTCTGATCTATTGATAAATGGACCTGAAGATTTTTAAGTTGTGCCTGTGCCGAAAACTTGGATGTAACTGACTTAAGCATATCGTCCATCTTAAACTCTACAGGAATCAATTTCATCTTTTCAGAGTCAAGTTTTGAATACATCAAAACGTCATCGATGATATCCAAAAGATCATAGGCTGATTCTTTAATGGTTGTAAAACCATCTCTTATCATATCATCCATATCATCTTTCAGAATTAGCTCTGAAAGGCCAATGATAGAGTTCATTGGTGTTCTTATTTCATGAGTCATATTAGCTAAGAATCTTGATTTAGCAGCTCCTGCATTTCTTTCTACTTCACGATAATCATCGATAATTTTATGTGTTCTTAAGATATTATGCTCCTGAAAATATACAATTCCGGCGACACCGATTGCACTTACAATAAAGGCAATAAGAGCAGTTATGAACTGTATAAGGCCCTGTTTTATGGATATAATCGGTCTGTCCCAAATAAGAACCTTCATAAAGGCCAATGTTCCAAGATAAAATGAAATAGGAAACATCCATAAAACATCTGTCTTTTCGGCAACGAAAAAGAGCACAAGCAGGGACGCAGTAAGCCAGATGGGCATACTACTCTTGTCATAACCTCCGAATAGAATTACAGCGGGCATAAAAAGAAAGTTCATAAAGCCGCAAACTAAAATTGAAAAAAGTCGAACATTATCAAATTTATACATGCAAATAGTAACAGCCACATTAAAAATCATGCCTGCTATACATATATATAATAAATTGAAGTACCTTTCCGGTCTGTAAAAGCAGAAAAAACAGAGTATAATTTCAACTACTGCCATTATCTGCATCATAAGATGAAGCGCACTTCTTCTAACGCTTGCTTCAGATACTCTTAATCTTTCCTTTTTTCCTGAATTCATACACTTTCCCCTGGTTAAATTTTAAAGACAATCTTATCTTTAGGAAGATAGTCCAGTAAAACTCTAGATAACTTATCTATTTCAATAGGTTTGGATAAATAATCATCAAAACCTTCCTTTAAAAACATTTCTTTGGCACCACTAACAACGTTTGCAGTAAGACAGACAACAGGTACCTTACTCTGACTTTCGTCAGGCAGTTTCCTAATCTGTTTTAAAGTATCAATACCATCCATATCAGGCATCATGTAATCAAGGAAAACCAGGTCAATCTTTTCACTTTCCAAAGTGATAATACCTTCTCTTCCGCTTGCAGCCAGAACAACATTACAGCCGTATCTGGACAAGAGGTTTGAAGCAACGTCAAGGTTAACGAGGTTATCATCAATGACAAGTATTGTTGAATCAGGCGTTGTAAAATCACCTTCGTAGGACTGCTTTCTTACTGTGTAATTTATAGTATGGTTGATTAGATCCGCTATATTTAAGCATGAAACCGGTTTGGTAATAACATACTCAAAAGGCTCTCCTGCATATGAATAATTACAGGTAGATAAAACAACTAACTTACTCCAGTTTGAAATAACCTCATTGATGCTTGATTTAATTTTTTCATATGCACTTGCATCAACAAGGAAGTAATCGAATTTGTCGGACTTTATTGCATCTATAAACTCCATATCCGTAATTGCCTCGTGATTGTCAACGCTCATCTTATCAAGTACAAAGCTCAATTCTTTGAGGTCTGATGCACCATTTGCATAGTAAACAATCTTGCAGTCTTCGTCAGATACTTCGCCACAGGTGACTTTATTGCCTTCAAAATCAATTTCCTGTTTTAAACTAAAATAAAATACGGAACCAACCCCGTATTCACTTTCGCAATGAATATCTCCATCCATTGCAGCACATAACTTCTTACAAAGCGCAAGGCCAAGACCGTTGCCTTCAATTGAGTGGTCAACTTCATTAGATCCGGATCTGTGAAGGGGTTGAAATATCTTTTCAATATTCTCTTCTTTAATACCTATACCGGTATCATAGACAGCGAATTTAAGTAAAATATTCTTTTCATCCGAAGGTTCATAATCAACAGTTAACGTCATTGAGCCTTCTTTTGTATACTTAATAGCATTCGAAAGAAGGTTGATGATAACCTGGCGGATTTTTCCGGAATCTCCTATGAGAATTTTAGGAACAAAGGGATTTACATCTACAAAGAAGTCAACGTTAGAGTCAAGAAGTCTAACGTTTAAAAGATTGATAATATCGTTAAGCATTGCTGATAAATCATACTTTTCTTTTGTCACTCCGATAGTATCAATATTCATTCTTGAAAAATCCAAAAGATCGGATGTTATAGATAAAAGTGCATGACTTGAGTTAGAAATATTACATGCAATTTCTTTAATGTGATTAGAAGCGTTTGAATCAATAATAACTTCAGTAGTTCCAATGATTGCATTCAAAGGAGTTCTTATTTCATGAGAAACATTTACTAAAAACATATCCTTAGCATAACTTACATCTTCAGCCTGCTTGGATGCTGCTTCTCTTTCTCTGAATTCCTTTGTAATAACAAGATTACGGTAAAAAATTAAAAGACCACATATACTTGAGCAAAAGAAAATAGCCATAACAACTCTTACATAAAGATTAAGTACGGTTAATTGAGACATGTATGTAAGGTCCTTATTGCTAAACTGAATATAAAAGAGTGTTCCTAAGTCAACAACAAATTCAATAACAAAGAAAAGAATACGTTCTTTTCCCTTTAATAAAACAAACGTAAATACAATTCCAACTAGATAATAAAGCGGAATTTCGATAATAGTAAAATGTGCAATTGTTAGCATTAAAGGAAAAGCGATGAAATTAGTTGATGCTAAAAGAATGTATGTAAAAAGCTTGGTTTTGTGAAATCGCTTTCCAAAATACAAAAGCAAAATGCACTCAATACATGAGGCTATACTGAATGAAATAATTGAGCCACCTAAGCGTAAAAGCAATCCAATAGACGAAAAAACGCCTGTAGCTACTGCTGTAAGAAATGTTGATAAATAAAACAGATTTTCGGCAAGTTCATTATCATCTGACAAATAATCTTTAATTCGAAAAATCATTATTAAGTCCTCTGCAAATCGTACTATACTTCATACTAAAAATATGATATATAGTACAATTTACACATTAACTTGCCATTAAATATAAGATTTTAAGGATTAAGCGCCGCAATTTCTTTTTCCACAGAAAGGAAAATTTCCATAAGATTAGCGTCGAACATTGTATATTTTAAAAACTTAAGTTTCATCATAGCTTCCTGATGAGTAAGTCTTCGGCCATCTGTCATTGGACCTTGTGCATAACGCAAATTATCGTAAGTATTTACAATAGCAAGAACTCTTGCTTCAAGAGGAATTCTCTCGCCTTGGGATCTGTCTGGGTATCCTGAACCATCCCAGTTTTCATGATGTGACCTGCACATATTAAGCGCATATGTCATGAAATTTGAGTTATTGCTAGCAAGCTGGGTAATCTTTGAAATAGTCTCAGCACCTAAAAGTGTATGTGTTTTTAACGCTTCTGCTTCAAATCCGCCTTTTTTACTTTCAACAAATTTGTCTGAAATGCAAAGTTTACCAAGATCGTGAATCTTAGCAGCGAAACTTATGGTTGCACAATCATCAGCTGAAAGTCCATACTTTTCCTGCCTTGCAATTGCGCTAAGAAAGACTTCCATGTCCTTTTCAATTCTCTTAGCATGCTGGCCTTCAAAAGCATTTCTTTTTTCAAGCATACCTACAAACATCTCAACTACAGAATACTGAAGTTCAACAAATCTTTTAACTTTTTCCTGCACTGAGGAAGAAAGATTGGAAGTATATTCTGCTATCTTTCGTTGCTGCAAAATAAGCTGAATCTGAATATCAACACGCTTTTTTAACAGATTGGCTGCATAAGGCTTTTTAATATAGTCAACAGCTCCAAGATTATATCCTTCAAGTTCAGTAACATCATCGTCCTGCGCTGTAAGGAAAATAATCGGTATATTGGTGAGTTTTTTCTTGTTCTTAATTTCGGAAATAACCTGAAAGCCATTGATATTTGGCATATCAACATCAAGAAGAACCAAATCCGGAAGTTCAGGCATATCATTTAAACATTCCAAAGCTGATATACCGGATGAAACCGGAATAACTTCGTAAATGTCTTCAAGCGTTTTCTTGGCCATAATAAGATTAGCCATATTGTCGTCAACTATCATGATTTTTTCCATAAGAACAACACTCCTTGAGGTTTATTTATCTGGACATCAGCTTAACTAAAGCTTCATTAAGTCCGTCTATTGTCAACTTATACATAGGAAAAATATTCTTAATAGCGGTTTCAGCTTCTCTCCAGGGTGCATTACCCGGAGCCATTTTAGGATTTAGCCACACCACTTTTTTGTAGTGCTGCTTTAAAAGCAAAAGCCACTGTTCACCCGATAGCCCACCATTCGGCCCTCTGTAATTACCTGTATCTGAATACAGTTCTTCAGGAGCCATAGCTGCATCTCCAACGATTATAACTTTATAATCACTGTCGATATTTCTAAACATCCATTCCGTATCTATCCAGTCCCCATTCTCACACTCCGGTGTTTTATACAATTTGGAATAAATACAGTTATGGA
Source organism: Lachnospiraceae bacterium (assembly GCA_024403515.1). Taxonomy (GTDB): domain Bacteria; phylum Bacillota; class Clostridia; order Lachnospirales; family Lachnospiraceae; genus UBA1258. Next base: position 95,297 of record JAKSRS010000004.1, read on the forward strand.
AATAATATGTTTTTACATCCTTGTAATGATTGGATTTATGAATTGCCTGAAAAAGCTCATTTAAAAGCTTTGTAAAGGGAATCATTGTTCCACCCGAGTCCATTAAAAGCAAAAGTTTTACTGCGTTCTTTCTGGGCTTATCCATTACAATTTTTAAATAACCGCCATTGTTGCAGGTTGCATCAATGGTCTGGTTAATATCAAGCTCAGTCTTTGGAATATCAAGCTTTGATGAAAACTGTCTAAGTTTTCTAAAGGCCATCTGAAACTGCCTGTTATCAAGCATCTTATCATTTCGAAAGTCTTTATACTTTCTTGCTCCCATAACAGCAAAAGCAGACTGATATCCTGTACTGCCGCCTACACGAATACCACCGACGTTACCACCCATATTACCGAATGAGGTTTTACCCATAGTACCTATCCAGTAATTACCGCCGTTATGCTCACTATCCTGATCTTTAAGTCTGTCCTTAAACTTGGTCTCAACATCTTCTTTATCAACCTGAAGGTCTTCAGACTGATTTAAAAATGATCTCGCTTCTTCATGTAAAAGTTCCATCATATCAGACTTGTCCAACCACTCGAGCATGGTATCCGTTATTGTATTTTCACTTTTTATACCTTTAAAACACTCTTCAAAAGCCAAATCAAACTTATCAAAGTCTGTTTCATTCTTCACTAAAATAGAACGGGCCATATAATAAAATCCTGTCAGGGATGAATTATTAAGGCCTTTATTTAGTGCATCATGGAGAGTTATCCACTCACTTAATGAAACATCAAGTCCCTTGGCTTTCAGTGTATAGAAAAAAGTCGTGAACATTAATTAACTCGTCTCCTGACAACCTCAAGATCTTCATCTTTCTTTATAAGTACACCAACAAAAGGAAGTTCTGCCTTAATCTTATTAGGATCAATGCCGCCAATCATCATGGCATTTAACCAGTCAATAAGTTCACTTGTTGCAGGTTTCTTTCTAAGCTGTGAATATGTACGAATCTCATAGAAGGTATCAAGAGCGTTCTTTAACATATTTTCTTCAACATTATCAAAATGACTACGAACGATTTCTTCCATCAGTTCCTTGCTGGGGAAATCAATGTAATGGAAAATACATCTTCTTAAAAATGCATCAGGAAGTTCTTTTTCAGCATTTGATGTAATGATAACGATAGGTCTTTTATTGGCCTTAACGCTTCTTTTGGTTTCATGGATGTAAAATTCCATCTGATCAAGTTCCCAAAGTAAATCGTTAGGAAATTCCAAGTCAGCCTTATCAATTTCATCAATAAGCAAAACAACCTGTTCTTCAGACTCAAAAGCTTCGCCTAATTTTCCAAGTTTAATGTAGTTTGCAATATCATCAACACCTTCGTTTCCGAACTGAGAATCATAAAGTCTTTGGATTGTATCGTAAGTATAAAGACCTTCCTGAGCCTTAGTTGTTGACTTAATATTCCAAATCAAAAGTTTCTTACCAAGAGCCTTGGCCACAGCTTTCGCTAGCATAGTTTTACCAGTTCCGGGTTCACCTTTTATTAACAAAGGTTTTTCAAGAGCAATTGCAATATTTACACTGCCCATAAGTTCTTCGGAAGCAATATATTCATCTGTTGAAGAAAAGTTATTCATCGAAGTCTTCTCCTATCTCGATTTTCTTGTCTCTAACCATAAGTTCCAAAACAGCCTCAGCTGCTGATTTATCTTCAAATAAAATCTTATTTACCTGCTCAATAATAGGAAGTTCAACATTATATTTCTTGGAAAGACCGATTGCCGCCTTGGCGCTGTAAACACCTTCAACAACCATCTGGACCTCATCCATAGCTTCCTGCATCGTCTTGCCCTGACCAATTAATATACCGGCACGTCTGTTTCTTGAATGCATACTTGCACAAGTAACAATCAAATCACCGATACCGGTAAGACCTGCAAAGGTTTCAGCCTTACCACCCATTGCAGTACCAAGACGTGTTATTTCAGCAATACCACGTGTAATCAAAGCGGCCTTAGAATTATCACCGTAGCCGAGTCCGTCAGCAATACCTGCAGCAAGCGCAACTACATTTTTAAGAGCCGAGCCGATTTCCATACCTAAAACATCAGGAGAAATGTATACTCTGAATACTTCATTCATAAAAAGATTCTGCAAAAGCTCAGCAGTTTTCTTTTTACGAGCGCCAACTACGATAGTTGTAGGAATTCCTCGTCCAACCTCTTCAGCATGAGAAGGACCACACATAACAGCAACCTGTGCCTGTGGAATTTCTTCTTCTATAACCTGTGAAAGAGTCATAAGCGATGCTTCTTCAACACCCTTTGCAACATTTACAATAATCTGATTTTCTGAAACAAAAGGCTTCATTGACTGTGCAGTTTTTCTAACAAAAGGTGAAGGAACAGCCAAAACTAAAACTTCATTGTCCTTAACTGTGCTTTCAAGATCAACGCTAAATTTAATATTTTCATTTAGCTTAACTCCGGGAAGTTTTGTTACATGCTCCCTTTTTTCGTTAAGCATTTTAATTTCGTCTTCAATAATTGACCAGACAGTGACATTATGACCGTTTTTTTCAAGTAAAACAGCAAGCGCAATGCCCCATGAACCTGCTCCAATAATTCCAACTTTACTCATGTTAATTGTCTCCAATCAAAAAGTATTAATCTACTTTATTTTTCTTAGTTAAATAAGTTTTTCTTTCAGTATGAGTCAAAAGTCTCTTAATATTACCTGCATGCTTAACATATGCAAGAATAGTCAAAAGAAAGACTACAATATACATCTCATTTAACACAGCCTGAGATACATGATATAGACCAAGCTGACCTGAAATAATAAGTTCAACCGGGAATACCACATAAAGAAGTAATGATCCCAGTGATACATAGTGAGTGATAAAGAAAGTACCAAAAAATGTGATAAGTCCTACCGGAATAAAAATCCAGTGGAAAGAAAGCATAAGTCCACCTGTGCAGGCAATACCCTTACCACCTTTAAACTTAAGATAAAAAGGATAGTTATGACCAATAATTGCGCCTGCGCCGGCATAAATCATAAGTAGCGGTCCAATTTCAGGGTAATTGGGTGATATAAGAAATCTTGTAAGCGTTACGGCAATGATACACTTAATCAAATCGCCAACAAAAACTACAAGTCCGGCCTTAGGACCTAATACTCTTAAAGTATTTGTAGTTCCGGCATTTCCACTTCCGTGTTCACGAATATCAATGCCCTTAATTTTTCCATAAAAATATGCAGTTTGAAAACTTCCCAACAAATAACCAATAACGATAGGTAAAAGACGAATCATCTTATGTACATCCTCTCTATTTTTCTTTTCTTTCTCTAATGATAAATCTAAGTGGAGTTCCCTTAAAACCAAATGCATCTCTTATCTGGTTTTCAATATATCTTGTATAAGAAAAATGCATAAGTTCTTTGTCATTAACAAAGATAACAAATGTCGGAGGCTTAACTGACGCTTGTGTCATGTAGAATAATTTAAGTCTCTTTCCCTTATCTGTAGGAGGCTGCTGCATGGCAGCGGCTCTGGTCATGATTTCATTAAGTACACCGGTTCCAACACGCATTGAATGATTTTCATTAACCGCATCAATAGTTTCAAAAAGTTTAGGGATTCTCTGTCCGGTCTTAGCTGAGATAAAAATAATTTCTGCATAAGGCATGAATGAAAGAATATCCTGAACTTCTTCAGTAAATCTGTATATAGTCTTGTCATCCTTTTCAACAGCATCCCACTTATTTACGGCAATAATAACAGCCTTACCATTATCATGCGCAATACCGGCTATCTTGGCATCCTGCTCAGTTACCCCTTCTGTAGCATCAATCATCATAACGACGACATCGGCTCTTTCAACAGCACTGATAGTACGAATAATCATAAAATGCTCAAGATCTTCATGAATACGGCTCTTTCTACGTACACCAGCAGTATCAATAAAAACATATTCCTTGTCGTTATAAACAACATCAGTATCAACCGCATCTCTGGTTGTTCCGGCGATATCTGAAACGATAAGACGGTCTTCGCCAAGAATTGCATTTATGAGTGAGCTCTTTCCTACATTGGGCTTACCAACGATAGCTACCTTAATCCTCTCATCTTCTACAGCTTCAGTATTAAGACCTTCAAAATGCTTAACAACCTCATCCAAAAGATCACCAAAACCGAGTTTGTTTACAGATGATACAGGATATGGATCTCCAATACCAAGGTTATAAAATTCGTATACGTCAGCCATATACTTTTCAAAACTGTCAACTTTATTTACGACCAAAAGAACGGGCTTATGAGACTTTCTAAGCATGTCGCAAACCTTGGAGTCTGCATCTGTAAGTCCCTGCTTAACATCAACCATAAATAAAATAACATCTGCAGTATGGATAGCCATCTCGGCCTGCTCACGCATCTGCTTTAAAATAATATCCTGACTTTCAGGCTCGATACCGCCAGTGTCAACAAGAGTAAATGTATCGTTAAGCCATGTAACATCAACGTAAATTCGATCTCTTGTAATACCGGGAGTATCCTTAACTATAGAAATTTTTTCACCTGCAAGTGCGTTGAAAAATGTTGATTTACCAACGTTTGGTCTTCCAACAACCGCAACTATAGGTTTTCTTGACTTATTTTCTTCCATAAACTACCTTTCTTTAACTTTCTTTCCTAACATTGAACTAAGCAATCCTTCCCCACCATTTTGTGTAGTAGAAATATTTGCATTCAGTTCTTTTGTAAATTCATCCAAAGTCATATCATCAAGAAATATAGGCTCATCAGCCTTCAAAACATTTCTTGGCAAAAGAACGTTCTTCTTGTATCCACGTTCTTTAAGCTGCTTTATGATATCCTGAGCGGTAAGTAAACCGGAGACCGTAATCAATTCACCAAAGAAATCATTACGAATCGGAACAACATCAAGCTCAATCTTCGGAAATTCATTCATAACCTTGTCGGCAAACTTTTTAAGATAAGGGAAGAACAATCTTCCTGTAACAATAGTTGCCTCATATTTCTTCATAAAGAATTTAGCGATAGGGCTTTTATTTAGAGCATCAAATGCCTCATCAAACTCATTCTCCATAAGTCTTGTCATACCAACGCCATTTTCAAGCTGAAGATAGCCATCATAGCGTTCTTCCTCCGGCACTTCTCTTCCGGCCGTTATATACCATTCATCGCTTGCATGGATAAAATGAAGTCCATACTCTTCGTAGAATTTCTTCTGATATGATTCAATGGTATCTATAACTTCAATAGCGTCTTCTTTGGTGAAGGGCTCAAGTTCAAATAAGCCTTCTCTATATTTTGAAAGTCCAACGGGAACAACCGAAACGCTTTCAAGCACCGGCAGATATTTAGATAAATCTTCAATTGATCTTTTAAGTTCATCTTTATCATTTACGCCTTTGCAAAGAACGATCTGGCCATTCATTACTATTCCTGCCTCGTAAAAGCGGTCTGCAATTTTAAGGGCATTTCCTGCAAATCTGTTATTTAACATTTTGCATCTAAGTTCCGGATTAGTCGTCTGAAAGGAAATATTGATAGGTTCCATTTTGTATTTAATGATTCTGTCAACATCCTTGTCGGACATATTGGTAAGTGTTACATAATTACCCTGTAAAAATGACAATCTTGAGTCATCATCTTTAAAATACAACGTCTCTCGCATTCCGGGAGGCATCTGATCAATAAAGCAGAAAATACACTTGTTGTGGCAACTTCTATAGTTATCCATGAGCCCGTTTTCAAAATCCAGACCCATATCTTCACTTTCTTCTTTGGAAACGTGTAAAGAAAACTGCTTTCCATCTCTTTCAAGCACCAGATCAACTTCAGCACTTAAAGAATTAAATCTATAATCAAATATATCAACTACAGGTTCATCATTTATTGATATAAGCAAATCCCCTGGCTTAATACCTGCCGAATCGGCAGCTGAACCTGCAAGGACACTGCTAACTATATGATTTTTTTCCTGCTTATTACAGCTCATTTTTTCTCCATAAATATCAAAAACATATTGTTGAAAAAGGTATTAAAAATACTATGTACATACCAATCCCAATTTAAGTTATTATACAATATGTATACAAATAAATAAAGAGTTTCCACTAAATGACATATTATCCAAGATAATAATCTAAGCCATTAATGGAAACTCCATAAGTTCATTTATTAAGTTTTACACCTCGTAAGACTGACGTTCATTATATAAATGAACTGCTTCTCTAATCTTTTCAGTAGGTGTAATAACATTTGAAACTGAAAGGTTATGATTTGTAAAGTCGATAATCTGAGCAATAAACTTGGCACAGTCAGCTTCAATGTAATAAGGCTTTGCCTTAAGCTGAGGATTGGTGTAGATAAGATTTGTTGTAATAATCTTATCAAATATACACTTCTCATAAGCTTCATCAAATGCAGCAAACCCATTAGTGAACTGACCAAATGTTGCAAGAATGAAAATTCTTTTAGCATTCATTGACTTAAGTTGCTTAGCAGTATCAATCATTGATTCTCCTGACGAAATAATATCATCAATGATGATGACATCTTTTCCGTCAATATCTTCACCAAGAAATTCATGGGCTACAATAGGATTCTTTCCATTCACAACCTTAGTATAATCTCTTCTTTTGTAGAACATACCGGCATTAACACCAAGTACATTGGCAAAATATACCGCTCTGTCGAGTGCACCTTCATCAGGGCTTATAACTACTGTATGTTCCTTATCTATTATCATGTCCTCTTCACTTCTTAAAAGTGATTTTACGAACTGGTAGTTTGCGCTGAAATTATCAAAGCCGCACAGCGGAGTTGCATTCTGAACTCGCGGATCATGAGCATCAAAGGTAATAAAGTTTTCAACACCCATTGCTGAAAGTTCTTCAAGAGCATAAGCACAGTCAAGTGATTCTCTTCCGTTTCTTTTATGCTGTCTTCCTTCATAAAGATAAGGCATAATTACATTTATTCTTCTTGCCTTACCTGTTGCAGCGGCGATTATTCTTTTTAAATCCTGATAATGATCATCAGGTGACATGTGATTGGTATAACCGTTCATTGTATATGTAATACTTGAATTACATACATCAACCAGGATAAACAAATCCTTACCACGTACGGATTCGTTAAATACACCCTTACCTTCTCCGGTTCCAAATCTTGGACAACTTGCATTCATAAGATATGTAGGTTCAACATAACCGTTAAATGCAGGATCAGACTTAATACCGGTTTTAGTATGTTTTCTAAAGTCAACAAGATAATTGTCTACACTTTTTCCTAGTTTAGCGGCCGAACTTAAGGCTACAACTTTTAAAGGTGCTACCGGAAGTGCATTTTCAAGTAATTTTAATTCAGGCATTATTTTTCTCCCACTTAATAAAAATGAAACATAAATCTTTACTGAATAACCGATAATACTTTAATCAAAAAGCGCTTTTACGTCAAGACAAAAAATAGAAGTTGAGGACAATTAATATCCCCAACTTCTATATATATTACTTACCTGTTACTGATTTTACGGCTGTATACTGTGTATAAACAAGTTCACCGTTTTTATCCATAAATCCTGCTCTGATTTTGTAAGAGTATTTTGTTCCCTTTACTACATCAGTATCTTCATAAGAAGTGGTCTTGGATGAATTAATGGATTTAATCTTTTTAAACTTATTTGAGTTTCCGCTTGCCTTGTATATTTCAACGCATGAAACATTCTTTAATTTCTTCCATGAAATAACATTCTTCTTCTTTGATGCTGTTACTGTAAGCTGAGGTTTAACGCTGGTGTCAAATACATAGACAGTATCACAATCACTTCCTGCGCTTACATAAACAGATGACTTTTCATCATAAGAAGCTTCACTGTTTATCTTTCGGCATGCTACGACATAATAGTATGATCTGCCTGCAGCGGGTCCTTCATTAAGAACACTTTCGTATCCAAAAGAATCTTTTGCAACAATTCTTGAATCTGTAAGTTTGCAGCTTGTCATCTTTTCGTCGCTTAAAAGAGCGTATCCTGATGAAGATTTAGAATCTTTTACATAAGGATTAACTTTCTTAACATTTGTATATGTGTAGCCTTCTTTTTCACTATCATATGACTTATAAGCAGACTGGGTCTTATAAACCATATAGTAGTCGGCACCTTCTACTTTGTCCCATGTAACTGTTACAGAACCATTTGAAGATGCAACTGCTTTAACTTTCTTAGGTGCATCAAGTCTGGGATATACGTAAACGTTTGAAGAATATGATGAATATGTACCACCACTCTTACCAGCTCGTACTCTATACAAATCATAAGCAGCATTCTTTCTTACAGACTTGCATATAGGAAGAGCAGTCTTATATGAGCTCTTTCCAAGGGTCTTATATTTAGCCCATGATGAAGTAGTGAAATTATACTTTTCAACATAGTAGTTTGTTGCACCAACAACAGGCTTCCAGCATAATGCAACCTTGCCATCCTTCATTATATAGGTTGATGTATCAATCTTATCAAAACCTGTGTATACATCATCCTGGCCCTGAACAAGATAGGTCTTGCTGCCAATCTTTCTTTTGGCCTTTACTACATATGAATAATTGGTGTAAGAAGAAAGTTTTTTGTCAGTAAAAGTCTTTACTGAAGGTGATAAAGTGGTCAATAACTCGTAAGAATAATACTTACTATTTCCTGTAGCACTATTGTACTCTGCCTTGGCTCTGAATACCTGATATTCGGATGTTCCTGCTACTTTATCCCATGTAATAGTTACACTGTCTGCTGAATTAGCCTTAGCTTTAACATTGAAATCTGTTCCCCATGTAACTAAAGAAGCTTCAACCCAGGGGCTATATATTTTCTTCTTAGTTGCGGTATCATAATAATATCTTCTTGCTCTGAACTTATATTCCTTATTTGAAGTAAGTTTACTAAATGTATAGTAAGGATCAGTTCCGGTGTAGATAGTCTTATATGAAGAGCCGTTGTATCTGCCAATTTCAACACCTGAAGATACACCACCCTTTGTTCCTACAAAAACAGTCACAGATTTAGTCGACTTGTCATGGAAGGAAATTGTTGCAGGCATAATCTCAGGCTTGATATTTTCTACCTTGGACCATTTTCCGTAAAAATAGGATTCCTGAGTATCAGCACCTGACTTGTATCCGTTTTCAGACTTAACAATTCTTGCTTTAATATATGTTTTTACAGGTGCAAGTGTAAGATAAACTTCACCGCTAGCAGATGACTTATGATCAAAAATCTTGGATTTTGTATATGGCTCACCATATGAATCTTTTCCGGCCTTAAAATCAGACTTAGTTGACCAGCATACCTGAATCTTTTCATCTGCTTTTAAAGCTGTATTATTAAATAAAACTTTTACATTTCCGCCAACATTTTCAAGGCCGAACTTAGCAATATCAGTACACTTTGTTACCTTTGTGTAGTTAACAACATTTGAATCAATACCTGCTGCATTGATTTCAGAATATTTAACATAGTATAAAGTTACGCCCGAAAAAGGAGTATATACAGTAACATCTGACACGCCTAAAGCAGCCTTAGCTCTTGAAGTAAATGCGTCCTTGGTCTCTGTTCCATCGCTCCATAAGAACTTAGTAAGTTCTCTTGTGACATTTGCTTTAAAGTAATACTTTACATTTTCATCGAGAGCTGAAAGTTTTACTGAATATGTTCCATCAATTAAATCAGCATTCTTAGCATCGGAAAAAGAAGCACTTTTTGAATATATAAGTTTTACTTTAGAGCCCTCTTCTACTTTATCTGTATATGTAAATACAAGTCTGCCTTCTTCCTGTCTTTCAGTAATTGCCAAATTAGTAATAGTGCCCAAAAGCTTATTAGCATCATCTCTAACCTGAACAGGTGTTGAATTAGAATAATAGTATGAACCTGTCTTGGACTTATTTACAGGGCAGTATACTCTAAAATAAAGAACTTTGCCGTCAAACATAGCAAGAGTATCGCGATTAACATAGTAAAGACCTGACACAGGATCATACTTAAGTCTTTTTACGGCACCCTTAGATAAATTAGAATATAAAGAAAGCTGAAGAGACATTTCTGTATAAGGATCTACCTCAGGAATAGAAAATGTAAATCTGTCATTTTCTTTATCAAATCCCTGGTATGAAAAATGTGTAATATTTTCAGTCTTCTTGTAGTTATAGGAAGGCATTTTGTAAGAAATGGTTGCATAATCACCATTAACTTTAGCGTTTACCTTACCATCCGCGCCAATACCTGCGTTTACCGCACGAACACAAATTGTATATGTTTCTCCGGCTTTAGGCATAACTGAAGTTTTGCCTGAACCATCAAGTATGCAAAGTTTGGCAAGAATCTGTGCTACTGTATTTTCAGTAGATACTTCTGTTACCTGATTAGGGTCTTTAATCTCAAGCCACTGAGGTGATGATGAGTTTCCTCCATCATAATACCACTTGCCATCACTTCCATATGCTGCTATCTCGTAGCAGTATGTACCTGAAATAGCATTCCAGTGGAGAGTATAATCATCTTTATCAATCTTTAATCCGGTTATTGCAGCAGGCTTAACAACTCCTTTAGGAGTTATAACATTTTCCTGCAAAACCACCTTATTACTTACGTCCATAGCATTGGCCGGTACCTTATTAAACATTAAGGCCACAGCAGCTATAACGATAGCGTAACACCTTACGAATCCTTTTCTCATTTATCCTCCTTCTTACAACATCTAGTGTCGTACTTATTTTAAACGATAACATATTGCGTTATTTCATGCAATAAATATAGACTCACCTTAAGCAGAAATTAATACAATTCACAAAAAAAACGTTTCGGAAATCAAAACAATTTCCGAAACGCTACGATTAATCTTCATTATTCTTTTCTTTATATAAAGGGAATGTTAATGTCACCTTAAAAAGATCTCCATCAAGGTAGATATCAAAGTTTCCGTTATGTGCCTGAGTTAATGACTTGGCAATTGATAAGCCAAGGCCACTTCCTTCAGTACTCCTTGCAACATCTCCTCGTATAAATCTTTCAGTCAGCTCTTCTGCTGCAAAATTTAACTGGTTTTTGGAAACATTCTTTAAAGAAAGAACCATTTCCTCGGTTTCGATGTTTCTTGATAAATCAAGATAAACACGGGTGTTTTCAAGAGCATACTTGTAAATGTTTCCATAAAGATTTTCAATTATACGCCACATTCTTCTGGGATCAGCCCATACCATAACAGGATCGTTGGGTACGCACTTAACAACGGTAAGGCCTTTTTCCTCGAACTTTTCTTCAAACTCACCCTCACTTTGATACAAAAGCTCAGTAAAGTTAATCTTTTCGCATTCAAGAGTAATATTTCCGCTTGTTACCTTTGAAGCCTCCAAAAGGTCCATTGTAAGCTGCTTTAACCTCTGGCTCTTTTCATCAAGGATAGCTATGTATCCATTTACTTTTTCGTTTTCAATATTTTCTCTTTTAATCAAATCAACGTAGTTGATAATTGATGTCAAAGGAGTTTTTATATCGTGAGAAACATTTGTAATCAGGTCAGCCTTAAGTTTTTCATCTCTTGTAGATGTTTCAACAGCAGTCTTTAAACCAAGTCCGATATCATTAACGGCTTCAGCAAATGCCTTGGTATCACCGTGCATCTTTGAGATATCAATCTTGTAATCGTATTCACCTGTGTTAATTCTTCGGATACCATCGACTATTTTCTTTTGCTCAACATTCTTAAAGAAAAGATAAAAGCCTGCAAAAGTGTCAAACACAAAAAGTGCCATAAAGCTTAATACCGGATGGGAACTAAAGAATAACATACATGCCCAGAATGTATTATAAACCATAAAAAGAAGGTACTTTGACCAGGTTCTTACAGCAACACTTGATTCATCGTAAATGCGCCACCAGAATCTTTTAAGCTTATTGTTTCTAAAGAAAAGATTCCTGATAAGCCAGGCCAGAAAACTTTTGTCCCAGAAGTTTTCACTGCTTATACGACGTACAACAGTATAAAAAGCAAGCAGAACAATATAGGTAAAGAGGAACATAAATATTCCGGCAGGAACAATAAGTAGTGCCCTTTCACTTGTCTTCCATATAGTCATATCGTCCATTACAATTCGACATGAAATATAAATAATAGTACCTAATAAAACAAAGAAAAGAAATTCAACTTCTATCGGAAGCTTATCGAAATCGCCAAGTTCACCTTTGTTTTCCTTGTGATGGTTTTTAATCTCATACCCTGTATTTGTAACAAGAAGCACCACGAATGCAATCAAAGCTGTTGCTACACCTGTTACAATCCATGGGAAAATTTTAATTGTATTTTTAAAAGCATAAAAGTTTTCTGAATACACATCGCTTACAGGGTAAGAAATATCAAGCCCCACCCAAATATCGCAGTCTTCAAAAAACAGTCTGTTGTATAAATTGAAAGAATCCTTTACAGAGTCAAAATACAAGGGCGTATTTGTTAAAAACTCCTTGTTATCAAGGTTAATGTAAAGGTACTCGCCTAATTCCTTAAAATAATCAGGAATAACTTCTTCAGATATCGTTCTTGCATTTAAAAGGTTAGAATAAACCTTTTTATTCTTACCATCGCCAAAAGAAACGAAGTATTTAATGTTTGATTCTTCAGTCGAATAATATTCATTATAAAGCTGATAATTTATATAGCTTTTGTAAAGTTTTGATGCGGTCTCTTCAAGAACAGTACATAAAAGAGTATACTCTTCAGCATTTCTTGCGCACTCGATAAGTTCCTTGCCATCACTGTTTTTATATACTTCAGTAATCATATCAAGTGTAGGAACCTTGTTACCCCTGTCGGTTGTGTCCACACTTGCATTCTTCTGTTCTTCTGTTAAGACCTTCTTTTCAGTTTCTTCGCTCTTCTTGGATGAATTCTTATTTAAATCCTCATTCTTATTTGAAGAATTTTCCTTAGACCCGTTGAAAACATATGAAACATTTGGTTTAAAGTATTCATCCATCTGCTCAAATGACTCAAAAGTGTGGAAAACATGATCAAAGCCTGACTGTTCCCATGAAATCAAATCGTCGAGATGATAATATACCGTAGGCCCTGTATATGAACCTTCTTTGTCCCTGTAGGCATACTCACCAATGTTTATGAGTTTTTCGCCATCATAGACACCACCATTTTCAACTTCCTCTTTGATAACTACAAGTTTACCGATATCATCGAGAGTATTTTGAAGATTCTCAACATAAATATCTGCATCATAAAAATTGCTTCTAAGTTCACCTAAAGAAGCAATTCTATGATCATTATATTTAATACCACCCTCTGAAATAAAAAGCCTTGCGCTAAAAAGGTAAAAAAGAACTGTAACACCCAGACAGGCAAGACTTAAGGCCTGGACAAGTATCAAAAACTGTTGTCCTATCTTGGAAGTCTTTTTCTTTTTCAATCCAAATACTCCTGTTTATAGCAATAATGTTTAAAGCATCATTTTTTACATCTTATCAATCTTGTAACCAACGCCCCATACAACCTTAAGATATCTGGGCTCACGAGGGTTAATTTCAATCTTTTCACGGATATGTCTTATGTGTACAGCAACCGTATTATCTGCACCAATTGCCTGCTCATTCCAGATTCTTTCATAAATCTGATCAATTGAGAAAACATGTCCCTGATTTTTGACAAGCAAAAGAAGGATATTGTACTCGATTGGAGTAAGCTTAACTTCTACGTCATCAACGATAACTTCCTTGGTGTCGTCATTAATAATGAGACCACCAACCTGAAAAACGTTAGAAACTTCTGAAGGCATATTTCCAAGCTTAGTATATCTTCTAAGCTGACTTTTCACTCTTGCAACAAGTTCAAGAGGGTTAAAGGGCTTTGGAAGATAATCATCGGCACCGACATTAAGTCCTAAAATCTTATCAGGGTCTTCAGTCTTGGCTGAAAGAATAATAATCGGTATGCTGTATGATTCTCTAATCTTTAAAACTGCATGAATACCATCAAGTCTGGGCATCATGACGTCAATAATAAGAAGCTGAATATCATCCTTTTTAAGAGCTTCAATAGCCTCGATGCCATCATAAGCTTTTACAACTTCAAAGCCTTCCTGCATAAGATATATCTCAATCGCATCAACAATTTCATGATCATCATCACAAACTAAAATTTTGCTCATTTAAGTACCCTCTCTTTTTTAATAGTCCAAACTAACATACATATAGTAATAGATAAAACGAATAAGTCGCGTAAAATAATCTTAAGTAATTATTAATTCGCATAATCAAAAGCATTTTTGTACCATGTAACTTCTTTATCCATTATAGATATAACATCGTATCTGATATAAACATTTTCCGGAATATGCTTTGAATATAAGTATACCCTTGATGCCTTGCATATACGCTTTCTTTTGGCATAATCAACTGCTTCATAGGCCTGACCGAATGCACCACTGCTTCTATATTTTACTTCGGCAAAAGAAAGATAATCTCCATCTTTGTAAATAATGTCGATTTCACCACCTTTTATTCGGTAGTTTCTTTCTAAAACCTCGACGCCCTGCTTAGTTAAAAACATCATAGCAATATCTTCGCCGATGTTACCCTCTAACCTTGTATTTCTCAATAAGTATTACCCCTGCATTTCTCCCCTTTAGTTTAATTGCCCATCTTTCCTTTAAGTTTATCCATCGCATCCACAAAGACCAGAATTTCAGCAACAACCTCATAAAGTTCAGGCGGAATAGCCTCACCGACATCCAGCTTAGAAAGCGTGTTTGCAAGCTGTTCATCAGCATGAATGGGAATGTTGGATTCTTTGGCACGATCAAGAATCTTTTCGGCAAAAAATCCGCTACCGGTTGCGACAACTCTGGGCGCAATATCATTAGGATCATACTCAAGTGCTATGGCCTGCTTAGGCTTTTGTTTGTTTTTATCATCTGCCATATCTATACCCTTGCATCAAACGATGTGTTAGCAATCATCAGTTTCTGAGTCGTGTTATCAAGTGTCTTTTCTATCGATGACTTAAAATCATCCATCTTAACCATTTCAGCGTTGAATGAATAACCCTTTTCCCTAAGGCGCTTAGAAAGAATGTCCATGTGTGCACCGACAAAAGAAAGGACATCGTCATCTCTTAATGTAAACTTTGTAGTTATATGTTCGTTATCTGATAGTTTAACGAAAACATCAGTAGGTCCGATATTATTCATATCAAGATGAATAAAGGCAGTTATCTCCCCACCCTTTTCAGCCATATGTTTTTTATTGGTAAAAACATAAAGTTCGGAAGCATTGTTATTATCCGAATTATGAAAAGGAATCTGAACATAAGGGACAAACTGATTCATGGCATCCATAAACTGGATATTCTCAGCAAGATTGTTAACCGGTGTTGTAATGCTTTCATTATTAATTCCACTATTTTGAAGCATAGCAGTCAAATCTCTGGTTTGTTCAAACAAACGTCCGTAAAGGTCCTTAATCTCGGCCTTGTCAGCAATCTTTTCTTTATTTAAAGACCACTGTGACATAAACGTTCTTTTAACTAAATTATCTATAACAGCGGATTTTAGTAAACTTTCAAAGCCCTGAAGCTGACTGTTAAACATTCTTGCAACATCAGTTGAATCATCAATTAAATTAGCAGCATTTGAAAGATTTTCAACATTAGCCTTTATATCCGACAAAAATGCAGCCAATGCCTTTGAAGGCGTTGTTGAATTATCATTTATCTCTATCTTATCAAGATTATCTGTGGTAAGATTTAATGACTTTATCGAATCCTTTAAAATCTCAAGCTCGCCTTCACTGACATTTACTTCAGCAAAAGAAGGCATATCACTGAGTTTATTTGAAAACTTTTCAATTGTATTTAACAAAGAATCCTGAGGATAATTCATCCTTGCATTCTTAAGATATGAGGCATTAAGTCTTTCTAATAAGTTTTCCTCTGCGTTTGTTTCGTCCTGATTTTCAAGAGTTTCAAGCGCCTCGTTTAAGGCTTCCTCATTAATTTCTTTTAAATCAGGAAGAAATGCAAGAACCTCATCCGATAAAGCATCTGAAATGTTAGAACTAATTGAAGATAAGGCATCCGAAATTAAATTCTCGGAGTTTAAATAACTTTCGTACTGTTTTAATGTAAGTTCATTTACCTCAATACCCATTCTTTGCAAATCAACAATATTCTTTACAGGGGCTTCAGGATATAACGATACATCTTTAAAAGAAGCACTTAAAGAATCTCTGTCGACATTAAGACCATACTGCATATTTCTAACAGTCATCTCAACGCTTCTTCCGTTTACGGGAATTCCGGCCTGTCTAAGAGCAATAACAGTAGTCTGATCTTTGGCGGTATTCTGAAATAAAGGTCTTAAGGTTACAGACCTTCTATTAGATCTTTCAACTTCAAAAGCAACTGATTCCCCCTTGGTCAAGGGTATCTCAGAACCATTTTTAGCATTTAAAATAAGCCCTTCTCTTGTCTGAAGTGAAAGGTTTTCATTATCTGCATATAAAACTTTACCAACGAGAGTGTCTCCCGGAGAAAGGGAGTTAATAAGATCTAATACTGCCATTTTATTGGCATCAGACACAGCAAGGGCTGCGGCCTGAACATTCTGGTTAGCCGCAGTATCCGGACGAGTCATTAGATTATTTAGAAAGTTTGTAGGAAGAATGGCCATTTTTGCCCCCTCTTTATGAGTCAAGCACTAAATATAATTATGAATAAAGCTCATTCTATGTATCGGCGTTTTTCCGTATTTCTTTATTGCTTCTATATGATCTGCACTACCATATCCTTTATTACTTGCAAAATGATACTCAGGATACATTTTGTCATACTCAACCATCAGACGGTCTCGTGTAACTTTAGCAATAATACTCGCGGCACCGATAGAAATACTTTTAGCATCACCTTTAATAATAGGAACCTGCTTAATATCTACGCCGGGAATAGTAACAGCGTCATTTAATAAAACATCGGGCTTAGGGTCAAGCTTGGAAATAGCCTGTCGCATCGCTTCATATGTAGCCTGCAAAATGTTGATTTCATCTATTCTTTCAGGCCCAACATAACCAAGAGAAGCACAGACAGCCTTTTCCATAATAATATCATATAATTCCTCACGCTTTTTTTCGGAAAGCTTTTTGGAATCATTTATATACAAAATATCACAGTCCTTGGGAAGAATAACAGCACCCGCAACTACAGGGCCTGCAAAGGGACCTCTTCCTACTTCATCAATCCCACAAACATATCCAAGGCTTTCATACTTTCTTTCATAGGCCTTTAAGGCTTCTATCCTTAATACTTCTGTTTCATAAGCGCAAAGTTTTTTCTTGGCCTTGTCAACAAGTTTAATAACACCCGGTCTTTCATCAATCTCGTACTCACTAATGAAAGATGCAAGTTCTTTTTCAACCGTATTATCAAGTTCTTCTTTAATAAGCCCCAACTTTTTGTCGCTCATAGCATTCTCCAATGTTTACTGATTACTTATCTACTTTTCCAAAACGGTTTAAAGGAAAGATTCTGATCCAGACCTTACCTAAAATCTCATCTCTGTGTACAGGTCCAACTTCATAAAATCGTGAGTCTTCGGAATTATTGCGGTTATCACCCATTACAAAGTATTCGTCATCACCAAGAACAAAGGGTTCAGCCGCTCTTCCCGGATTTTCAATAACATCTTTTCCATAATGTTCTTCCAAAAGTTCGCCATTAATAAATATGTTTCCATGGTCATCGATTTGGATAGTCTCACCGGGAAGTCCGATTATTCTTTTAATGTAATTCTTTCTTTCGTCATTTCTAAAAGGAAAAATAACAATATCGAAACGCTCGGGTTCGCCAAGTCTGTAGGAAATCTTATTCATGATAAGATTATCTCCATCATGAAGTGTCTCCATCATTGATACACCAATAACCTCGGTTCTCTGGGCTACATATTTAACAACAAGAAAACATACTATAATTACAAACAAAAAATATAAGCTTGTGCTTAAAACTTCTTTAGCTTTAGAATTCATTTCCCCTCCAAATTATGGTCTTTCAAGCGAAATACGACCAATTTTACCATTGCGATACTCTTCGAGCAAAACATTAGATGCTCTGAAATAGTCCGAAACACCGCCCTGCTTAAGGCAACCGCGCTTCTTGGCTACAGCATCAAGAAGAAGGCTTTCTTTGGTACAAATATAGCCATCCTGCTCTTCTTCTAAGGGCTTTAATGTATCCTCAGTAATATCAAAACGTTCCTTGATAAGTTCAGGATAATTCTCATAAAGATAAACCAAAAGATTTCCGCAAAGCTCCTCAACCTGCAAAATCTCATCATTAATTGAACCAATAAGTGCAAGCTTAATGCCTACATTCTGGTCTTCAAACTTGGGCCATAAAATACCTGGAGTATCTAAAAGTTCAAGTTCATTATTAATCTTAATCCACTGTTTACCCTTTGTAACACCGGGTTTATTACCGGTTTTGGCAACATTTTTCCCTGAAAAAGCATTTATAAATGTAGATTTTCCAACGTTGGGAATACCTACAACCATAGCTCTTATAGGACGATTTTTAATTCCTCTTGCCCTGTCTCTTTCAATCTTGGCAGCACAAACTTCTTTAACCTTAGGAAGAACGTTTCTAATACCTTCCTTGTTCTTAGAGTTAATCATAACAACTCCGATTCCACGGCTTTCAAAGTACTTCTTCCACATATCGTTTACGGCTTTATCAGCAAGATCAGCCTTATTCAAAAGAACGATTCTCATCTTGTTTTTAGCCATCTTATTTATCTCAGGATTTCTGGAAGCTAACGGAACTCTTGCATCAAGAATCTCGATTACCAAATCGACAAGATTCATGTCCGCTTCCATCATCTTGCGGGCTTTATTCATATGCCCGGGATACCATTGAACTATCATTAATAAGTCTCCCTATTTTCTCTTTACAAAACCAAGGTCTTCAAGGTTTGTTGAAAGTTTAAACCAGACCTTTCCTATCATATAACTTTGCTTAACTACGCCGACATTACCTGATCTTGAATCTTCACTGAAATTTCGGTTATCGCCCAATACAAAGTATTCTTCTTTACCAAGTTTTAATTCATTTTCCAAAATACCTGCATCAGCCATCTTGTCAAAAGAAGGATCTTCGATGCATCTTTTTCCATCTATATATAAATAGCCATCAATAATCTGAAGAGTCTCACCCGGAATACCAACTACTCTTTTAATATAATAGTGAGAATTCTCATTTCCATTAGGCTGAAAAGCAACTACATCACCCTTTTTAGGTGATGAAATAGTATATACCATTCTGTTTATCAGTATTTCCTGACCCGAATATAGTTCAGTTTCCATCGAGTTACCAATAACATTAGTCCTTGCGCCAAACACATACATAAGGACAACCGCTAGAAAGGCAGATATAAACACTATAAATACCCATGAAAACAGTTCTTTAAAGAATTCAGGTCCCAATTGTCTTCGTGGCTTTCTTGAAAAACTTAAGCCTTTATTTCGTCTCGACATTTTTAACTCCAAGTAATCACAGTTAAAAAAATAATACCATAACAAAAAAAAAGGAGCAATTATACATTGCTCCTTTAGTCGCTAAAAATTATCTAACAAGTTCTTTAACCTTAGCAGCCTTACCTACACGTGATCTTAAGTAGTTAAGTTTTGCACGACGAACTTTACCCTTACGAACAACTTCAATCTTCTGTACATTAGGGGAGTTAAGAGGCCATGTCTTTTCTACGCCAACACCGTTTGAAAGCTTTCTAACTGTGAAAGTTTCTCTAGCGCCGCCACCCTGTCTCTTTAAAACAGTACCTTCAAAAATCTGTGTACGCTCTTTGTTTCCTTCCTTAATCTTAACTGATACCTTTACAGTATCACCTACATTGAAATCTGCAAGGTCGTTTCTTACCTGTGCTGCTTCGATCTTTTCGATAATCTCATGCATTGTTTTTTCCTCCTAAATCGTCGGATGTTCTTAATACCTTTGTAACAGAGGACCATCCCCATAAATTGCAACGTTAGTAGTTTATCATACAGCCTGCTATAAATCAAGCGGTATTTTCTTTTTCCTGCGCCTTTTTTTCTTTTCTACAACAGGATGTAATTCCATCCATTTTTCATACATATCAGGTCTGAATTTCTGAGTCTGTATAAGTGATTGTTCAAGTCTCCACTTTTCTACATTGGCATGGTGTCCGCTAAGCAAAATAGCGGGAACGGTTTTGTCATGCCAGGTTTCAGGTCTTGTATACTGAGGATACTCTAAAAGGCCGTCACTAAAAGATTCTGTTTCCGAAGACTCACTGTTATTTAAAACACCCGGAACAAGTCTTGATATGGCATCAATCATTACCATTGCAGGTAGTTCGCCGCCGGTAAGTACATAGTCTCCAATTGAAACATAGTCTGTAACAATTTCTTCAAGAACTCTTTCATCTATTCCTTCATAATGACCACAAAGGAAGATTAGATCTTCTTCTTTGGAAAAATCTTGTGCCATCTTCTGATTAAATGTAAAGCCTCTTGGTGTAACAAATACTACTCTTGATTTATTACGTCCTTTTTCAAGGATTTTCTTTTGTATGTCCATAGCACAGTCATAAACGGGCTGGGCCTGCATAAGCATCCCCGCACCGCCACCATAGGTATAATCATCAACCTTGTTGTGCTTATCAAGAGTATAATCTCTAATCTGTACAGCATCTATTGATATTAAATTCTTATCAATTGCCCTTTTTAAAATACTGGTGTTAAGACCATCAGTTACCATTTCAGGAAAGAGCGTCATAATATGAAAATTCATCATATATCAAATAAACCTTCCATGACGTGAATTGTCATTGTTCGCTCCTGCATGTCAACGTCTAATACGCACTGTTTAATAGCAGGAATCAGATGCTTACTTTCATCTTCCATAGTTATTTCATATACATCATTGGCGCCTGTCTGAATTACATCTGTAATCTCGCCAATGTATTTTTTATCTTCATCATATACTTTAAGGCCATATAAATCGGTTATAAAGTATTCGTCTTTTTCAAGTTTAACTGCATCTTTTCTTCTTACATATAATGTATTGTTTTTATATGTAAGTGCTTCGTCCATAGTGCTTATTCCTTCAAGCTTAATAATTACAAATTGCTTGAAGAACTTAACACCTTCGACTCTTCTTTCAGATATTTCATTTTTGTGCTCAACAAGCAATGTCTTACATTTTTTAAAACGTCTGACATCATCTGTAGTCGGAAATACCTTAACTTCTCCTCTTACACCGTGTGCTGTTGTAATAATACCTACAGATAAAATATCTTCCATAAGACTTCCCTTCTTTAAGAAAAAGAGGCATCCAATATGGATGCCCCATAATTACTCGATGATTTCAACATCTACTCTTGAGTTATCCTTTGAGGATGCAGCTTTAACAACCGCACGAATTGACTTGGCAATTCTACCCTGCTTACCGATAACTTTTCCCATATCAGAAGGAGCTACGTGTAATTCGATAACCGTATTTCTACCTTCCTTACGTTCTGTAACAACAACTTCATCGGGATTCTCTACAAGAGCTTTTGCAATAACTTCAACTAGTTCTCTCATAAGGACCTCCCAAAGTGTAAAGATGTCATTTCAACAGTTTATTCTTACTGAATACCTGCGTTCTTAAACAATCTTGCTACAACTTCGGTAGGCTGAGCTCCGCTTGCAAGCCACTTCTTAGCTGCTTCTTCATCAACTTTAACTGCTGCGGGTTCAACTGTAGGATCGTATGTACCGATTTCATCGATGAAACGTCCATCTCTAGGGCTTCTTGAATCTGCTACGATAATTCTATA
>JAKSRS010000040.1 GCA_024403515.1 Lachnospiraceae bacterium
GGCGATGGGCTATAAAGATGCTTGTTGGGTTCATTTTACGGAAAAGCCTTTATTTCTCTTGCTCTATTCCGTAAATTGCCGCTGGCGATGGTGTGACGGATGGCGTGTTTTGTAGATTTTACGGAATAACCTTTATTCTTCTTGCTCTATTCCGTAAATTGCCGCTGGTGATTGTCTATAAAGATGCTTGTTAGCTTGAATTTACGGAAAAGCCAGGCTAATCGGCTGACTTTTCCGTAAAAATGATGTTTCCAGAAAAATAATAAATTAAATTAAAAGATTTCGATCCAGAATAAAAAATTAATTTCCTCGACTACATTAAACATACCCCTAATTATTCCCATTATTAGCTACATAATCGGAATAACTCATGGAAGTGTACTTTTTGAAACATCTACCGAAATAGTTGGGATCAGGAATACCGACGTCGCTTGATGCCTTGAACATCTTCACTCCGCATTTGGCAAGTTCAATTGCTCTTTCCATGCGGCATTCGGTGAGGTATTCAACGAAGTTTTTGCCTGTTTCCTGCTTGAATTTGCGGCTTAAGTAACTTGCGCTGAAGCCAAAGTACTGAGCTACTGATGTCTGATTGATTTTAGAATCAGTATAGTTTTCACGAATGTACTTTTTGATTTGTTCAATTGAGTCTAGTTCGTTTTCATCTACAGGCTCGTTTATGAAATCAAGGCCGGCATCAAGCTTAGCCTTAACCTTTTCAAGTGTGTCTGTGATTTCGGTCCTAACGATAGGCTTTAAAAGATATTCAAATACCGGAAGGCTGACGCACTTTCTTGCGTATTCAAATTCATCCATAGCAGTCATGATAATGATAATAAGGTTAGGATATCTGTTGGTAGCAACCTCGGTAAACTCGATACCGTTCATGAAAGGCATCGAGATATCTACGAAAGCAATATCCGGTTTCATGTCGTCTATGACGTTAATGGCTTCAATTCCACTTGCAGCTTCGCCGACAACTTCCATATCAAGAGCCTGCCAATTAATTGAAGCTCTCAGTAAACTTCTTGCCGATGTTTCATCATCGATTAACATTACTCTATACATTTCTCTCGTCCCTTCTTGTTCCATTCAATGAAATCATAATTTCAATTTCAGTATACTCTCCAAGTTCGCTTCTAATGCTTACGACATCATCGGAATTGCAGAAATACTTGATTCGATTAATAGTACCCTTTAATCCAAAATTGGAATGATTACCAAGTTCCTTAACCTCATCAGACCGGTTGTCGCCCGACATAATTCTAGCAATGACCGAATCATCCATTCCAACCCCGGTATCTTTAACAATTATATGCAAAACTTCACCATCAAGGAATGATGAAACCTTAATCTCTCCCGGCTCGCCCTTAAGTCTGATGCCGTGATAGATACTGTTTTCTACAATCGGCTGAAGGATAAGCTTGGGAACCATAATCTCCAAAGTATCCTCAGCGATATCATAAGAATCTTCAAGAATGTCCTTATATCTTAACTTCTGAAGTGCCAGATAGTCTTTAACAATTGTAATCTCACGCTTTAGCGGAACCACGTTGTTACCCTTACTTAAAAAGTTTCTATAAAAACTTCCCAGGGTTTCAAGCGCGTCATGAACATTCTCAGCTCCACTCTCGAGAGCCATAAAACTAATTGTCTCCAGTGAATTATAAAGAAAGTGCGGCTTGATCTGCTCATACAAAACGCTCATTTCGGCCTTCTGCACGGATTTTTCCTGGTCGATGAGCTTGGTGAATAAATCATTTAGGTACTCAATCATACTGTTGTAGGAATCGTAAAGTGTACCGATTTCGTTATCAGGCATATCGACCTCGATTTTTTCCATCCAGCCCTTACTTTTAGTATGTTCCATGGCAAAAGAAAGTTTCAGGATAGGACGGGTTAAACTCCTGGAAACAAATATACTTGCAAGCAAAATTGCGACAGTAAACGAAACAAAAAGACCAATGATGATCATCTGTGTTTCTTTAGGAAATGACTTATTATATCCAGATGTCGAGCAAAGAATAACTAGCGGAATATCTTCAAATTCATAACCTGAAATCAAACGACTTTTGCCGTCTACTCTTGCATATGTATGAGTTATCGAATTTGTAATCTTTTTGGATACATATGCATCGCCAAGCTGCTTATTTCCTGAAATGTAATTTCCTGCCTTATCAAGAATACAGATTTCTTTATTTCCCTGGCCGGTAATAATACGTTCAAGCATCAGTTCCGAGATGTTCATGATGAGGATACCGGTCTGCTTCTGGGTATAAATATCATAAATAGCTCGAGTAATCGATATAATGGGAGCTCTGTTGTTCTTATAAATTGCTCCATTTCCGTTCATACCAAAGACTACGCTTCCTCGCTCTTCAAGGATAGGATTTTTCCATGAATCATCCTGAATCAAATCTATGTTTACTTCATATATGCCCTTACCTGTTGTCATATATGAACCGTCATTTCTAATGATGTAAACCGAGTCAACGTTCCGGCAAACATTTAAAACGTTCCAAACACCTTCTTTGGCGTCATTGGAAAGACCCTTATCAACGTTTTCAGCACGAAGATAAGCAATAACCTGATCGTTTAGCATTACAAGTCTCGAAAGATCTTTGTAGTTGTCAATATTAGACTGAATACTGTTGATTACACCGGTAATAAGAGTTTCAGATTCTCTAATCTGGTAGTCTCGCTGAGCTCTAGAGTTTATGATTGCTGTAGATACGACAAAAGAA
The DNA here is from genome assembly GCA_024403515.1 of Lachnospiraceae bacterium. Lineage (GTDB taxonomy): Bacteria > Bacillota > Clostridia > Lachnospirales > Lachnospiraceae > UBA1258. The sequence continues at coordinate 2,745 of JAKSRS010000040.1, forward strand.
CCTATAACTATAATTACAGTAAATGCCATAATCATCCACATGGCACTTGATATGGAATTTTTCTTCCAAATAATGGACTTAATCAAACGTTTTCTATCCTTCTTCATATATTACCCCATATACGAAAACATAACATCAGTTAATCTTACTACCATTATACTTATGCAAAAGAACACATCAAAAAAACTTTTCAGTTGATTACTACTATTCTACTTAAATAAAAATCGACTAATCAAAAAGGCGATTTTTACTAAAACTTTTCTTGTACTTTTACCTATTTTACCATTACACTCATCGTATTCAAACCTAAAACTTGCTCATTTTGCTGATAAATAAAGCAACAAATGCTTATTCTGATTAAAATCTATATTGATGATTTTAAAACAGAAGCGCTTATTCTGATTGAAATCTATATTGATGATTTTAAAACAGAAGCGCTTATTCTGATTGGAATTTATATTTACAATTTTATTTAAAAGGAAAACAGAAGCTCATATTTACTTAAATAGCAAAAAACCACCAGACAAATAAATGTCCGATGGCTTTTATGAAAAAGTTCAACATTTCTAATTATTATTGACTCGCAGCCACGATATCGAGGCATTCACGAATCTTTTTATTAACCCATAGCAGCAATAATACGTCGCCTGGATTATATAATTGTCAATCCTTAACAGTATTAACAACAAAGGTCACGGGAATCGGACCCGTTAGCCCTTAACAGCACCAGCGATGAAGCTGTCCTGGATTCTCTTGCTTAAGAAGATATAAACAAGAAGTGTAGGGAAAGTTGCTACAACAAGTGCCGCACCGATGGGGCCCCAGTCTGTTGTGTACTGTCCTGAAAGTGCCTGAATACCAACAGGAAGAGTCTTGAGGTTTGTGTTAAAGATGTTAGCAAACATCAACTCGTTCCAGCACTGAAGGAAGGTATAAATACCGATTGTAGCTACTGCAGGCTTCATAAGGGGAACGATCATTGTAAAGAATGTTCTCCAAACACCACATCCATCGATGTAAGCTGATTCATCGATGTCTTTGGGAATCTCATCCATAAATCCTGTACAGATAAGAATTGCCATAGCAAGTGAGAATGCTGAGTAAGGTACAATAAGTGCCTGATATGTATTTAACATATGCATCTTTGATAACTGAATATAAATAGGAACGATTGAAGCATGGATCGGAATTGTAAGACCAAGCATGAAGAACTTATTCATTGTCTTACGGCCCTTCCATACAAGTCGTGTCATTGCGTATGTTGCCATCATTGATACAAGTAATGTAATAAGGATTGTTGCAACTGCAATGATAATACTGTTTATAAAGTAGGTTGCCATGTGACCGGTTTTCATTGCGCTGGTGTAGTTTGACCATAACCAGTGCTGAGGAAGTCCGGCAACGTTAGCACCGAAAATTTCTTCGTTATTCTTTAATGAAAATGTGAACATCCAGTAAATAGGGAAAAGGTTCACAAGCGCCCAAAATACAAGACCTATATATGCTAATACTCTTAAAGCAGGATTTGTTTTTTTGACGGTGTAAGTTGAAAAATCTTCTGGTTTGAGTTCTCTCGTTTTAGCCATCGTTTAATCCTCCTGTTTGAATATTGCACTAATAACAAGTGCGAATGCAAAGCACAATAAGATAAGCATTACTGCTATCGTACTACCCATACCATATCTGTTACGTAAGAATAACATGTTGATCATTAAGGTACTGGGAACTTCTGTTGCATGTAAAGGACCACCGTTTGTCAAAACGTAGATAAGGTCGAATGACTTAAGTGAACCGGTTACAGCAAAGATTACGCTTACCTTTAAGATACCCTTGATATAAGGGATAACGATGTATCTGTTAATCTGTCCGTCTGTAGCACCGTCAAGCATTGCTGCTTCACGAAGTTCAAGGGGAACACTCTTAACACCGGCGTATAAAAGAAGCATGTGGTAACCAACGTACTGCCAAAGTGTAGGAGCAAATACAGCTCCAAGAGCAGTTTCTTTGGTACCAAGCCAGATCTTAGCCAAGTTATCGAGACCTAAACCTCTTAAGCATACATTTAAGATACCGTAAGAAGGGTTGTAAATCTTTAACCATAACTGACCAATAACTACTGTAGAAATAAGAACCGGCATAAAGTATATAGAAAGAAATGCTCTCTCGCCCTTAATTCCCTTACCAAGTAAAAGTGCAATTCCAAGTGAAACAGGAAGCTGAACAAATACTGATAAAGCAGCAAGCAAAAGTGAGTTCTTTAACGCTTTAAAAAATCCAATTGCTGTAGATGAGAACAATTCCTTGTAGTTAGCTAATCCAATATACTCTTTAGCACCGTATGCGTTCATATCAAAAAATGAATAATATCCTGAAAGAACAATAGGTGCGATTAAGATACCTATAAACAGGGCTAAGCCCGGAAGGAGAAAGAGGAAAACATTTATTCCGTTGATTAATTTCTTTTTCTTCATTATCTTGCAACCTTTCATAAATATGGCGGCCTTAAGTAGTTTGAAGGCTTAAGACCGCCTAAATTTACTTGTTTGTGATATTAACTAAACAATTAGCCGATATCGTTTGTAAGACCTGCTACGAATCCAGCACCGTCGATTGCGCAACCATATACCTGATCAACATATGAAAGGTATGTGTTAGCTGAGTCAGCGTTCATAGCTGTATCACCGAAGAGTACGTATGCCTTAGCATTTGCACAGATTTCAGCAACTGCCTGTGTTAAAGGATTGATTCCAGCTGCTTCGTAGTAAGGTGTCCATGCGGGAAGACCACATCCATCAAGGTAACCATAGTGGCAGATTTCACGTCCAAGTTCGAATGTGAATGTAGCTGCTAATTCAGCGTTCTTTGAAGAAGCTGCAACAGCAAGTGTATCTGAAGGTCCACCGATAAGCTGTCCAAGTGTAGCCTTGTCTGCGTTGATTACAGGGAATTCAGCAACCTGAACCTTAGGTCCAAATTCTGCATTGCCTGCAAAGTCAGCACAGTTCCATGTACCATTCATGTAGAATGCGTACTTACCAGCCATGAAGTTAGCCTTTACTTCGTCGTTAGAAAGTGCGATACCTTCGGGATCGAAGTAACCGTTGTTAACAAGACCCTGGAATGTATCTACAGCTGAAGCAACGTCATCGTTGTTCCATGTAGCTTTTCCGAGGAAGATGTCGTTAAGTGTATCAGCACCACAGCTCTTTTCGATAACTGATTCAAGGTACTCTGTTACACACCATGTTTCCTTACCAGCACATCCGAAAGGAATGATACCAGCAGCCTTAAGAGCGTCACAGCAAGCGATGAATTCTTCGTATGTACCGGGAACTGCATCGTAACCGATTGACTTAAGGATTTCCATGTTAGCAAAAAGACCAACGATGTTCATTGTAAGCGGAACACCATAGTGCTTTCCGCCGTATGTTGAGTTACCCATCATTGATTCAGGAAGTTCGCTCTTCCATGTTTCGTAAGCGTCGTCTAAGCAGTAAACACGTCCAGCGTCAACGAAATCGCCAAGGAATGCACATGACCATGTGAAGAAGATGTCAGGCATTTCATCTGCAGCAACTGCAGCTTTGATCTTTGTCTTGTAAGCCTGGTTTTCAATAGCTTCCCATGTGAAGTTTACTTCAGGGTGAGCAGCTGTTACGTCAGCGATAGCTGCTTCGTAAGAGTGGCGGTTTGAATCGCTTTCTGTAGCGATACACCACATCTCAAGGTCTACCTTTTCACCAGCGTCAGCAGCGGGTGCTTCTACTGATGTCTCTGTTGAAGCTGCAGGAGCTTCTGTAGATGCTGCGGGTGTTTCTGTTGAAGCTGCGGGTGTAGAACCACAAGCTGCAAGTGAAAGAACCATAGCACCTGCTAAGAGAGTTGCAAGAATTTTCTTTTTCATAATTCTCCTCCTATGAAAATGTTAATAAGTTACGGCAGAACTCACTGCCTGTAATCGCGGAAAGTGGTATCTACTCTCCTACCGATTACTATATGATCAAGACAGCAATTACTGTCCAAATCCCACCTCTACATTACTTCTTAGTCTTAACCATTTTCCAAGGATACTGCATTGTCATTTCATTACCCTCAATAATGAAATAGCAAATTGTATCTTCGAAATGATCGTTATAAATAAGTTTTACGGAACCATTACTTTCATCGACAACATATTCGCCGGGGAAGTAACCATCTTCCTTAAACTCACCATTCGCTGTAAATTCAAACGACCATTTATCAACTTCTTTACCGGTCCAGATTCCTACAAGTGATGAAGGATTTTCATTATCCTTATTTACGTATCTGGTATTTTTGTAAAACAAGAAACCGTCTTTTTCCATCAGATACCTGAACTGCTCTTTATTACCATCAGAATCAGTTAATGTAATAAAAGAATCATCAGTTACATATGTGAAGTTCTTTCCTTCGTAAACAGCCTTACCGTTTGACTTAAGTTCAAGAACTGTATTTACATCATCATGGATATATGACCACTTTCCAACAAGGGGACTGTCTGATTTACCACATCCGGCAAAAGAAAGACATGCGAACAATATTAAAGATATTAATGCGATTTTCTTCTTCATATAGCCCACTTCCCTGCTCATCTGACTTTTAAAAATGAAAATCATTTCCGATTCACTTTTAAAACTGACTGAAACCTCAAAATTTTCAGTTGCCTATGAGCGTTTAGTACAATTAAATAATAGTTTTCTCAAACTATATGTACATTTTGCATTGTTTTTTTGACTAAGTAAATGTAAATTTTTTCCTTCTTTAAGCATCTTTTTTACATTTTCGTAAATTTTCCTAACTCACTTCAACACATTGCACAAAAACGTCCCTGCCAATATGTAAAAAAAGTCCTATATAGCATTTGCGCCATATAGGACTCATTTATTAAGATAGTATGGTTAAATTAGTTAAGAAAACCTCTTATTGTTTTGAAAAGGGCCTTGGCCTCGAAGGGTTTGGCAACGTGTCCATTCATTCCTGCGTTGATTGCTTTTTTGCGATCTTCGTCAAAAGCATTTGCAGTCATCGCGATAATCGGAATGTTTCTTAAGGACTCATTTTCAAGTTTTCTTATTATCTTAGTTGCCTCGTAACCGTTCATGGTCGGCATCTGGATATCCATTAAAATAATGTCGTAATAACCTTCTTTTGCCTTAGAAACCATATCAACAGCAATATTTCCATCTGCGGCAGTTTCAGTTTCAAAGCCGACAGTTTCAAGGATTCCAACAGCAATTTCGCGGTTAAGATCGTTATCCTCGACGATGAGGATTCTGCGGCCCGTAAAGTCATCTTCAACGTTTTCCTTATTTCCGCCGCTCTGGGTTTTATTTGAACTTGTCAGTGCCTCTCGAAGTTCGGACATGAAAAGTGGTTTGGAGAAGAAGTCTTCAACTTTGGCTTCCAAAGCCTCTGTTTCGACATCTGTCCAGTCGTAAGAGCTCATTATAAAGATTTTGGACTTATCTCCTGCTTCGGTTCGGATTCTTCGGGCAATTTCAAGACCGTTCATGTCAGGAATCAGCCAGTCGAGGATGTAGATGCCAAACTCATCGTTTTCTTCCATCGCGTACTTAGCGCGGGCGATTGCTTCTTTACCGGAAGTCGTCCATTCAGCGCGCATTCCAAGGGCCGAAAGCATCTTGGAAACGCTAAAGCAGGCATCCATATCGTCGTCAACAACCAGTGCTCTTACATTCTTGTATTCTTCGATTGGCTCGGTTGATACTGCTTCTTCACTGACGTCAAAAGAAAGTGCAATGGTAAATTCACTTCCCTTACCGGGCTCACTTTTAACGCTTATGGTTCCGTGCATCATATCGACAATGTTTTTAGTAATTGCCATACCAAGACCGGTACCCTGAATTCCACTTACTGTAGATGTTTCTTCACGGGTAAAGGGTTCAAAAATGTGCTCCAAAAATTCTCTGCTCATGCCGATACCGGTATCTTTAACAATGAATTCAAAGTTTGCGCGATTTGTAACAACGCAGGTTTTCTGAACAACTTTTATAGTGATTACGCCACCTGCGGGAGTAAACTTGATTGAGTTGCTGACAAGATTTAAAAGGACCTGATTAAGTCTTAACTTATCGCAAATAACCTTTTCATTTACTACGTCTACGCAGTCAATCTGAAGTTCAAGCCTTTTGGCCGAAACATCTGACTGAATAATGGAGCGAATCTCGTGAAGTGCTTCGGGAAGGTTAACTTCCTTGGCATCAATCTTCACCTTACCGCTTTCAATTCGGCTCATATCGAGAACGTCATTTATAAGTGATAATAAGTGGTTACTTGAAACCTTGATTTTTTCAAGATAGTCCTGAACCTGCTTTTTATTATCAATATGAACATTTGCAAGAGCTGCAAACCCAACGATAGCATTCATAGGTGTTCTTATATCATGTGACATTGAATTTAAGAAAACAGTCTTGGCTCTGTTGGCTCTTTCTGCTGAAGCAAGAGCATTTTGTAAAAGCATCTTCTGCTGTTTTTCGGTTTCAATAATGTCATCAATACAGCGAATACCTGAAACTACATAGTTCTTTCCGAATTTATCGTTTGCAAGCTTAATATACTTTATCTGAAAATGATGCTCGCCACCCAAGTTGATTCTGTAGTTATAGGAATACTCATCCTTGTAGCTAAGTTCGTATAAAACTCTCTGGGCACTTATCGCATCAAGAATTTCATATATATCTTCCTCGTAGGCAAAACTGTCAAGAGCCTGATTCCATTCTTCGGAGTACTTCTGAGCATCCTGACCATCAAATTCATACATTTCGCCACTGTGCTTAATCTTATATGACTTATCTGAAGTAAGATCCAAAAGTCTGATTTCAGAAAAGTCGAGACTTAAGGCTTCAACAATCTGGTGCTGAAGTGTAAGTCTTTCCTCGTTCTTTTTCTTTTCATTAATATCAAATAAAAGTCCGTAGGTCTTAACAGGCTTCCCCTGATCATTTAATACTACCTTGGATACGCTCTGGAACCAGCCATAGCCGTTTTTCTTGGTTAAAAGTCTGAATTCAACATTGTAGACCTGATCTTCACTTGTATTTTCTACCTGATTTGTAAAGAGACGCTGTAATTGCCCCGCATCTTCCTGATGGACTATTTTAAGTAATTTTTCAATTGTTCCGTTTAAATCCGTGCTTCTTTTATAGCCAAGCATTCCAAGTAAATCTTCGCCCCAGACAATTGAATTAACATAGCCGTCTTCGTCATAGGTCATTGACCACTTGCCGGAATTTACGGCACCGTGAATTGAGTTCATGGCGTCCTGGTAAGCCTTGGCTTCATCAAGGGCCGACTCACGTTCTTTTTCCAACTGTTCTCTTTCAAACTGGTCGGTAACATCAAAGAAAACTCCATAGAAACAGTAAGGTGTTCCGTCTAGATTTCTCGAAGAGTCTCCTGTGGCTCTAAACCAGCGAATTCCCTGATGCTTGGTCTGCAGTCTGAAGTTTTCATCAAAAAGCGTCGATCCTGAATTGTCGTGAACGGCCGATAATATTGCATTTACAACGCGATCTCTATCATCCGGGTGTATGATGTTTAGGAAGCTTTCATTGGTGTCAGGGAAGTCCTCGGTGCTTTCGTAACCAATCATCCTTCTAAATTCATCAGACCAGACAATTCTTGAGGGCTTACCCTCTTCGTCGTAGAACTGGCTCCACATACCCGATTTAATGAGCTTATGAAGGGTAACGTAAGCATCGTAGCCACGCTTTACTTCGTTTTGAAGTTCAACGGTATTGTCGACGTTTTTAATGGCAAGAATCACGCTGTCCGCGTTTTCCGACATGGTTTCAAAACGAATCTCATAATAATGGATTACGTTTTCTTCCTTTATTCTGTAGGTGATTCTGTGATTTATTTTGTTCTTAAGTGCATTGCTAAGGCCTTCAATCGTACAAAAAGTATTGAACAAATCGCGGTCTTCTTCATAAACAACTTCCTCTTTAAACACTCTGGCAATGTCATCATAATTGGCAAAAGAAAGTACCTGACCAAAATTCGGCGATATCGATTCATCAAGTCTGAAAATCTTAACCTTTCCGGTTGAAAGAGAAACCGAAAAAATATTCCTGTAATTTGCAGTAAGTAAATGAATGATATTGTCCTTAGTCTCGGTTCTTTCTTTTTCCTCGGATATATCTCTAAAGCCTAAAAGGGCGCTGACACATTCTCCGTCTTTTCTGGCAGCACAAATAATCTGGCCACAGAACCAGGTTCCATCTATATCAACATATTCGTCTGAAATCACGTCCTTGCTTACAAGTCTTGAAGCTATAGTGTCAATATTTAAAAAGCCTGTCATTTCAGATTCATAGTCTTTTCTTACATGTTGTTTTATGATTTTACTGACGAACTCATGAGCGTCGTTAATTCTACCTTTAAGTTCAAAGAAATCTTCTTTGGAATTGATTACGCCTACTAAGTTATTTTCAAGGTCAATGAAGAAAAGAGCATCAAAAATATGCGACATGGCACTAACCATGGTGTTATGTTTTTCTTCCGTTCTTTTGATTAAATCAATACCCTGAATGCACAAAAGTAAGGTCTTGGCACTTTCATCTTCATTCAAATCTTTGGGAATAATCGCAAGTCTGTACCAGTTAGAATCCTTGCTCTTGATTTCAAGTTCAGCATATTTTTTTACTTTAAAGGTTTCTGATAACTGCGCAATATTTAAGAAGTTAAAAATCTGTTCCTGATAAGAATCCGAACCAAGATTATTTACAACTGATGAAACGAAATTTCTTGCAGTTGAATCATCAAGATTGTACTTCAAAATAAGCTCACTACCCTTGTGAACTTCAATACAATCGTTTTCAGGAGTAATCTCTAAAACTGCCTGATACATATTAAGGACAAAATCGATTGGATTCTTATTAATCATAGGTTTTCCTTCTATTGATATAATCTAAAAAGATTAATTGTACAGTTTATGCGCAATCATATACTCAATGTAACGATTACCTAATAACCTCTTATTAACACGATTTTTCCAGCCATGTAAAATATTACAAATCACTGCGCAATATTTTTAACACTTTTACCAATGTCGTTTTGAAAACTACATGATATAATCTTAACAACAAACACATGTGAGGTAGAATTATGCTTTATAAGATAATCGGAGACTCTTCTCTGGAATTTAGAAAAGAATACGAAGGCGATGATCGTTTTTCAAACATCGCGCTTTCAATCGATGTAGGTGATTATCATGTTAAGGATGATGAATCCCTTGATTTACCCGAACTCTTAAAAAAGATTGCAGATACCAAAGATGATTATGCACACACTGCTTGTCCTGCTCCCGGCGTATACTATGATGCATACGTTGAAGCCAAGGAAAATGGTGCTAAACATATCTTTGCTATTACTCTTTCATCTCATCTTTCCGGCAGCTACGCAAGTGCAATGGCCGGACTTGATATGTTTAAGGAAGAATTTGAAGACTTCCCCATTCATGTATTTGATTCCAAAACCGCCAGCTGCGGTGAACTTCAGATAGCTGAAAAGATTATCGAACTTGAAGAAAAGGGCTTATCCTTCGAAGAAATCGTTTCTAAGGTTGAAACTTTCAGAGACAATGTAATTACTTACTTTGTTCTCGATAATCTTGATACTTTCATTAAATCAGGACGAATTAAAGGTATCGCTTCTCTTGCAATTCGCAAGTTAAATATCCGCCCCGTATTAAAGGGTGTTGACGGTAAAATTACTCAGAAGGAAATCGGCCGCGGAACAAATATGGCTCTTAGAAAAATGGCTGAAAGCATTGTTAAAGATCTCGCAGGTTCAACAGAGCGTATCCTTATGATTACACACTGTAATGCTCTTGAGCGTGCTGAAGCTGTTAAAGCAATGATTCTTGAAAAGACTTCATTTAAAGATGTCATCATTCTTGAAATGAAGGGCCTTAGTTCAACATACGCCAACGAAGGCGGCGTAATCGTTACAGCGTAAGGCTTACCGGTTTGTACGGCTTCGTTCTTATCCGATTTAGTTGTAAATAGTTAGCAAACCCCCGTTGATTAATCAACGGGGTTTATTATTACTCAAGGTCATCGTAAACAAGACCAATCTGCTCTCCAATCACATCCATAATGTGCATAACATCAGATGTAGCCTTTAAAGGCACAACTTCACTTTCCTTAAGTCCATTTTTAATTTCCATAGCTACAGTATCAAACTCATCTACGTAACTGTTATCCTCAGGACCGGGGCCTGAGAAGTTTACGTTTTCACCTTCTTTTGACAAAGTTACAAAGTTTTTAAAGTGGTAGTAAGGCGCAGATATCGTTCCCTTTGTTCCGGTAATGGTCATCTGTTCGCCGTCATCATCGATTAACGAAACCGAAATCTGAACCTTGAAATCCTTGTAGGTAAAGATGATTTCCTCGCTGGTATCGATGCCATTTTCAATAATGCCGATGCTTTCAATCTTCTCGGGATAGCCCCAGAGTCTGTAAGCATAAGTAATGGGATAAACCGTGATATCCAAAAGGGCGCCGCCGGCTCTTTTAGCATCGCCAACGCGGGGCGCATAGTTGATTCCGTTGGTTCTAAAGCTAAATCTTGCCTTTTTAACCTCACCAATCTCCCCTGCGCTCACCCAGTCATAGACCTTGTTGGCTGCAGGACAAAACCATGTCCACATAGCTTCGGCAAGATATAAGCCCTTTTCCTTGGAAAGATTTATAAGTTCGTCAGTTTCACTTGCCTTAACAGTGAAGGCCTTTTCATTGAAAACAGGCTTTCCAAGTTCAAGTGCAAGTTTTACATATCTATAGTGGGCGTTGTGGGTCGTCACCACATAAACACCGTCAACATCAGGGTCATTAATTGCTTCCTCAGCCGTTTTATAGGCTTTGGCACCAAACTCATCGCAAAACTGCTGACATTTTTCAAAATTTCTTGTGTAGCAGGAAACGACTTTGTGTCGTCCGGTTGCCTGAATCTGTGAAGCAACGATACCTGCAAGTTTACCAGCGCCAATAAAACACCAGTTAAACATTCTTTTGCCCTCCAATTTTATTAATATAACAATAAAATAACATAGGCTTAGGTTCACAAGTATTTAAAAAATTGCAGATAATTGTAAATTTAGTGGCAAAAGAAGGCGAATTTCTCACTTATCATGTTTTGCAAAAGAAAGTAATCTGATTGATTACCATGTTTTACAAAAGAAATCAATTTGATTGATTACCATGTTTTGCAAATGAATGCAATTGTGTTAGTATTACTTTGTTCGACTAAATTTGGAGATAAAGTGTGGAAAATATTCACATTAGTAATGGAGTCTATATGAAGCGTGTTCTTTCAATTCAGGATATATCATGCATAGGAAAATGTTCTTTAACAGTCGCTCTTCCCGTCATAAGTGCCATGGGAATCGAAACCGCAATCGTGCCGACAGCAGTTCTTTCGACCCACACTCAGTTTTCTGGATTTACTTTTAAAGACCTTACTGATGAAATGGAACCCATTAAGGACCACTGGGTTAAAGAAAAGATGCATTTTGATGCAATTTATACAGGATATCTTGGAAGTGAACGTCAGATAGATATCGTTTCGGATTTTTTCGATACATTTAAAAGCGAAAATACCAAGATAATTATGGACCCTGCAATGGCTGATAACGGTAAGCTTTACACAGGTTTTGATGATGATTTCCCTTTAAAGATGGCAAGCCTTTGCTCCAAGTCCGACATCATTCTTCCTAATATTTCGGAGTGTTGTCTGATGCTTGGGGAAAAGTATCCCGGCGAAGAGGCTGACGAAGAAACCATAAAGGATTTACTTATTAAGTTGTCTTCCCTTGGTGCCAAGATTAACGTCATTACAGGTGTTACACTTTCGGATGGTACTTTGGGATTTATGGGATACATTACGGAAACAGGTGAGTTCTTTAAGTACGGAACGATGAAGGTTCCTTACAAATCTCACGGAACCGGCGATGTTTTTGCAAGTGCTTTCACCGGAGCGTACACAATGGGACACGATATTAAAAAATCTCTTGAAATCGCTGCCGAATACACCTGCGCATGCATCAATAATTCCTATAACGATCCCGACCACGTCTTCTACGCGATCAACTTCGAAGCCGAAATTCCAAGACTTCTCAAGCTTGTTGGGAAAATATAAATATAAAAAGGGCCATCTTGATTTGATAATCAAAATGGCCCTTAGTTGGTTCTTAGTTTTTATATTCTATTTGAATTCGTATAAATCAAGGGTTCCGTCCTTGCCACTTTCATAGATGGCAAACTTTCTTTCGTCCCCATTATCATCAATATATGAAAAGCCATAATTTGGAATGTCGCCGGCAAAGCTTACTGTTGCAACAACAAGCTTATCTCTGTTTAAGAGGTGCTTAGCATACACTTCTACTACGTCAAAAGAAATTTCCTCGTTCTCGTCAAAGTCTTTAAGTTCAAGCTGTAAAATCTTGAAGTCCATGACCTCGCTCTTGCATGAGAAAACGATTTTACTGGTGTAATCGTTCTTATCAATGATTACGTCGTCAAAGACGGAAGCATCAGTTAAGACATCTCTTGCCCAAGCAATGATTACCTGAGAATTGGCATCTTCGGACTTAAGTTCAGCACCATATTCGGCCATCGTTGTAAAATCAAGGGCAATCGTTCTAGCCTTAAGTTCGTCGGCGTAAGCCCAGAGTTTGTCGTAGTCCCAATCAATCTTTTCAGAACTTGAAGGAGTCCACTCACCATTAGTATTGTGATACAAATTATCAAAATCTGAAAAATAGAAATCAACAACTTCTAATGACTTACAATCATCGCTAGCCTTAAAGGTGCCGACAGCACTCGATGAAGCCCCGCCGGAACCGATGTAACCAAACATTCCGTCGCCAAGGTAGTAATAAGCGTTTCTGGCCCATCCCTCTATAAAAAGAAGGGGTGAATTATCTACCAACGTATATGCAGCAAGAATATAATTGTACTTCTTATTGATAATAAAAAGTTCCTTACTGCCATCCTTATTTACGTCTTCAAGGCAATAGATTACATCCGAAAGTCTGTTGTCGTTTTCAGCGATTACTTCGGCAATACCAATTTCGCCTTCGCCAACATGATCCCAGTAATCTTCGTCCATGATGATGTTATAAGTTCTCTTTAAAATCTTATTGTATAAAAGGACATATTCAGCATCAGTAAGTGTATCCTTAACTTCTTTTACTTCTTCCTTCTTTTCATCCTCTTGGTTTTCTTCAGAGTCTGAAACAGAAGCCTCAGTAGATGCAGAATCCGAAGTTACATTCTTCTCTTCGTCTACAACTTCCTTGGACTTTTCGTCCTCAGGGTCTGTAACCTCATTATTTATTTCCGTTGAAGTTTCAGTATTAACTTCTTCACTGATTTCAATTTTGGAAAGTGAAGCACTGTCAACAGATGTCTCCTGCTTCTTCTTTCCGCAACCGGCTATGCTCAAAACGCAAAGAGCGCCGATGGTTGCTAACAAAAGTATTTTCTTCCTCACGTATGTATTCCTCCCTTGAAAATTTGCGGCGTCAGTGAGCCTGATGGCTTCGCGGGCTCACCCGCACCACACTGACACACCCGCACCACACTGGCACACCCTTAAAGGCCATCAGATGCTGTAATCGCCAGCCTGGTCTTTGGACCAGTTTACCAAATCTTCCAAAGATATGCCATCGACAACATTGTTGATAGCGTCGTAGAGTCGGCTCCAGATGTTGATGGTCACACAGCGGTCTCTTCTGTCGCAGTATGCTCCATTATTAGAAGCACAATCTACGGGAGTAAGCTCACCTTCTGTGAGTCTTAAAATCTCGCCAACAGTATAGTTTTTAGGTTCTCTTGTAAGAACATAGCCGCCACTGGCACCTCTTATACTTCTTACAAAACCTGCCTTATTAAGTGTTGAGATGATCTGCTCAAGATACTTTTCAGAGATTTCCTGACGTTTGGCGATGTCCTTAAGTGCTACAGGTTCACCGGTGTTAAAAAGTGCCAAATCAAGCATCAGTCGTACTGCGTATCTTCCCTTTGTTGAAATTTTCATTTTGTACCCCCTGGAATATAATTCCTAGTATTTCTATATGAGAAGATTATATATTCTATAAAAACCCTTGTCAAATGATTAAGCTAGCCATAACAATAAACTTTCCCTTATTCAACCTAGCTTAACCAAAATAACAGTTGCATTTTAAAACCCTTTATTATATACTCTCGTAGGATTACGTCAGTTCGAGACCTTCCTGACGCTAAACAAAACTAAAGGAGAACAAAATAATGAAAAAGAACTCATCAAAGGCCACTGTATTATTCATGGCCCAGGCAGGTGTTATCGCTGCCATCTACGTTGTGTTGACAGTATTTATCAACGCATTCAACTTAGCAAGTGGAGCTATTCAGTTCCGCATTTCCGAAGCACTTTGCGTACTTCCCTACTTTACACCAGCTGCAATTCCCGGACTTACAATCGGTTGTTTCCTTGCAAATATCATCACAGGAGCACTTCCTCTTGATATCATCTTTGGAACACTTGCAACATTAATCGGTGCAGTCGTAAGCTATGTGCTTAGAAAAAACAAGATTTTAGTTACTCTTCCCCCTGTTATCGCTAATGCAATCATCATTCCTTTCGTACTCTTCTACGGATATGGATTCACATCGGCATGGGTTGTAAACGGAATAGATTTATCAATTCCATTCTACATCGTAACAGTAGGTGCCGGAGAAGTTATTTCAGTTTGCATTTTAGGAAGCATTCTTTTAAGAGCATTACTTCCTGTTAGAAAGTTCATCTTCCCTACACCGGAAGAACAGTAAAAAGAAGGTTAAAAAATCCTTCCCAAATGGCCTTACAAAACCATTTAGGAAGGATTTATTTTTACATATCAATTATAACTTTGAATCTCTGTTTTTAATACTGTTATCGCAGATAACTGCAATAGCAACAACGATATCCTTTAATGAAGGGTCCATAACCTTGATGTTGTAGCAATCACCCAAAGTTAATCTTTTAGCTGCTACACTTCCGACAACCTTACCGTTAAGTTCAATTGTGAAGGCATAACCGGAAATGTTACCCTTAATAATAAGTTCCTGACCGTTGATGGTACCTCTGATATCGTCCTTAAGAAGTGTGATTTTCTTCTTAATGTGACCGATTTCTCTGCCGGCACTCTTTAAAGAGTACTCAGGAGTTACTGCAACGAGTTTCTTTTGGATAGTGAAAATTTCTGAGCCAATACTATCTGTAATACTAAAGTTTAATCCAAGAAGATTTCCCTGAACATAGTAGCTGACGTTTTCATTCTCATCGAAGATGCTGTACTTATCCTTTATAAGTGTAATCTTCTGTCTCATGAAGAAGTCCAAAGTCTCACCACTTGCAGCATTTGCTGCGTTTGACTCGATACCCTCTGTGCGACCTTCCATAATCTGCTTCATGATACCGTCGAGTTCTTCAACATAAACTTCTGAAAGCTGAGTGTCATCAGCATCATGTGCGTTCAATGCAAGCCCCAGGGCAAGTTCTTTAAATACTTCTTTACCGATGCTCTTATTCTGCTTAAGTGCACGAGCTAACATAATCTTATCCTTGTGAAGGTAGATATAAATATCCATACGTCCCTTCTCTAAAGGATAAACAATAGCGGGATTTTTGTACATCGATCCCATTGTGGGTTTTCCAAATGATACCTCAACCTTTTCTAATACCTCGAAAAGTCCCTCGATTGTGTACCCTTGAGTATTCTTATACTCCTTAAACCCTGACATGTCGTCGTTCTTCATACCATTACTCCTTCTGCGCTAAATAGCGACTTAGTACCTCAATGTTTCTGTAAATAAACTATAACTGAAAA
>JAKSRS010000041.1 GCA_024403515.1 Lachnospiraceae bacterium
GCTTACAAACTTCAAGACAATTCAGTCAAGAATTGCTCGCCTTAAAGCTATCGAAGCTATGTCACAGGATGGAACATTTGATGTTCTTCCTAAGAAAGAAGTTACAGAATTAAAGAAGGAATGGGATAAACTTGAAAAGAACCTTGGTGGTATCAAGGAAATGAAGAGAATCCCTGACGCTATTTTTGTAGTAGATCCTAAGAAGGAGCACATCTGTGTACAGGAAGCTCACTCACTTGGAATTACACTTTTAGGTATCGGCGATACAAACTGCGATCCTGAAGAACTTGATTATATCATTCCTGGTAATGATGACGCTATCAGAGCTGTAAAGCTTATCGTTGCTAAGATGGCAGATGCTGTTATCGAAGCTAACCAGGGCGAAGCTGTTGACGCTGCAGATGCAAACGCTGACGCTGAAGCAGAAGCTACAGATATCGAAGAAGTAGCAGAAGCTTAATTATCATTACAAAATTAAATTAGGAGGACATAATCATGGCAGACATTACCGCAAGCATGGTAAAAGAATTACGTGAAATGACTGGTGCCGGAATGATGGATTGTAAGAAGGCACTTAATGAAACAAACGGAGATATGGCAGCCGCTGTTGATTTCTTAAAGAAGAGTGGTGCAGCTAAGGCTGAAAAGAAGGCTTCAAGAATCGCAGCTGAAGGTATTTGCCGCGTTGCTGTTGATGGAAACAAAGCAGCTATCGTTGAAGTTAACTCTGAAACAGACTTCGTTGCTAAGAACGAAACATTCCAGACATATGTAGAATCTGTTGCAAAGCAGGCTCTTGCTACAAGCGCAGCTTCAGTTGAAGCAATGCTTGAAGAAGCATGGGTTGAAGATGCTTCTAAGACAGTTAAGGAAGTATTAGTTGAAAAGACAGCTACAATCGGTGAAAAGCTTTCTATCAGAAGATTTGAAAAGGTTGAAGCTGATGCAGTTGTTTCATATATCCACGGTGGCGGACGTATCGGCGTTGTTGTTGCTGCTAAGACAGCTACAGCTGATGATGCTATCAAGACAGCACTTAGCAATGTTGCAATGCAGGTTGCAGCAATGAATCCTCAGTATATCGGAAGAAACGATATCTCTGCTGATGAAATGGCTAAGATGAGAGATATTACTCTTGAAGCTGCTTTAAACGATCCTTTCTCACTTCCTAAGCCTATTTTACAGAAGTTACTTGATAAGGCTGTAAATGATAAGGTTTGGAGCGATACAGATATTGCTATTTACGAAGAAAAGAAGAGCAATATGAACTACTTACCTAACTTCCTTTCAAATGAAGCTAAGGCTTCATTAATTCAGTTAGCATTAGCTGATAAGGAAACAATTTCAGCAGATAAGATCTTCAATGGTCTTGTTGATGGACGTATTTCTAAGCAGGTTAAAGAAATCTGCCTCCTTGATCAGGTTTATGTTCAGGCTGAAGATGGAAAGCAGTCAGTTTCTAAGTATCTTGAAAGCGTTTCTAAGGACCTCGTTATCGAAAAGTTCATTCGTTTCGAAGTAGGCGAAGGTATGGAAAAGAAGGTAGACGACTTCGCTGCAGAAGTTGCTGCTCAGGCTGGTTTATAAGAAACAGATTTCCTTTTGGAAATAAACTTTTTAGAAACAATAAAGTAATAACGGACCCCAACCAATTTGGTTGGGGTCTTTTTTTGCGTTCTTCTATAAAACGTTTGAAAATGGCAATAAAAGCATCTGTAACAGATGGAAGACTGGTTTTACGAAAAAAATTAAGTAAATTCGAAAACGTTAAGTTTTAATAATCTGTTTACTATGAGACTTTTATTTAGTATACTTTATATAGTGGAATTGCGAATAAGGTGGGGTTATGGCATTATTCTTAAAAAGAAATAGTGAAAAAATTGAAACGCTCTTCGTTGAAGCTACGGTGGGAATGCTATCAATAGATGATTATGATTCATTTATTGCTAACACTCCTTCTGTTCTTATGGACTTGTGTCAGAGTCTGAATGTGGCACAGGTTGATTTTTTTGTTCTCAATGCTAAAACTATACTCACTCCTGATGGCATTGTTTCCAGCACAACCATTCTTGAAACAGGAGAGCCTACGGAGGCACAGCCATTTGTGTGGAATGGGCGCACAGTTGAAGAAGGACGCTGTGAAAATCATTTCTATCCCGTTAAGGATCATGTTTTTTCAGAGCAGGAAACCTATTATCTGGATGCGTTGGGGTTGCTTCTTTTTAACGTTGAGACTAAGATCAGACTTTTCACTTTACTTGATAATTCTTTAAATACAGATCTTATTACAGGTATTCCCAATACGTTTAAATTTCATTCTTTTGTTGATGAGATAATTGATGCTGGTCGTGCAGGACAGTATAATGCTTATTTCTTCAATATTAAGAACTTTAAATATGTTAATAAAATGGCTAATCGTGAAACCGGAGATGAATGTATACGTCAGTATGCTACCAAGGTTGATGCAATGCTAGAAGATGATGAAATTGTCGCCAGACTCGGTGGAGATAATTTTATCGCATTTGTTAAAAGATCAAGAAATAAGTTCTTTTTAGACGGCATTTCTGGTGTTCATATTTTTATAGATACCACAATGGGCCCTAAAGCTGTTGTGCTTGGTTCCAGAGTAGGTATATACGAAGTTCCTGATACAATCAGAAAGTCATCAGAGGTTATGATGCCTATTTCGGTTGCACTTGCTTCTGCCAAAGAAATTGATCACAAGGACTATGTCTACTATTCGGATGAGATGTCCAGGATTATTCTTAATTCTCAAAGAGTGCTTGTTAATTTTCAGGAATCTTTGGCTAATAACGAATTCAGAATTTTTCTTCAGCCTAAGATTGATTTATCATCAGGCCGTGTTTGCGGAGCCGAAGCTTTATCGCGCTGGATTCATGATGGCGAGGTTATAGCTCCCAGTGAGTTTATTCCTCCGCTCGAAAAGGATGGTACTATTTGTCGTCTTGACTATGAAATGCTAAGACAGACATGCGAAACTTTGGAACACTGGACTTCTCTTGGGGTTGAACCTGTTAAGTTATCAATCAATCTTTCCAGATGGCATCTTCATGATCATCAGACTTTTAATAATATTGTTTCCATTGTTTCGGGCTTCGAATTTAAACCTGAATATCTTGAATTTGAAATTACTGAAACTGTTGATGATAAGGAATACGAGAATCTTTCTGTCCTTCTTAGAAACCTTCGAAATCTTGGATATACAACATCAATCGATGATTTTGGAACCGGCTATTCGTCAATTACAATGCTTAAGGATTATAACCTTGATGTCCTGAAATTAGATCGTTCTTTTATCGCCCAGATTGGGGATGAATCTGAAGGCAATAAAGATCGTGTTCTTGTTTCAAATGTTGTAAATATGGCCAAGGAGCTTAACATGAAAGTTCTTGCGGAGGGCGTTGAAACAGAGGCTCAGAAGAACTTTTTGGAATCCATTAATTGTGATATGGTTCAGGGATTTTTCTATTCCAAACCTATTCCTATTACTGATTTTGAAAACAGATATCTTTTTATGGAGGGCGCATAAAAACTCTTTTTTGTAATATTGAGTCTTCTTGATGATGTATTTTCCATGTAAATTATCGTAAGAGGATGTAATTTTTTCTTTTGTTTGATATATATCTACAAATGAAAGAAAAATGAAAGTATCGCCTTTGAAAGTGGCGAAAATACATCAATTATATGGGATAATAACTCATATAACGCATCTTTTGCAAGAAGACTTGCAAAAATTAATTCTTTTGCTAGTATTGTGTCATAAATGTCAGTATTTTGGTGAAAATACACAAAATAGTGTGCTTTTACTATATACAATCCACAATAGGTACATTTTTAACTAGGCCTTTTGGCCTAGTTTTTTTGTTTTTTGAAATTTTTAAGAAGAGATGCTTTCTATTTTTTTTTATTCGAGTACTATTTTCTTTGTTGGTATTGGTGTAAAATACTTTAGAAATATTTCTTTGTTGATTAATGAAAGGAGATTTACTATGCAGGCTGTTTATGAATTTATAGAGAAATGTGGCACATATTATCTTGCAACTGTTGATGGGGATCAGGCAAGAGTAAGACCTTTTGGAACAATTAATTTATTCAACAATAGATTGTACATCCAGACCGGAAAGAAGAAGGATGTATCCAAGCAGATTCAGGCTAACAATAAAGTGGAGTTATGTTGCTTTAATCCTGAAGAAGGTAAGTGGCTTAGATTATCAGGAGAACTATTAAGAGACGAATCTTTTGAGGCCAAAAAGTCTATGCTTGATAAGTACCCTCATTTAAGAGGAATGTATTCAGAAGAAGATGATAATACTGAGGTTCTTTTCTTTGTAAATATGACTGCTAATTTTTCTTCTTTTGAATAATGATTTTAAAGACGAAGCTGTCGATTAATCGGCAGCTTTTTTCTGATTTTGGAGGATTTATGAATAATATGGAAAATGTTTCAATAGACGAATTAGTAGAGATGCTTGATAACTTTTCTAATTCTGAAACCGGAAGATTAAAGGTAAAAATGTCTGATGAAGAGATTGAAGGAGGCGTGAAGAAGGAGTACCACCATGGAAGATGTGATATCAATAGTCCGTGGGCCTGTGGTGCATCTTTTGATGTGCTTGAATAATTATGTTGTGTTATAATGACAGATGGTGGATTTATCTAAGCCGAAGAAGATTTTTTCCTTAATATAAAGGATCGGATCTTTTACAATATGTCATTATATTTTGAAAGGGTTTTTAGGAATATGATATTTGAAGGAAATATTTTCTGCCCGGATAAGATTTTCAGATATGGAAATGTCGAAACAAACGGAGATGTTATTACTAAGGTTACCATTACTAAAGATTGTAAGCAGGGAAATAAATACATTATCCCGGGCCTTATTGATGTACATTTGCACGGCGCTGCGGGATTTGATATTTGCGACGGAACAACTGAAGCAATAGAAGCGATAGCTTCATTTCAGCGTTCAAAGGGAGTAGTTGGCTTTGTGGGTGCTACGATGACACTGCCTGTTGAGGATATCGAAGCTATCCTTGATAATGCATCCAAAGCCTGCGATAGAAATATTGGAATGCTGGGCATTTGCCTTGAGGGACCTTTTATCAGTCCAAACAAGAAGGGAGCTCAGAAGCTTGAACATATCTTAAGGCCTTCAGTTGAACTTATGAATCAGTTGCAAAAGAAGGCAAACGGCCACATGAAATATGTTGTGGCAGCACCCGAAGAATGCAGGCTTGAAGGTGGTTTTCAGGAGTTTGTTGACGGTGCAACCAACATGGGACTTAAGGTTTGCATAGGTCATTCTGATGCGACTTATGATGTTGCAATGGATGCTTTTGAAGCAGGGGCATGTGAAGTTACTCATTTGTTTAACGCAATGTCTTCTTTTGACAAACGTTCTCCCGGTGTTGTTGGAGCTGCATTTGATGCAGATGCATACGTTGAACTTATTGCTGATGGAAACCATGTTCATCCTTCTATGGTAAGAATGGTTTTCAACGGATTTGCAGATGACAAGGTTATTTTGATTAGTGACAGCATGATGGCTACCGGTATGGAAGACGGAGAGTACAGACTTGGCGGTCAGAAGGTAAACGTCAGGGGCAATAAGGCGACTTTGGACTCAGGAACATTAGCCGGAAGTGTTACTAATTTATATGATTGTATGATGAATGTTATAAACATGGGGGTTCCGATTGAGAATGCTGTTTTGGCAGCAACACTTAATCCTGCAAAGAGCCTTGGTGTTGACGATTTTTATGGAAAAATATCGGAAGGGTATGATGGCCATTTGTTGGCTATCGAGGTATAAGAATTATGAATATGGATTTTGAATGTAAGCTTACGATTCCTGCTGAAACCAAGGAAATGTATCCTATTGACGGCGAAGTAGCAAAGGTTGTAGCTAAAAGAAACCGTGAAATCAGCGATGTTTTTGAAGGTAAGAGTGACAAGCTTCTTTTGATTATAGGACCTTGTTCAGCTGATAACGAAGACAGTGTAATCGACTATATCAGCAGACTTCAAAAGATTCAGCCTAAAGTTGAAGAGAAGATTCTTATTGTTCCAAGAATATATACAAATAAGCCAAGAACAACAGGAGAGGGCTATAAGGGTATGCTTCATCAGCCTGACCCCAACGAAAAGCCTGATATGTTTAAGGGTATTATTGCGACAAGAAAACTTCATATGAGAGCTGTAAAGGAAACTGGTTTTACCTGTGCAGACGAAATGCTTTATCCTGAAAATTATAAGTATCTTGATGATATTTTAGGATATGTTGCAGTTGGTGCAAGATCGGTTGAGGACCAGCAGCACCGTCTTACTGCCAGTGGTATAGAGGTTCCGGTTGGAATGAAAAATCCTACAAGTGGTGACTTTTCTGTAATGTTAAATGCGATACTTGCAGCACAGAACAGCCATACACTCATTTATAGAGGCTGGGAAGCTCATTCACATGGAAATCCTCTGGCTCATGCGATTTTACGTGGATATTCAAACATGCATGGTCAGTCAAGACCTAACTATCACTATGAAGACTTGATTATGCTTTGTGATTTTTATGATAAGTATGAGCTTTTGAATCCTGCTTGTATTATCGATACAAATCATGCCAACTCAGGAAAGAATCCTTTTGAGCAGCCTAGAATTATAAATGAAGTTTTAAATAACTGCGCAGTAAATGACCGCATAAGAAAGCTTGTTAAGGGATTTATGATTGAAAGCTATATTGAGGATGGAAATCAGCCTGTTAACGGCGGATGCTATGGTAAATCGATTACTGATGCCTGCCTTGGCTGGGATAAGACCGAGAAAATGATATTTGATATAGCAGATAAGCTAAAATAAACGAAAACTTCATACAATTTGATAGTTTACGAGCTTCAAACAGTAGTTATATAATGTATAAAGTATTTTTTAAATGCAGGAGGGTATATAAAATGAAAAAACTTGAAGAATATGTTAGAAGCATTCCGGATTTTCCTGAAGAAGGAATCATCTTCCGTGATGTAACAAGCGTTTTACAGGATGCAGATGGACTTCATCTTGCTATCGATACAATGAATGACCTTATTAAGGATGCTGATTTTGATGTTGTAGTTGGTCCCGAATCACGTGGTTTTATTTTCGGAACACCTATCGCTTACATTAATAAGAAGCCTTTCGTTCTTATTCGTAAGAAGGGTAAGCTTCCCTGCGAAACAGTATCTAAAGATTATGCTCTTGAATATGGTACAGCAACAATTGAAATGCATAAGGATTCAATCAAGCCCGGACAGAAGGTTATGATTGTTGACGATCTTATTGCAACAGGTGGAACAACAGAAGCTATGATTGAACTTGTTGAATCACTTGGCGGTAAGGTTGTAGGTGTTGTTGTTCTTATGGAACTTGCTGGTCTTAACGGACGCGAAAAGCTTCATGGTGTGCCTTTATATTCAGCAATTACTTACGAAGGAAAATAAAAACTAAGGAAATAGTAACTTATGGAACCTGTTGATGTACGCAATCTCAAAGTGAATAACTCCCAAGAGATGAATTTACTTCTCGACGATGGTCGTATTAAAGCACTCAAGGAATTCTTAAGTCCCGAAGAATTATTTGCGGACTTGATTTTGCGTGTAAAAAAATACCACCCGTCAGATGATATTACTATCATTGAGAAAGCCTACCAGGTTGCCAATGAAGCACATCAGGGGCAACTTAGAAAATCAGGTGAGCCATATATCATTCATCCTTTATATGTAGCAATCATTCTTGCAGATTTGGAACTTGATAAAGAAACCATTGTTGCAGGATTATTGCATGACGTTGTAGAGGATACTATTTTAACCAAAGAAGAAATCAGTGATATGTTTGGAGAAGATGTGGCACTTTTAGTAGACGGTGTTACAAAACTTCAGCATTTTAAACTTGATGGAAATAATGTTAATGATATGTCCGGTAAGGACAAGGATAAGGTTGAAATTCAGGCCGAGAACTTAAGAAAAATGTTTCTTGCCATGGCCAAGGATATCAGAGTTATCATGATTAAACTTGCCGACAGACTTCATAACATGAGAACTCTTGGACATATGCCGCCTGAAAAGCAGCAAAGAATTGCAAGAGAAACTCTTGATATCTATTCTCCAATTGCCGACAGACTTGGTATTTCCAAGATTAAAGTAGAATTAGATGACCTTTCACTTAAATACTTGCAGCCTGATGTTTATGCGGATTTAACCAAGCAGATTGCTGCAAGGAAGAGTGAGAGAGAACAATATATCCAGAATATTGTAAATGAAGTAAGTGCTCATATTTCTAACGCGGGCATTCCTGCAAGAATTGACGGTCGTGTAAAGCACTTCTTTAGTATTTACAAGAAGATGGTTAATCAGAATAAAACCATCGATCAGATTTATGACTTGTTTGCAGTTCGTATTATTGTAGATTCAATAAGGGACTGTTATGCCTGTCTTGGTGTAATCCACGAAATGTATAAGCCCATTCCCGGCCGTTTCAAGGATTATATTGCCATGCCCAAGCCCAATATGTATCAGTCACTTCATACCACATTAATCGGTTCATCAGGTCAGCCTTTTGAAATCCAGATTCGTACTGAAGAGATGCATAAGGCGGCTGAATTTGGTATCGCCGCTCACTGGAAATACAAGGAAGCATCTGACGGAAAGAAAGTTCCCGGTCAGGAAGAAGAAAAACTTGTATGGCTCAGACAGATTCTTGAGTGGCAGAAAGACCTTGCTGATAACAAGGAATTCATGCAGCTTTTAAAGAGCGATCTTGATTTATTCTCAGATAGTGTTTACTGCTTTACTCCTACAGGAGATGTTAAAAACCTTCCTGCGGGCTCCACACCGATTGACTTTGCTTATAGCATCCATTCCGCTGTCGGTAATAAGATGGTTGGTGCAAGAGTAAACGGCCAGTTAGTAAATATTGATTATGTAATAAATAATGGTGACCGTGTAGAAGTTATTACTTCTCAAAACTCTAAGGGTCCCAGCCGCGACTGGTTAAATATTGTTAAGTCAACTCAGGCCAAGAACAAGATTAGTCAGTGGTTCAGAGCTGAATTTAAGGAAGAGAATATTACTCACGGTAAGGAGTTATTCCAGGCTTACTGTAAGGCAAGATCAATACTTGTAACGGATCTTGTTAAGCCTGAATATACCGAAGTTATAATGCATAAGTACGGATTCCATGACTGGGATGCTGTGCTTGCTGCAATCGGTCATGGTGGTCTTAAAGAGGGTCAGATCGTAAACAAGATGCTTGAACTTTATGAAGCTGACCACAAAAAAGAGATGACAGATGAGGAAATAATCGAATCTGTTACGGAAAATACCCGCATTTCACCCAGAGAACGCACAAAGGGAAGCGGTATTGTTGTTAAAGGAATAGATGATGTAGCAGTAAGATTTTCTAAATGCTGTTCACCGGTTCCCGGTGATGAAATCGTAGGCTTTGTAACAAGAGGCCGTGGTATTTCAATCCACAGAACAGACTGTACTAATGTTATCCACCTTCCTGAATTTGACAGGGCAAGAATCATTGATGCCGAATGGCAGGAAGCAGTAGTACAAAGCGGAAAATACAGTGCTGAAATTCTTGTATATGCTACTAACCGTACAGGATTTCTTGCTGATGTATCACGTATCTTTACGGAACGCAACATCAGTATTAACTCGCTTAACACCAGGGTTAACAAGCAGGGCGTTGTTACCATGAATATTTCTTTTGAAATATCCAATAAAAATGACCTTGCTCATATCGTAGAAAAGGTTCGTCAGGTGCCTAGTGTACTTGATATTGAAAGGACCAGAGGCTAAAAAAATTGAGCGACTATGCCCAAAGTAACTTATATAAGTTACCATTTGTTAAAAGAAGGAGCCAATATGTCAGATGTTAAGATAGGAAGAATTGTTCTTGGAATGTATGGAACAAACTGCTATTTCGTATATAAAGAAGGAAGTGATGAGGCGGTTTTGATCGACCCTGCAGATTCAGGCGATAAACTCGTTTCCAAACTTTCGGACAATGGACTTAAGGTAGTAGCTATTTTACTTACTCACGGTCATTTTGATCACATTTACGGAGTAAAGAAAGCTGCAAGAAACAGTGGGGCTAAGGTATATGCATATACCGACGAGGCCAAACTTTTATCAGATGTTAAGCTTAACTGCTCGCTATCAGTAGGTCGAGGAGAGACTATTGAACCTGATGAGTTTCTTACAGATAATGAAGTATTATCTTTTGCAGGAATTGATTTTAAAGTCTTACATACACCCGGACATACAGCCGGAAGCTGCTGCTTTTATATAGAAGAAGCCAAAATTTTAGTAAGCGGCGACACACTATTTTGTGAAAGCGTTGGAAGAAGCGACCTTCCTACCGGCTCTATGGGAACTTTGGTCAGATCAATCAATGACAAACTTATGGTTTTGCCCGATGATGTTAAGGTTTACCCGGGACATGGCGGAACAACAACTATTGGATTTGAAAGAGAGAACAATCCATTTTTATAATATATTTGTAAAGACAGACTTAGTATGATGAAGATTTATTCAAACAGTAATGCTTTTGAGTATGACATTCAAAATCTGGTTAAATCCTTTTATCCACAGGAAAATGTCAGGCTCGTATATGATGAAAATGAAAAGGACACTGCTTTTAGTGTCCTTTTTTCTGATGATAAAATAACCTTTGCTGACGCTACAAATGCTTTTAGCGAGTCGGTAGCTATAAGCGTAAATGCTCAAAGAGGCGAGGTTAAAAATATTTTAAAAAGACTTATATATAAAACTCTTTCTAAATACCTTGACAAAGAACTTGCCTGGGGAGATTTGTCGGGGATAAGACCTACAAAGATTGCCATGAAAAAGCTTGAAGAAGGCGCAAGTGAAGAAGAAACTGTAAATTTTATGAAAGAGACCTACCTTGCAAGTGATGAAAAAAGCAGGCTGTCTGTTTCTATCGCAAGTTTAGAAAGAAAGATTCTTAAGCCGCTTCACTATAAGGACGGTTATAGTCTTTACATAGGAATTCCCTTTTGCCCGACAACCTGTATGTACTGTTCCTTTACTTCTTATTCAATAGCAAGGTTTTCCAATAAAGTAGCCGACTATCTTAGTGCTTTGGAAAAAGAACTTTCTTTTGTCAGCAATCACTTTAAAGACAAGATTTTAGATACCATATATATTGGCGGAGGTACACCGACTACTTTATCGGCCGATGAACTCGAACGACTGCTATCATTTGTCTGCAGCAAGTTCGACCTAAGTCACCTTATTGAATTTACGGTTGAAGCCGGAAGAGCCGATTCCATCACACTTGATAAACTGAAGGTTTTAAAGAAATATAATGTAACAAGAATTTCCGTTAATCCTCAGACTATGAACCAGAAGACTTTGGATATAATAGGAAGAAGACACACGGTAGAGGACGTAAAAAGAGCCTTTTACGAAGCAAGAGAAGCGGGCCATGACAATATAAACATGGACATCATCCTCGGCCTTCCAGAGGAAGGCATAGATGAAGTAAGAAGAACTGTTGAGGGCATTAAAGAACTTGGGCCTGACAGCTTTACAGTCCACTCCCTGGCCATAAAAAGGGCTTCAAGAATGCAGGAGTGGATTGATAAATGTGGTTATAAAACCATGATAAACACTGACGAAACCATGAAGATGGCTAAAGACTGCGCTTATGATATGGGAATGCAGGCCTACTATTTATACAGGCAAAAGAACATGGCCGGAAATTTTGAAAACACAGGCTATGCCAAAGAAAACGCCTACGGAATATACAACATTCTTATTATGGAGGAAATGCAGACTATAGTAGCATGCGGAGCCGGAACAGTTACAAAGAGAGTTTTTTCTGACGGAAGTGCCAAAAGATGCGATACTCACAAGGATGTTGATTTATACATTTCCATGATAGATGACATGATTGAACGCAAAAGAAAATTGTTCGAATAAGCCTTCTTTTGCAATCTGGTCTTATCAAAAAGCTTCAAACTGGTCATTTTAATATGTACAGATGATTATATAATAACTTTCAAATAAAGCTTTATTAATTTACATTTGGAGATTATTATAATGAACAGTAAAGTGAACAAGCTGGTTACAGCATCAATGCTTGCAGCTCTTACCTGCATTGCAACAATGATTATTAAGGTACCCACAGTTGGTACTAACGGATATGTTAATATTGGAGACTCTATAGTTTTACTTTCTACATGGCTTATGGGAAATCCTTACGGGGCTGTCGCTGCCGGTATTGGCTCAGGTCTTGCTGATCTTATCTCAGGATACGCAAGTTACGTTCCCGGAACAGTTATTATTAAGTTTTTAATGTCATTTGTGGCATTTATTGTTTATAAGTTATTGAATAAAACTAAGGCTCCTAAAATTGTTAACTGGGTCGTAAGCGGAGTAGTTGCCGAACTTATCATGGTATTTGGCTACTTTTCATATGAATCCACATTTTTAGGATATGGACTTGCGGCAGCAGCATCGATTCCAAGCAATTTAATTCAGGGCATAACCTGTCTTGTGATTGGAACCATTCTTATCGCTGCCTTATCAAGAATAAAATTTTTTAAAGAACTTTCAGAGAGGTAAATAATGTACGAAGAAATCACAGCGCAGGCTGCTAATACAACAAGAGAAATAATTGAAGTTGCAAAACTTAAAAAAGGTCAGATACTGGTTGTTGGTTGTTCAACAAGTGAAATCTGCGGTTCCAAGATTGGGACGAATTCAAATCTTGATGTAGCTAAGGCAGCTTTTAAGGGAATATATGAAGAAGCCTGCAAAGCAGGGGTATATGTGGCAACTCAGTGCTGTGAACATCTTAACCGTGCAATAATTGTTGAAAGACAGGCAGTGCCTTTTAGTGATATCGTAAATGTAGTACCTATGCCCAAAGCAGGTGGATCGCTTTCTACAACAGCTTACGAAACATTTGAAGATCCGGTAGCTGTTGAAGAGATTAAGGCTGATGCCGGTATTGATATTGGCGGCACCTTAATTGGTATGCATTTAAAGAAGGTTGCAGTGCCTGTAAGACTTACAAATAATCGCATTGGTGAAGCCTATGTATCAGCTGCAAGAACAAGAGCTAAGTTTATAGGCGGTGAGAGAGCTCATTACGACGACGAACTAAAGTAGTCCTGCGTTTAGGATACTGATATAGAAGTTTTTATCCCCCGAAAAGAGAATCAAACCATATTTTAGGTCTGATATCTTTTGTCGGGGGTGTTTTTTTTGCCTTAATTTTTTTAATAACTACTCTTTGTAATTATTCGCTAATTCGTAAGGGTATAATAAAAATGAATTATTGTAGGCGTATTATGCCCATTTATGATAAAATAGGCATTGCATAGAGTTTACGTCTAACCACCCAGGCGGAATTATAGGAATGAATAAAAGAGTATTAACTGTAATATTATTATTCATATTGTTTCTTACATCATGTAAAAGTGAAGTAGCCGGTACTGATCACATGAAGGGCGCATCGGTTTCTGAAGATTTGCATGATTCTTTTGATGCTGAAAAGATGAAAAAGAAGATGGTCGAGGCGGCCTATAAACTTGAAAGAAGTGATAACTTTTCAGTAAAAAATCCACTTACGGTTACTGCCTTAGGTGTATCTCCCAGAAACAACGCAACAAAAGATGCTTCAGATACTTATCTTTATCCTGCGATAGAAGCAATGACCGGAATAAAGTTTTCGGTTGACTGGAAGAAAGAAGCTGATTATCCGACAGCAGTTGCAACAACAATACTTGCAAACAGAGCATCATTTCCTGATTTAATTTCTCCAAGAGGTTTTGGAATAATGGATCTGGCCGATGATGGTCTGATAGTTCCCTTAGATGATTATTTGTACCTTATGCCAGATATAGTTGCGGCAATTGGAGAAGATTATATTGATTCCTGGAGGTCGGCTGATGGGCACATATATACTATTCCTTCCGTTTCTGAATTAAAAAGAGGTTTTGCTTCTTTGATCAGGAAGGACTGGCTTGATTTACTTGGGATGGATATTCCGGATTCCTGGGATGAATGGGTAGAATACTGGCGAGCTGTCAAGGAAAATGATATGAACCATAATGGTTCTAAAAATGATGAGATTCCGATTGCATTTGCATCAGGAGTTAACGGCGAAAGAACGCTCGTCCCTTTGTTAAATGCTTTTGGAATCAGAGTATCTGACGATGCCCAGTTCTGCATTTTGGATGACGGTACATATACATTGGTATATGAACATCCAAGATATGACGCATTTTTAAGAGAAATGGCCAAATTATACGAAGAGGGAATTCTTGTTAAGGGTTATGAATCCTTTTCTTCGACCGATGTCGAGAGAATGATGGAAGAAAATATTCTAGGATCGTCCATGACATATCTGGCGACCGGATCATTAGCGATAAAACTTAGAGAAAAAGGAATTTCTGATGCTTTGTGGGTTACTACAAAACCTATTCCGGGTATCTATGGGAACCGATTAATACCGGAGAAGGTAACAATTAGTCCAAGTTGGTGTGTTACAGCAGCGGCAGCGCGACGAAATAAGGTTGAGTCTATCGTAGAATTATTTAACTGGTGTTTTACGCAGGAAGGCGCGAGATTACTCAACTATGGCATAGAAGGAATAAGCTATGAACTAATTGATGGAAAGCCTGTTTTAAATGAAGAACTGGTAGCAAACGGGTTTGATGATGTTTTAAAGGTCGGAATATATAATGAACCTTTCGGTGGGCTTTGGCTTGAGGATGAATACCTTCAGTGCATGTTTTCCGGAAAAGAAAAGTCTGAGTTTACTCCAATACAGGAAGAAATCTATAAAGGGTTTTATGAAATGAATGATAACTATTATTATACGATGCCCGATACTATAGAAACAGATATATATGTAGCAAAGAGGACTGAACTTCTTACTAAAGGTATGTGTGCCTTAAGAGATGAGGCAATCCGCGGCGATATATCGATAGAGGACTTTTGGAATGGATATATTTATTATTATCATCATGGATTAAGGGAACTTGGAAAAGAAGCTTTTGAATACTATAACAGGATGTATAAGACTAGTAGAAAGGGGAAATGATGACTGGAAAAGAGGAAAGAATTAGAAAACAGAATCTGGGGCTGCCTTTTTATGCTACCCTTTTAGTCATTGTTATTATTCTTATATTCGCCTTTGCCATTTGGATTAGAAATTTCACGCAGTCATCGGAAAAAACAATTGAGAAACTGGGTGAGATATATCTTATGGAGATTGCAGAAAGAAACGTTTCAAACGTTACTTCAACTCTCAACTCCAAAGTTGTGCAGATGAAAAATATCTGTAAGGAACTTAACAGAGATGTGTTAAAGGACCAGGATTCGGTAAGACAGTTTATTTCCTTTGTTCAGAAAGTGAACGGAATAGATATGTTTGCACTTGTAGATGAGGAAGGGATGGTTTATACCGCAAACAGTACCTTTTCGGGAATCTCCCGCTTCGATTTTTTCTCTGCGGATAACAAGGAAATAACTTATCATACAGTAGATAGCTATGGTACCAAGACAATGATTTTGATAGAGGTTCCGGTTGAAGTTATAAGATCAGCCGGAATACATGTTGTTGCCTGCTATTCAGGAATTGATGTCGAAAAGGCTTTTGCTACCGTGGAAATTCAAAGCGATGAAAATAAAACTTATAACTGTATGTTTGATAAGGCAGGTGAACTGCTTATATACATGACAGGCGACCGTTCAACAGACAGGAATTTTTTTGAGATTATGGGTGAAAATGCAGTGTTTACTGAATCATACAGTCTTCAGAAGATAAAAGATGACTGGGATAAAGGATTAAAGGGGTATTCTGTTTACAATAATCCGGAAAAGGGTCAGTCCTACATCTATTATAAGCCGGTTCCGGGTACCGACTGGGTTGTCACAAGTACGATGCGTGAAAGTAACATACGAGAAGCCGTTATTACCGGAAATAAGCAAAACAGACGCTCGAGTATTATCCTGATAGCGGTTTTCATTACATCGATAAGTGTTCTTTTTTCATATATATTCTTTACATATCAAAAAATACGAAAAGAGGAAAATGATCGTGAAACTTTGAAAATTCTGGGAGCCTTAAGTGGTGATTTCACGGATATTTTTATCATGGATCCGTCTAACGATACGTCTCAGGCGATGAAGTTGTATGGAAAGTTAGCACGTAACGATAAAAAACTAATAAGATCATATGCTGCTACATGGACTCAGTACATTGAAGATGTTGTTCACCCTGATGACAGGGAGATGGTAGCCGAGGCAGTAAAGGTCGAAAAGGTATATACAGCGCTTGAAAACGCGACAGAGTACACCATCGAGTATAAAGCTATAGTCGAATATGATATTCACTATATACAGTGTAAGTTTGTTGGAATTGAAGGCGATAATAACCGAATTATCGTAGGTTTCAGAGTTATCGATGAGCAAAAGAAATCTGAAGAAAGAAGAAGACAAATTCTTGAGGACGCACTCATAGATGCTCAAAAGGCTAACAAAGCCAAAACGTCATTTCTCTTTAATATGTCTCATGACATCAGAACACCTATGAATGCAATAATAGGTTTCACCGACTTGCTTAGCGAGCATCTTGACGATAAAGAAAGAGCTGCAAACTACATTAAGAAGATTCAGGATGCCAACGATTTCATGCTTTCTTTGATAAACAACGTATTAGAGATGGCAAGAATTGAAAGCGGGAAGACAACTGTTGACGAAAAAATCTGGGATGCCAAAAGCTTTAATGACACCTTGGTAGGCGTATTTGAGCATCAGATGGAAGAAAAGAATATTACGTTTACAAGGACTGTAAACGTTGAACATACAAACGTAGCATGCGATGAAACTAAGGTCAGAGAGGTATTTTTAAATCTGCTTAGTAATGCCATCAAATATACACCATATGGTGGCAAAATCAACATGGAGCTTTGTGAAATCGAATCTGATAAGCCGGGCTACGCTTTTTTCAAGACGGAAATTGCCGATACCGGTATAGGAATGTCCAAGGACTTTCTTCCGACTATATTTGAAGAATTCTCTAGAGAAAGAACTACTACCGAAAGCAAGATTAGTGGAACCGGTCTTGGAATGCCTATCGTAAAAAGACTTGTTGATCTTATGGAAGGAAGCATTGATATTGAAAGCGTAGAAGGTAAGGGAACTAAGGTTACCGTTATTTTACCCCATAAGATTATAGAAGATGAAAACGAATTTAATACTGAAGAAACACAGGAAGATATTACTCCTGTGGATTTAGCAGGTAAAAGAATCCTTGTAGCAGAGGATAACGAAATTAACGTGGAAATTGTTCAGACAATCCTTGAAGAAGCAGGTCTTTTAGTAGAAATTGCAATAAATGGCGCTGAGTGTGTTGAAATGGTAGAACGAGCTGATTCGAACTACTATGATTTGATATTTATGGATATCCAGATGCCTGTGATGAACGGATATGCAGCTACAAGAAGAATAAGACGGATGGAAGATAAGGTTAAGGCTAAGATTCCGATTTTGGCCATGACCGCCAATGCCTTTGAAGAGGACAGAAGAAATGCTTTGGAAGCCGGAATGGACGGGCATCTTGCTAAACCATTAAAAGTAAAAGAGATAATGGATACTCTTGCTAAAGTATTAGGATAACCAAGTTTTGTAAAATGGAGGAATTCGCTATGACAAAACCACCCCAAACGCGAATGAGGAACAACAAACTGGTAGGTATAATCTTTGTGATGGCAGTATTTATAACCATTTCTCTTATATGCATTCGCTCGATTAAAATAACGAGGAAAATGTATGATGAGAGTACTGGAAATATTGTCAGAGGATATGTAAAGCAGACATGTGCTTTTATTAGCAAGGATTTAGACCAGTTAACGACGGAACTTTTAAAAGAAAAAAAGAGGATTTCAAAAATTGATTCAAAAGATGAAACAGCCCTTGAAAGCATAATGGATGAAAGCCTCGACGAGGAGTATTTAAAACTTCTT
>JAKSRS010000042.1 GCA_024403515.1 Lachnospiraceae bacterium
AGCCCTTGAAAGCATAATGGATGAAAGCCTCGACGAGGAGTATTTAAAACTTCTTTTTGTAGGATCTAAAATCTATCCTAAGAGTAGAAGCACGGAAAAGTATTCCGGTTTTTCCAAAAACTACTTCTACTTAGAGACAGGAATAGTAGATCCGTATGAAAATAATGAAGGAGTACCATGTTTTGGCCTTTATACTATGGTTACTTTCAGTGACAATGAAAAAGGATATTTATATGAAGAAATTCCTATGGATTACATAAAGGATTTCTATTTAGATTATCTAAAGTCCGATGGAACTTACGCTTATCTTATAAGCATAACGGGAGATATTCTTTCCTGCTCAGATGATGCAATTTTACCAAGCGGGACAGATTCTTTTTACCAGCTTTTAAAGGATAATGATCCTGAGAATGGAAGAAAATCCATAATAGGAATCGATAATGATGTTATGGACAGAAAGCAGGTGTCGGCATCCTTTAAACTTAAAGATGCTATGAATCTTGTCTGGTTTACGCCTGTAAATGGAACCAACTGGTGTCTTGTGACGGTAATTCCCAGAAGTGTCTATGAAGAAGAAATGAATCGTGTTGTATTAAACATGATTAATCTTATAATTATTATTCTTGTGGTATGCCTTCTTTTGGCAGCAGTATATTTTAGTAAACTGCATAAAGACCAAAGGGAAGAACAGGAGAGGTTGTCAAAAGAAAAGCGGCTGATGGTTTCAGCTGTTTCAACCCTTTACAGTCTGGTTCTTGAGATTGACTTAAGCAGTGCAAGAGTTACCGTGTTGTTTGATGACACAAGATTAGGCATTGATTTTTCGCTCTTTTCACAGTATGAAGATATCGAAAAGCTGATACTTAAATTAAGCAGCTTTAACTATCACGAGAAGATGAGTGAAATGCTTGAACTAAGAGCACTTAGAAAGAATCTTACGAATGAAAACACCAGCATATCATGTCAAAGTGAGTTTGTGATTTCAGATGAGAAATATCCTGTCAGCATTGATGTCACTCTTTCTGATCCTGAAAATCGTATTGCTTTGTACTTTATAAAAATAAAGTAGTAATTGTGGGGATAATTGATTTATACTCTTAGTGTTTTCAGAAACTGAGATTTGTGATAAAATAAACAAAATTTTTATTCAGTTAGGAGTAAAAGAGATGGCATTGGTTAAAAAACCGGTTACCGGTATGAAAGAAATATTACCAAGAGAGATGGAAATCCGCGATTACGTTATGCGTGTAATCAAGGAAACATATGCATCCTTTGGATTTACATCAATTGAAACACCTTGCCTTGAAGATATTAACAATCTTTGCAGCAAGCAGGGGGGAGAAAATGAAAAACTTATTTTCAAGGTGCTCAAAAGAGGAGAAAAGTTAAATCTTGAGACAGCAACTTGTGAAGCTGATCTTACTGATATGGGACTTCGTTACGATCTTACAGTTCCGCTTGTGCGTTTTTATTCAAATAACGCCAACTCACTTCCTTCACCTTTTAAGGCACTTCAGATGGGAAATGTTTGGAGAGCAGATCGTCCTCAGAGAGGAAGATATCGCCAGTTTATGCAGTGCGACATCGATATTCTCGGTGAAGCTTCAAATATGGCTGAAATCGAACTTATTCTTGCTACAACAACTACACTTGGAAAAGTAGGCTTTAAAAACTTCGAAATTCGTATCAATGAAAGAAGATTATTAAAGGCTATGGCTTCATATGCCGGATTTTCTGAAGATAAATTCGATGTGGTTTGTATTATCCTTGATAAACTCGATAAGATCGGTCCTGATGGCGTTAAGGCTGAACTTTTGGAAGAAGGCTTTTCAGAAGAAAGTGTAAATAAGTATGTTGCACTTTTCGATGATATTTCTTCTGACGTATCAGGTCTTGTTAAACTTAGTGAAACCTTAAAAGATTTCCTGGAAGAAGATGTAGTAAAGAGCCTTTCAGAAATTATCGAAACGGTTGAAAAGGTTAAAAAGGCTGACTTTAAGATGGTATTTGACCCTACTCTTGTAAGAGGTATGGGATACTATACAGGAACTATTTTTGAAATCGCAATCCCTGAATTTGGTGGTTCATGTGGTGGTGGCGGTCGTTACGACAAGATGGTAGGCAATTTTACCGGCCAGAACGTTCCTGCTTGCGGTTTTTCAATTGGTTTTGAAAGAATTGTCCTTCTTCTTATGGAAAGTGACTTCAAGATTCCCGGAAGCAAGGGAAAGAAGGCTTATTTAGTTGAAAAGGATATGCCTAAGGACAGATACGCAGAAGTTTTGGAAAAGGCTATGGCTGAAAGAGCTAATGGGGCACAGGTTCTTGTATGCAAGATGAATAAGAACAAGAAGTTCCAAAAAGAACAGCTTGCAGCTGAAGGCTACGAAGAGTTTGAAGAGTTCTTCAATAATCCTTTAAATTAGAGCACAGTGGTTATGGGTAAAAATGAGGTTGCTTTGTATATCTGCAACATCAACGAAGCAGATACGGAAAGCTTATTGGAAAAATATGGTTTTTCT
This sequence comes from Lachnospiraceae bacterium, assembly GCA_024403515.1. Classification (GTDB taxonomy): domain Bacteria; phylum Bacillota; class Clostridia; order Lachnospirales; family Lachnospiraceae; genus UBA1258. Next base: position 2,523 of record JAKSRS010000042.1, read on the forward strand.
TTTGAAAAAGAAAGACTGATGAGAATTTCAAGATGCAGTAATGCTAAAAACAAACAAAGGCTTGTTGCTACGGGAGTGTGTCTTTACAAGATTTTAAAAAAGTACAATCTTGAACTTTCGATGACATCCTACAGTGAATATGGAAAGCCTTTTATACCTAATAATGAAGGTATCTTTTATAATGTTTCCCATTCGGGAGCCTTTCTTGTACTGGCAGTTTCATCGCAGCCTGTAGGGGTTGATGTCCAAAAGAAAGCGCCTTTAAATGAAAAGGTTGTCGATAAGATTTGCAGCAGTAGTGAGGCCAGACTTGTAAAAGAGAACTTTGCCGACAGGTTTAATTATGTCTGGAGCTTAAAAGAGGCTTCGGCTAAACTTCACGGTGATGGTCTTGCAAACGGTATGCATCGCTTTGAAATTGATTATTCCAAAAAGGATCCGGATATTTATTTTAAGGAAGAACTTTTTGGACATATAAAGACTTTGGATTTTCATGAGGATTACGCTTTGGCGGTTGCCTGTCATGAAAAGTTTAATATTAAAGAAACGGTAATTGTGGAGGAAGTTTTATAAATGGACACGGTTGGTGCCATACAGATAGTTGTTTTAATTGTTTTGCTTTTATTGTCATCTTTCTTTTCATCAAGTGAAACTGCTCTAAGTTCGATAGGAAGAGTTAAGGCGAGGTCTCTTGAAGAAGAGGGCAGGAAGCATGCTAAAGTATTAAACCTGGTACTTGATAACTACGATAAGATGTTAACAACAATTCTTATCGGAAATAACATTGTTAATATCGCAGCATCAGCGCTTGCTACAACCTTTGCACTTAGGATGTTTGGAAGTTATGCGATTTCCATCGCAACCGGTATTTTGACTCTTTTGGTGCTTATATTCGGTGAAATCGTACCTAAAACTGCTGCGCGAAAGAACGCGGAATTTATGTCCCTTTCTTTTGCACCAATTATCAGGTTTTTAATGATTGTCTTAAGTCCAATCGTATTTATTGTTGATAAACTTTCCGGAGGAATATTAATCCTTTTTGGTCAGAACCTTAAAAAAGGCGATGTTATCACTGAAACTGAGCTTCGTACTTACGTGGACGTAAGTCACGAGGACGGTGTCATAAAAAAAGACGAGCACAAGATGATTAATAACGTGTTTGACTTTAGTGACAGTGTTGCCAAAGATATCATGATTCCCCGTATTGACCTTACAAGTGTTGAGATGGATTCTTCTTACGATGAAGTAATGAGCGTGTTTGAAGAGTCAATGTACACAAGACTTCCGGTGTATGCCTGTGAAAAAGAAAACATCCGAGGCTTCATAAATGTTAAGGACCTTTTCTTTTTATCTGATAAGGATAAAGAAGAATTTGCAATATCTCATTATTTAAGAGAAGCATACTATACATATGAATTTAAAAAGACCAATGATCTGATGCTTGAGATGCGTAAGGCAGCACTTAGCATTTCTTTTGTAAACAATGAGTATGGCGAGACCGTTGGTATGATTACTCTCGAAGATCTTTTGGAAGAAATCGTTGGTGAGATTCGTGATGAATATGACTCTGATGAAGATAATTTCATTGTAGAAGAAAATGGCGGTTACATGATTCTTGGAAGCGTTAAACTTGAAGATGTTAATGATTCCATAGGAACAGAATTTAGTTCTGAAGATTATGATTCGATTGGTGGGCTTATTCTTGATGAACTCGATAGAATTCCAAGAGACAAGGAATCGGTTACATTGGAAGATGGAACGATACTTACTGTCTGCGGAATGAAGCAGAACCGTATCTTAAAGGTTTTTGTGAAGCTTCCTGAAGTAGCTGCGGATGATGAAACTGCTCTAAGCGAACAGTCTGAGAATGCATAGATTAGGTGCGTTTGTCCTTTTAAAATAAAAAGCGTTTACAAAAAATGCGGTAATATAATGAAAAACAGTCTATTAAGGAAAGAAATGACATTAGTTTTTTCTTTCCTTATTTTTTTTCATGTGCTATACTTAAAAGGCTGTGAATATATATTCGCAGATTTATACGTATTTATAGGAGTGAAAAAGTTATGAGTAAGAGAAAATCAATAATTGCAATAGTACTTATTGTACTTTGTTCATTGTTTTTCGGTTACACCGATGTAGCTGGTTTTGGTACTAATAAAGCCGGTTCTGCTAAGGATATCAAGTTAGGTCTTGACCTTGCAGGTGGTGTATCTATTACATATCAGGTTGTTGGTGATGGAGTTCCTTCAATCCAGGATATGTCAGACACTATTGAAAAGTTAAAGAAGCGTGTTGAAAAGTATAGTACAGAATCATCTGTATATCAGGAAGGTGCTGACCGTATCAACATCGAAATTCCCGGTGTATACGATGCCAATGCTATTTTACAGGAACTTGGTCGTCCCGGTACACTTTACTTCCTTCGTCAGAATGGCAGTGACGGAACACCCAACTACTCAGGATATTATTCTGAAGATGGTATTGAATATGTTCTCAACAGAAGCATTGAAGAAATCGATGCTGATGGCGGAGTAGTAGTTGTCGGTACTGACGTTATCGCTGCTGATGCAGGACAGATTCAGGATTCAATGCAGAATTCCGAATACGTTGTATCACTTACATTCTCACCCGAAGGTTCTGAAAAGTTCCGCCTTGCTACAAAAGATGCAGCAGCTAAGGGTGAAACAATTGCGATTTACTACGACGGCGCATTCGTAATGGTTCCTAATGTAAAGAATGAAATCCCTAACGGAAACGCACAGATTTCACCTATGGCAAGCTTCGAAGAAGCTGATAAGATTGCAAGTACAATCCGTATCGGTGGTCTTAAACTTGAACTTGAAGAACTTCGTTCTAACGTAGTTGGTGCTTCACTTGGACAGGAAGCAATCGGTTCTTCATTAAAGGCCGGCGTTGTAGGTTTTGCAATAGTTGTAGTATTCATGATCGCTGTTTATTTCATGTTTGGTCTTACTTCAGCAATTGCTCTTTCATTATATGCAGTATTAGAAATCCTTCTTATCAATGGATTTGGAATTACACTTACACTTCCCGGTATCGCAGGTATCATCCTTTCAGTAGGTATGGCCGTAGATGCTAACGTTATCATCTTTGCTCGTATTCGTGAAGAATTAAGAACCGGAAAGACTGTTGAATCAGCAGTTAAGGTTGCTTACTCAAAGGCTATGAGTGCTATCTTAGATGGTAACATCACAACACTTATTGCAGCTGCAGTTCTTTGGATTATGGGTTCAGGTTCAATCAAGGGCTTTGCTCAGACACTTGCACTTGGTATCGTTTTATCAATGTTTACAGCAGTTGTTATTACAAAACTTTTACTCAAGGCTTTAATCGGACTTGGCATTACAAACCCCAAGGTTTACGGTGTAGCTAAAGAAAACAAGAGAATCGACTTTGTAAGCAAGAGAGGAATCTTCTTTGCAGCTTCAGGTCTTGTTATTGCAGCAGGTCTTGTTGTAATGCTTTCAGTTAACAGTGGCGTTGAAGGAAGAGGTCATTCACTTAACTTCAGTCTTGAGTTCTTAGGTGGTACTCAGACAACAGTCCCTTTCAATGAAGATTACTCACTTGACCAGATTAACTCAATGATGGTTGGTGATGTTGAAAATATCGTTGGCGATGCTAACGTAGTTGTAACTAAGGTTCAGGGTTCTAATGAAGTTATCTTCAAGACCAAGACACTTTCAGCTGAACAAAGATCAGCGCTTGATGAGTACTTCACAGGTAAGTACAATGTTGACCTTGAAACAATTAAGGCTGAATCAATCAGTTCAGTAATCAGTAAGGAATCACAGAAAGAAACAATCATCGCTGTTATCGTTGCTTGTGTATGTATGCTTATCTACATTTGGTTCAGATTTAAAGATATCAGATTTGGTGCTGCATCAGTTCTTGCACTTGCACATGACGTTTTAGTAACACTTGCTTTCTACGCATTTGCTTACGTAAGCGTAGGTTCTACTTTCGTAGCTTGTATGCTTACAATCGTAGGTTACTCAATTAACGCGACAATCGTTGTATTCGACCGTATTCGTGAAAACCTCAATGAGGCTACAAGAAAGACCGAATTAAAGGACATTATCAATGATAGTATTTCAGCAACCTTATCACGAAGCATCTTTACATCATTAACAACATTTGTAATGGTTGTTTGCCTTTACATCTTTGGTGTAAGCTCAGTTAAGGAATTCGCCCTTCCTCTTATGGTTGGTATTATTTGCGGTACATATTCATCTGTATGTCTTGCTGGTTCAATGTGGTATGTATTCCGTTCTAAATTCGCTAAGAAGGAAGACTAATCACTTGACTTTAATTTAAAAAGATTAGTTGAAGGCGGCTATTTTTAGCCGCCTTTGTATTTTTTTAGGAAAGAAACCATGCGACTGCGTGAATATATTAATGCTTAAATGGAGTATTTATGGAAAAGTGGGTAGAGATACGAAAAGCAGGTAATTTCAAAGAGATTGGACAGGCATGTGGAATATCTCCTGTGACAGCCAGAGTTTTAAGAAACAGAGACCTGGTGACAGCCGATGAGATGGATAACTATCTTCATCCTAACAGGGGAAAACTTCACGATGCATCCTTAATGTCAGGAATGGAAGAAGCTTCTTTAATAATTCTTTCCAAGATTAAAGAAGGAAAAAAGATTAGAATCATCGGGGACTATGATGTCGACGGAATATCCTCAACCTTCATTCTTTATAAGGGAATAAGCTTCTTTGGCGGACTTTGTGATTACCGCATTCCTCACAGAATAGAAGATGGGTATGGAATCAATATTAATATGATTGATGAGGCCCACGCAGCCGGGATTGATACTATTATCACCTGCGATAACGGAATCTCAGCCTATAACCAGACACTTCACGCCAAAGAACTGGGGCTTACCATGGTAATAACAGACCACCATGAAGTTCCATTTGAAGATGTTGATGGCGAAAGAAAATATATTATTCCAAAAGCCGATGCGATAGTTGATCCTAAACTTCCATCAGATACCTATCCTTTTAGTGGTATTTGCGGAGCCTTTGTGGCATTTAAATTCTTAGAAGTACTCCATTTAAATGCCAGGGAGTCAGGCTTTTATAATGATACTAACGGTGCAAGTACGCTTTCTTTTGACGAATCTTTGTATGAAGAACTGATGCTAGAACTAACGGAGTTTGCAGCGCTTGCTACAGTCTGTGATGTAATGGAACTTAAAGACGAGAACAGAGTCATAGTCTATAAGGGTATGAAGCTTCTTGAAAAGTCAAGGAATCTTGGAATGAGGGCCTTAATCGATACCACGCAGATTTCCGGAAAGGTCCTTTCTTCATATCATCTTGGATTCATCATTGGCCCCTGCTTAAATGCAAGCGGAAGACTTGACACCTCATTGAAGGCTTTGGAACTTTTTCTTGAAACAGATGTTGCTGCTTCGTATGCCAGGGCCGAGGAATTAAAGAAACTAAACGATGAACGTAAAGATATGACCAGCGAAGCTGTGGCGCTTGCTGAGAATATAGTCGAATCCAAAGAAACTTTGGACAAAATATTAGTGGTTTATTTAAAAGACTGTCATGAAAGCCTGGCAGGAATTGTAGCAGGAAGAATCAGGGAAAAGTACTCCCGACCCACCTTTGTTGTTACAAAGACTGAAAAAGGTCTTAAAGGAAGCGGACGAAGTATAGATGCTTACGATATGTACGAAGGACTTGTTGCAGTATCAGACTGCATGACTAAGTTTGGAGGTCACAAGCTTGCTTCGGGTATTTCTTTGGAAGAAGAAAAACTTGAGGAATTTACAAGAAGACTTAACGAAAACTGTGATTTAAATGATGAGGACTTTGTAGAGACTGTAAGGATAGATATGGAACTTCCTTTTGACTATGTAAGAGTTGATCTGGCAAAAGAACTTTGCCTTTTAGAGCCCTTTGGAAACGGAAATCCCAAGCCTTTAATGGCCCTTAGGGACGTTACCGTTATATCCGGCCAGTATCTTGGCAAGTCCGGTTTGTACGGTAAATACAAAGTCTCTGATCTATCAGGAAGAGTATATGAGATGCTTTATTTTGGAGACATTCATGCTTTGGAAGATTATGTTTGTAAAATCTATGGAAACGATGAAGCCGCTAATCTTCACAAGGGTGTTAGGGTAAATGTCAAACTCTCTATAGTATATGAAATCGGCCTAAATGAATTCAGAGGTAATGAATCTGCTCAGATAATAATGAAATATTACAGATAATAAGGATTATATCTAAGCTTAACAGGATAAAACTGGAAAATACAAATGCCCCGGGGTTACCGGGGCATTTGCTACTATGAGGGGGGAGATAGTGAGTGTTACAAACTATCTTAAGCTACACTATAAAACAAAAATGTGAACAAAGTGTGTTTTTTTTCACATGGTTTTAAAACTAATTTAATCAAAAGGCTGGAAAATGCGTGTTATTTTGCTGTACATAAAGAACGTTTGAAGAAAGAAAACGATTATGATAAAATTAATTTCGATTTTTACAAAGGAGTAAAGCGGTGGAAAAAGGCAGATATGCACAGATAATTATTAATATTTCCCATGAAAATGTGGACAGACCCTATACATATCTGATTCCTGATTCTCTTTATGACCTTGTAGAAGTCGGTGTGTCGGTCGAAGTCCCCTTTGGAGCAGGAAATAAGATTCGAAAGGGCATAGTAGTTGATATCGTGGATAAGGCTGACTATCCGGATGATAAGTTAAAATATATAGAAAGTGTTCCGACTAAGGATATTTCTTTAAATGATCAGAGAATCATGCTTGCAGCCTGGCTTAAGAAAAACTACGGATGTACCATGATTCAGGCACTAAAAACAGTACTTCCCGTAAAAGCCAAGGTAAAAGAGGCGTTAAAAAAGACTCTTATCAGAAAGGTTTCATTAGAGGAACTTGATTCTTACATAGAAGTTGCTTTAAGAAAGAAAAATGTTGCCCAGCTAAGACTTTTATATTCCTTAAAGGAAGATGAAGAGCTTCCTATGAATCTTGTCACCGATAAGCTTCATATTTCAAGACCAACCATAAATAAGCTTATCGACATGGGAATTATAGAAGAAAGCGCAGAGCGTGTTTTCAGAAGCAGCATAAAGAAGGACTACGGAAGCGATACGGCACTTTCATTAAGCCCTCAACAAAAGGCAGTTGTTGATACTATTAAGGAAGATTTTTCCGGTGGTAATCCTAAAACATATTTACTGCACGGAATAACCGGTAGCGGAAAGACTGAAGTATATATGCAGGTTATTTCGGACTTTCTTAACATAGGTAAAAAGGCAATTGTATTAATTCCGGAAATCGCACTTACATACCAGACACTTATGCGTTTTTACAAGCGCTTTGGAAATCGAATCGGAGTGATGAATTCTACTTTGACATCCGGTGAAAAGTACGATTTATTTGAACAGTGTGCAAATGGCCAGATTGATGTAGTAATAGGTCCAAGATCGGCTTTGTTTGTCCCGTTTGATGACCTTGGAATAATAGTAATCGATGAAGAGCATGAGGGAAGCTATAAAAGCGAACAGATGCCTAAATACCATGCAAGGGAGACTGCGATAGAAATTGCAAGGATGAAAGGCGCAAGTGTTTTGTTGGGTTCAGCAACTCCGAGTGTAGATTCGTACTATAGATGCGAGACAGGCGAGTACAAGCTTTTTGAACTAAACAAGCGACTGACAGGCAATCAGCTTCCTAATGTTACGATAGCCGATTTAAGAGAAGAACTAAGAGAAGGCAATAGAAGCATTTTATCAAGAAGACTTCAGGAACTGATGACTGACAGACTTGAAAAGGGCGAGCAGATAATGCTCTTTTTAAACAGACGAGGTGTGGCAGGTTTCGTATCTTGTAGAGCGTGTGGCTTTGTAGTAAAATGTCCACATTGTGATGTATCTTTATCACTCCATTCCGGTGGGAAGATGGTATGCCACTACTGTGGTTATACTGAAGCTGAATATAAAAACTGCCCGAAGTGTGGTTCTAAATATATTTTAGGTTTTAAAGCAGGAACCGAGCAGGTTGAAGAGACCGTAAGAAAGATGTATCCTAAAGCCAGAACCCTTAGGATGGATGCGGATACTACTAAAGATCGTGATTCTTACGAGAAGATTCTTTCAAGCTTTCTTGATAAGGAAGCCGATGTTTTAATCGGAACCCAGATGATTGTTAAAGGTCACGATTTTAAAAATGTAACACTGGTAGGTGTACTTGCGGCAGATATGTCCTTATTTGCAAATGATTTTAGAGCACCCGAGCGAACTTTCCAGTTACTTACACAGGCAGCAGGAAGAGCAGGACGCGGAGAGAGCGCAGGTGAAGTCGTTATACAGACATATCAGCCTGAACATTACTGTATAAATCATGCTCTTAACCAGGATTATAAGGGCTTTTATGAAGAGGAAATAGGCTACAGGGAACTTATGGATTATCCTCCTGCGGCACATATGCTTAGTGTACTGTTTTCGTCCAAAAACGAAAGTGAAGCAGCAAGGTTAGCAGATAATATATCTGACATGCTAAAGAAAAGGTTCGATGGAATCAGAGTACTTGGTCCTTCAGCAGCATCTATTTCCAAAATTAATGATGTATATCGCTTTGTTTTGTACATAAAACATGCAGAGTACGCAAGTCTTGTTGAATATAAGGATTCAATGGAAGAATACCTTTTAAATAATAAACATTTTAATGTTTCGGTCATGTTCGACTTTGACCCTCAGAACATTATTTAAACTTAGAGAGGAAATAAAATGGCACTTAGAAAGATTAGAGAGATGGGCGATGAAGTGCTCACCAAAAGATGTAAAGAAGTCACAGCAATGACTCCCAGAACAAGAATACTTATCGACGATATGATTGATACAATGTACGAAGCTAATGGTGTAGGCCTTGCAGCCAGCCAGGTTGGCGTATTAAAAAGAATCTTCGTTATTGATACAACAGGAGAGGATTTGCGCGTTTTCATTAATCCTGAAATCGTTACAATGGATGGAGAGCAGACCGGCTACGAAGGCTGTCTTTCTGTTCCCGGTAAAAGCGGTGTAGTAACAAGAGCCAACCACGTTATTGTTAAGGCACTTGATGAGAATATGAAACCTTTTGAACTTGAAGCAACAGAACTTCTTGCAAGAGCAATTCAGCATGAAAACGATCATCTTGACGGACATGTTTACGTTGAGAAGGTTGAAGGCGATTTAGTTAATAATTCAGATCTTCATCCTCAGGAGGAAGAATAAATCCGCATTTAGTGGAGTGCTTTTATGGAACAAGATAATAAAATTTTGACGGGGACAATATGGAAGGCTATATTGTCCTTCTTTTTCCCAATACTTATCGGGACATTTTTTCAACAGTTATATAACACCATAGATGCTGCTATAGTAGGGCATTTCGCTGATGCGAATGCTCTTTCAAGCGTTGGCGGGTCATCAGGTGTAATCATCAATTTTGTAGTTGGCTTCTTTACGGGACTTAGCGCCGGATGTACTGTTTTGATTTCACAGTATTATGGGGCCAGGGATGAAAAGAGACTGGAAGCAGCTCTTCATACAACCTATGCTTTTGGTATCATAGGTGGAATTTTGTTTGGTTCCTTAGGTATTATTTTTGTGCCTTCTGTACTTAAACTTATGAAGACACCTGATGTTTTACTGTATCAGTCGACTTTGTACTTAAGAATATATTTTGCAGGTCTTATATTTGTATTTATTTATAACCTTGGGGCTGCGGTACTGAGGGCTTTAGGCGACTCTAAAAGGCCTTTGTATTACCTTATAGCCTGCACATTTGTAAATATTATTCTTGATACTCTTTTCGTTGTAATTTTCAGACTTGATGTTTTGGGTGTAGCGCTTGCAACACTTATTTCGCAGGCCTTTAGCGCCGTGCTTGTTACATATTGTTTAATGGCAAAGACCAAAGAGGCTAAGCTTGTATTAAAGAAGATAAGGCTTGATATGGATACTTTTATAAGGATGCTTAGAATCGGCCTTCCTTCCGGTATTCAGTCATCTACATACAGCCTTTCAAATATGTTTATTCAGTCAGCCATAAACACCTTTGGTGTAGTTGCGGTTGCCGGCTGGACAGCTGAAAGCAAGGTTGATGTAATCTTTTGGATGATTAACGGTTCCTTTGGTATAGCCGCGGCAACCTTTGTCGGACAAAACTTTGGTGCCAACAATATGGACCGCGTAAGAAAGGGTGTAAGAACCTGTCTTGCGATGGCACTTACTACAGCAATTATTATCTCGGGATTTTTGCTTACTGCAGGAAAGTATATGCTCTGGCTTTTTACGACCAAGCCTGAAGTTATTGAAATGGGAGCACATATGATTTCACTGATTGTTCCAGGATACTTTCTTTTTGCATTTATTGAAATATTTGCATCATCACTACGAGCCCAGGGTAAGACTTTAATCCCAACTCTTATAAACATTTCGGGTGTGGTTGGCTTCCGTGTAATCTGGGTTATGCTCTTTACCTCAAAAGGTAACATTGATTTTATCATTTACTGCTATCCGTTAAGCTGGTTTATCTGTGCGGTGATGATGACCGTTTACTATTTCTATGCAAGGCGCAGACAGCTTCAAAAAGAGTTGGCACTAAGTGGCCAATAAGGTAAAATAAACTGGTTAGTTGAAAGGGAGATTATTTATGAAGTTAGTTTTTATGGGAACCCCTGAATTTGCAAGAACTGTACTTGAAGACCTTGTTAATGCAGGTCATGAAATAGTTGCTGTATATACTCAGCCCGATAAGCCCAAAGGACGCTCAAGTGAGCTTATCGCATCACCTGTAAAGGAATATGCACTTTCTTTAAATATTCCTGTATATCAGCCTGTAAAGATAAAGGAAGAAAAAGAGGTTGAACTTTTAAGAAGTTTTGACGCCCAGGCCTTTATTGTAGCGGCTTTCGGACAGTTTCTTTCGACTGAAATACTTAATATGCCCAAATACGGCTGTATAAATGTTCACGGTTCACTTCTTCCCAAATACCGTGGTGCAGCTCCTATTCAAAGAGCTATTGTAAACGGGGAAAAAGAAACCGGCGTCACTATAATGCAGATGGATAAGGGCATGGATTCCGGCGACATCATCTCACAGGTTAAGGTTTCGATTACAAGAGATGATGACGAGACAACAATGTATGAAAAACTTGCCAAAGAAGGTGGAAAGCTTCTTGTTGAAACATTAGAAAACATCGGCGAACTTTCTAAAAACAGAAGACCACAAAATCCCGATGAAGTTTCTTTTGCTCCATCCATGACCAAGGAAGAAGGACTGATTTCTCTTGAAGAAACAGCTCTTGAGATGGAACACAAGGTTAAAGGATTTTCAGTTTGGCCCGTAGCATACATTCCGGTTTCAGGTAAGAACCTTAAAATATACGATGCTCATGCCATTATGGCCGGCGATGAAGAATACGAGGCACTTTCTTCGGATATTAAAGAAATGCAAAAAGGCTGCTTTGCAGTAACTAAAAAGCACCTTTATCTAACAACCAAAGAAGGGCTTTTAGAACTTTTAACGGTTCAGCCTGAGGGCAAGAAGAAAATGGCCGCAACAGATTATGCAAATGGCCAAAGACTTGTAAACGGAATGTCAATAGGATAAAAGATTTGAACGTAAGAGAGATTATTGCACAAACTTTATATGAATTAGAAACAGGCTCAAGAAAAAGCCACCTTCTTATCAGGGACGTACTTGATAAGTACGACTATCTTGACAGCAAGGACAAGGCTTTCTTTAAGCGCGTCACTGAAGGAACCTTAGCAAGGCGACTTACCCTTGATTATGTGGCTGATAAGTATTCCAAAAAGCCAATGAATAAGTGTAAGCCCATGATTAGGGTGATTATCAGAATGAGCATTTATCAGCTTATGTTTATGGACAAGGTTCCTAATCACTCAGTTATCGATGAGGCAGTTAAGCTTACCAAAAAGCTTTCAAGAAGTGAGTTTGCAGGCTTTGTAAATGCTCTTTTAAGAAATGTCGCAGGAAATCTTCCCGGTTTGGAAAAAGAAATTGAGGCCCTTCCTGAAAGTTTAAGACTTAGCGTAAAGTACTCAATGCCTGAGTGGCTGGTAAAGATGTTTTTAAAGGAGCAGAAAAACGCTGAAAGTCTCATTGCGTCCTTAAACGAAATAAGACCTACATGCGTAACCATAAAAGATTTGTCCAAAAAGGATGATATTTTATCAGCCTGGGACGAAGATGACGTTAAATATGAGGTAAGCAGTTATTTTGACAATACTTTTCTTGTATCAGGGTTTGAAGGAGCATATATGCTTGAAGGCTTTGATTCAGGAGATTTGATTATAAGAGATGAAAGCTCGATGCTTGCAGCCATGGCAGCAGGAGTAAAGCCAGGAGATGACATTGTAGTTATTGATGTTTGCGCAGCCCCGGGTGGAAAGACGACAACCATTGCCGCGACTTTACAGGGAAGCGGAAAGGTTTACAGCCGCGATTTAACTGAAGACAAGGTTTCGATGATTAAAGAAAACATAGAAAGACTTGGCCTTTTAAACGTTTATCCTCAGGTATTTGATGCGACAGTCTTTGATCCTGATATGGAAGGAAAGGCGGATGTGGTTATCTGCGATCTTCCCTGCTCGGGTCTTGGAGTAATGGGACGAAAAAGCGACATCAGATACAATATCTCCAATGAAATGATGAGAGATCTTTGTATACTTCAAAGAGAAATACTTTCCGTGGCTCAAAGGTATGTAAAGCCCGGCGGAATTCTTATATATTCAACCTGCACTATCCATAAGGCTGAAAATGAAAAGCAGGTTAAGTATATTTTGGATAACTTTGATTTTGAAGGTGATTCAATAAAGGATATTCTTCCAAAACTTTTTAAAGAGGGTAAGGAAAGAGAATGCGACTATATGGTCTGCCTTCGCCCTGATGTTGATAATACGGATGGTTTCTTTGTATCACGATTTAGGAAAAAGAAATAATGAAAGATATAAAATCATTTAATAAGGATGAATTAACCAAAGAACTTGTGGAATTTGGACTTCAAAAGTTTAGGGCAGCTCAGGTTTATGACTGGCTTCACCGTAAGCTATGCTCAGGTTTTGATGAGATGACTAATTTGTCCAATGAATTAAGAGAAAAGTTAAAAGAAGAATACGAGTTTGTATGTCTTGAGCCTGAAAGGGTTCAGACTTCTAAGCTTGACGGCACACAGAAGTATCTGTTTAAGCTGTCTGACGGAAACTACGTTGAAAGTGTCCTGATGAAGTACAAGCATGGAAACAGTGTCTGTATTTCTTCTCAGGTAGGTTGCAGAATGGGGTGTAGGTTCTGTGCTTCAACCTTAGATGGACTTACAAGAAATCTTAAGCCGTCTGAAATGTTAGATCAGATTTACAGAATTCAGGCCCTTACAGGGGAAAGAGTTTCTAATGTAGTTGTCATGGGAACCGGAGAACCTATGGACAATTACGATAATCTTATTAAATTTATCAGACTCTTAACTGATGAAAACGGGCTGAACATAAGCCAGAGAAATATTACAGTATCTACCTGCGGCATAGTTGAAAACATGAGGCGCCTTTCCGAGGAGGATTTGTCCATTACACTTGCGCTTTCTTTACACAGCGTTACTGATGAAAAAAGGCGTACATTAATGCCTATTGCTAATAAGTACAGCATTAATGAGCTTATGGATGCCTGCAAATATTACTTTGAAAAAACAGGAAGAAGAGTAACATTTGAGTATTCTCTTGTAAGGGATGTTAACGATTTGGATGAGGATGCAAACGGACTTATAGCCCTTGCCGGCTCAGTTCATGCTCACGTCAATCTCATACCAGTTAATCCCATTAAAGAAAGAGACTATCTTGAAACAACACGACAGAGAGTCCTTGCATTCAAAGATAAACTTGAAAAAAACCAAATTAATGTTACTATTAGAAGGGAAATGGGTCGCGATATAGACGGCGCATGCGGACAGCTTCGAAAGAAGACTATGGAAGAAAAGACACTTAACTAGTGGGAAAGGAGCCGAGGTGCTTAAGACATTCTCCATAACGGATATTGGTAAAAAGCGATCAATGAATCAGGATTACGTTTTTACCAGTGAACAATCAATCGGCAATCTTCCTAACTTATTTATTGTTGCCGACGGAATGGGCGGACATAACGGAGGCGGATTTGCTTCAGCTTATACAGTTGAAGTGATGACCAAGGTTATCGCAGGTTCATCGGAAACCTTATCAAGAAATATTTTTGAGGAAGCAATTTCAAGAGCCAACAAAGAGGTCAGGAAAAAATCCTTCGAAAACGAAGAACTTCTTGGTATGGGAACCACAGTGGTTGCAGCTACAATTATTGATAATGTACTTCATGTAGCCAATGTAGGTGATTCAAGATTATATGTTATAACAGACGAGATTAATCAGATTACTAAAGATCACTCTTATGTAGAAGAGATGATCAGAATGGGTGAACTTGACAGAGTAAGCGCACGTACACACCCCAAGAAAAATATTATTACGCGTGCGATAGGTGCGGATGAAGCAGTAACCGCAGATTATTTTACAGTAAAATTACAACCGGGCAGTATTGTTCTAATGTGTTCGGACGGACTTACTAATATGCTTGACGATGAAGAGATAAGGATGATTTTATCCGGATCGAGGGATATTGTCGAAAGTGCACAGAAATTGGTAGATGCGGCCAACGAGAAGGGTGGAAAAGATAACATCGCTGTTGTCCTAGTTGAGCCTTCTTTGGATGAAAAGTAAGTAAGCCGAAAATTTGGAGATACTACATGATTAAAATTGGAATGATGATAGGAGACAGATACGAGATTCTCGAGAAAATCGGGACTGGTGGAATGTCTGATGTATATAAAGCAAAATGTCATAAACTAAACCGACTGGTTGCAGTTAAGGTTTTAAAGCAGGAATTTTCCGAGAACGCCAATTTTGTGTCCAAATTTAAAGTTGAGGCACAGGCAGCAGCAGGTCTTATGCATCCAAACATTGTAAATGTATATGATGTTGGTGAAGAAAATGGTGTTTATTATATTGTAATGGAACTTGTTGAGGGACTTACCCTTAAAAAGTACATTGAAAAGAAGGCAAGACTTTCCGTAAAGGAATCTTTAACTATTGCCACACAGATCTGCCTTGGTATTGAGGCAGCACATAACAATCATATTATTCACAGGGATATTAAGCCTCAGAACGTTATTATATCCAAAGAAGGTAAGGTTAAGGTAACAGACTTTGGTATCGCTAAGGCTGCTACAAGTAATACCATTACATCCAACGTAATGGGTTCTGTTCACTATACTTCACCTGAACAGGCAAGAGGCGGTTTTTCAGATGAAAAGAGTGATATCTATTCACTTGGTATCTCTTTATTTGAAATGCTTACAGGAAGAGTTCCTTTTAACGGTGAAACAACTGTAGCCATTGCAATTAAACAGATTCAGGAAGAAATGCC
>JAKSRS010000043.1 GCA_024403515.1 Lachnospiraceae bacterium
CAAAGGAATAACAAACTCCTGTCCAATATAAATTAGGTTTGCTGCATCGATTTTATCTCTGTTCGCTTCAAAAATAGCATTCCAGTTAGATTTTTTTCCAAAATATTTTGCTGAAATCTTTGAAAGATTGTCATTCTTTTTTACGATATAAATAACTACATCACTTTCTACAATCGAATCCACCATTTTATTATGCTCGTACTGAACATCATAAAGGCCAAGGCAGGCATCCATTCCGGAATTGGAACTAAAAGACTTTATTAAAACCTTATCCCATGATCCATACTTTTCAAACAGGCTCTCGGCAGTGGGACCGTTTTCATTGCCATACGTTTCCAGATTACTCTTTTTTACCTTCTCAAGGCCATCAGGATCATTGTTATATGAAGCAAGGCGAATCTCATTTCTTTTAGCGCTTACTGCTCTGGCAATTTCTTCAATCGAATTACCGGCACTTAACATCTCGTTCCAAAGAATATACATTTCATCAAACTGGCTAAGGTAACTTATGCGTTCCTGCCTCCATGCTTCAACAGCGACCGGATCAGTCCAATCAGCATCAGCATACTCAGCTAAACGAGTTGAATCCTTACTGGGTTTGAAGCCATATATTGCAGTATCGTCGACTACAATATCTTCCATCGCCTTAGCATTGATCCTTGGATCATGTGTATAAGAAAACTTCGTGTTTCCATCCTCTGCAAATGCAGGTACGCTACACAAAAGAACACTTAGAATACATATGACTCCTACGCTTTTCAATAAACTACTCATTCGCATTTTACAATTCCTCCGATACTATCCTAAAAACATATCAATTATGTTCTCAATAGTATTTTAATAATATCAGGAACACATTAGCCAGTAATTAGTCGAATGCAAGAAACGGCAAAAGCGAAGTTTTGCTTCGCCACTCTGTTTGCTCGGGTGAAAACAAAAAAAACCTTGAAAACTCAATGTTTTCAAGGTTTTATATTTAGCAGGGGCAGTAGGAATCGAACCCACATCGATGGTTTTGGAGACCACTGTTCTACCTTTGAACTATGCCCCTATTTGTTGCTTTCTCAACAACAAAATGAAGTATAGCATACATGTATCTTTATAGCAAGTAATTTATTCACAATTTGTCAGAATTTTTCAAACAATTTAACACTGTCTGTCTTTACAGGGACCGGTAGATGAGCGCTTAATAAACTTAGGATGCATCAAGGATTTACTAATGGCTACGTTTCTGACTAAAGAGCTTAAAATCACATATGCGCTCTTGCCAAGTTCACCCCTGTCCTGCCTTATTGTGGTAATTGGAATCCTGTTTTTAGCAGCCATCGGAAGATCATCAAAACCTATTACACTGACATCTTCAGGAACCTTATATCCAAGTTTAAAACATTCCTTGATTACACCGACAGCTATATGGTCGCTACCGCATAAAATCGCCGTTACACCGGCATCAATAAAGTCCGAAACATACTGCTTGGCGCATTCTTCATCATACATTCCATACTGCTGTAATGAAGGATTAAGTTCAAGACCATACTTTGTCATGTACTTTTCATAAGCGGCATTTCTTGAAACTGCTGCCATCGACCCTTCGGGTCCATTTAAAAGAGCAATCTTTTTGTGACCAAGTTCTGATAAATGCTCGATTGAATACTCAAAGCTTTCATCGTTATCTGTTCCGATAAGTGCAACATTTGGATTTCTACGTATGTAAAGGTCCAAAAGAACAGTCGGAATAGTTGTCGTAGACATTCTTTTGATCCATTCATCATTACTGTGAAAGCCCATAAAGAAGCCACCGCTAAATCCGTTCTTCAGCATAAAAGCGTCATACTTTTCCTGCATCTGAAAATCCGCAGTAATCGGTATAACCTTGACGTCCCATTTATCATGGCCTGCCATCTGCTTAAAACCAAGCACAAGTTCGTAACCAAAATCCGTAGGATTTTCGTATTCAATGTACTCGATGAAAATAGCAAGTTTCTTATTGTTTTCCCTGCGCATGCTCTTGGTCTTATAGCCCATTTCGATGGCCGTATCCAAAATGGTCGTTCTAAGGCTCTCGCTAATATCAGGTGCGCCGTGTAATCCCTTGGAAACGGTACTGATAGAAACCCCTAGCTTATCCGCGATATCTTTAATTGTAACCGCCATACAACACCTCACAAAAAATAACACAAACCCCGATAATCATAATTGATTACCTTTTTCCACTATGATAGAATTCTACCATAGAATTAAAAAAGGGGGTAGACCATTTGAATAAAAGATTACTTTTTATAAGCATTATAGTATTTTCTTTTGCCTTTATGGGATGCGGTGCCAAAAGAAACGATGCCGAATCCTCGATTAGCCAAATAGATGAGGTTTCCTCTGACGCGAATGAAACTTCAATTTCGTCATCCGGATCCGTAGTTTCTACAAGTTCAGCAGCATCTGTTTCCAAGGTATTAAGCGATTCAACTGATCAAACGGATGATGGAGTTGATGAGATTGAAGGTGTTGAAGTTGATGATGATGACAAACCTTCAGTAAATGAAGCCTTTCGTCCTGAATATGATGATTTGGAAGGTTCCTATTTTGACGAGTATTCAGAGCGTGCGACCGCAGAAATAGAATCTTTTGGCTGCGAAGCCAAAGTAACTGTCTCTTGGCCCGAATCAGCCTACAAGCATGGCGAATGGGAAATGACCGTTACTATAAAAGACTCCAAGCTTGTTTATACAGATTGTATGTATATGGATATTGATGAAAGTGACATTAACAATCCTAAGTACGAAGTAGTCTATATGGATGAAAGCGGCTATTTCGAAATAAAGGACGGAAAGCTGTATTGGACCGGTGCGGTCGATGAAGGTTGCAGAAAGCTTGTTTTCTCTAAACCCAATCACAAATAAACACAAAGCCCCTTCAACTATGATATGCATGCCAGATTTGGGATACACATTATAGAGGAAGGGGCCTTTAATTTACCTATTTAGCTTTTGTTCTAAAAGAAATTGAACTACACCATTTTCCGTAAATCTTTTTTTTGCCCTGCTTATTATAAGCACGAACCTTAACAAAGTATTTCACGTTTGGCTTGAGTTTTTTAATAGCATATGGAGCTTTGGCTTTGGATGAGAAAGTACCAAGTAACTTGTACTGACCCTTAGAAGTTTCTTTACCATATACTTCATATCCGTCACATACGACCTTAGACCATGTAAGTTTCGCACTTGTAATGCCGGCCTTGGAAAGTTTTAAGTTCTTTACCCTATCAGGTGCCTTCACTTTTCCAATATTAAAGGTTGTGGTCATACCCTGGTATTTTACGGTAACAGTCTGACCGGTAGTCTTTGAAGGTGAGTATCCGCTACACATCTTGGCACTTATTGGACAATAACTTGTTCCATGAGAAGGGTCTGAACATTTAATCTCAAGATAAAGGTTCATGTTATCAATTGAGATTCCTGATTTAACCTCGCTTACAGGGCCCGCAACTGAAATGGAAGTAGGACGACAGCCGCCAACAAATAGCTGAACCCAGCCATTTCCATAACCGCCTCCGGTAGTATATCCGACACCAATATGGTTAAAATAGCTAGTTAAGATATTAGCTCTGTGACCGGGACTGTTCATCCAGCCATTCATTACTGATTCAGGTGACCAGTATCCTGCGGCAATATTTTCACCGGCAGAATAATAATTAATGTTCTTTTCAGAAAGAATTGAAAAGCATGACTTTCCATTTGGTCTTGTGTGTGAAAAGTATTTAGTTACCTCAGTAGCTCTCACATCACAGGCTGACTGAATTTTTCTAAAGGTACTGATAGGCTGAAGGCCATTGGCCATTCGTTCCTTGTTGACAATCTTTAAAACTCCCCACTCGTTATCATTGCAGATTGTCGAGGGTGTTTCTTTGGCCCCTCTAAGCGCAGGCGCTTCCTGGGCCTTCGCTGTCGCAGGGCATAAAAGGCCAATAATAAGTGCAAGTACTAAAATCCCAAGTCTTTTCTTCATTTTCTTTTCTCCCGTATAAATTTACATTATTTCATCTATAGTCGTAACAGTGCAGAAAGAAGAACCACTATACTTATTGATTATTTCCCGCATTTTTTGCAATTCAAAATAGTTTACATAACAAATAAGTGTTTTGTTTTCTCCAGCTATCGCACCGCGCGAATTCATGATTGTGCAGGTCTTATTAAGTCGCTCTCTGATTTCCCCTATCAAAGAATCCGGATCTTTTGTAATAATCGTAACCTGCTTGATTGCCTCGAAGTGGTCAGTAAAGTGGTCAATTATGACCGTTGCCACCACGTAAACTAATAAGCTCATCAAGGCTGCATTTTGATTTATCAAAAGAAAGACTGCCACATAAACACAAACGTTAAAGCCAATAAGAATAGGCGACATACTGTAGTTTCGACCTGTCTTTTCAGAAAACTTCTTTACAAGAATGTTGGCAAGAATTTCCGAACCGTCAATACAGCCGCCATTTCTAAGAATAAGCGAAAGCCCGGCACCCAAAAGTGCGCCTCCAAAAGCAACCGCAATGAAATGCTCAGTATTTATGACAAAGTCAACATTTTCAAAAAGTTCCAGCCCCAGCATATAAGTAATGGAGCCAACAACAGCTTTAATAACGAAATCTTTTCCAAGATAAAATGCGCCAACCACTATAAATGGTAAGAATATCAAAAGAACGCATAAAGACAGGTTAAAGCCCGTAAGCTTACTTGTAATAATCGCAATACCTGCCGTTCCATAGTCGATTGCATCATTCGGAAGAAGAATGCACGCAACCGAAAAACTGGCCATCAGGGCGCCTAATATAATCATAATATAAGAGAAAGATTCTCCAACTTTCCTCTTCATCTAATAATCCTCATAAAATATCCATATTCCCCACAAGGTCTCAATTGTCCCTTGTCCTTAAAACAGGTGCAAAGCATCACGCCTTTCCTTACGCCAGCATATTTTTAGCCTGGCTTACATCCTTTACGCAGATAACCTCGATACCCTCAATGCTTTTAATGGCATCGTTCATGTTAGCCGCAGGAATGATGCAGGTCGTAAAACCAAGTTTGCAGGCTTCTCTTACTCTTTGCTCAGCCATCGAAACCGCTCTTACTTCGCCTGAAAGACCGACTTCTCCAAAAATCACGGTCTGTGAGTCAATCATTTTATTTTTATAACTTGAAATAATGGCCATAACCGTTGCAAGGTCTATCGCAGGTTCAGTAATTTTCATTCCGCCCGCGATATTTACGTAGGCATCCTGGTCACCTATATTAAGGCCTGCTCTCTTTTCTATTACAGCCATAAGAAGGTTCACACGATTGTAATCCATGCCTGTTGCCTGACGTCTTGGCATACCGAAAATAGACTTGCAAACAAGAGCCTGAATCTCAACCATCACAGGTCTTGAGCCTTCCATTGAACAGGTAACAACCGAGCCGCTTGCGCCTTCAGCTCGGCCACTAAGCATAAATTCCGAAGGATTTAAAACTTCAACAAGTCCTTCCTGTCTCATTTCAAAAACTCCGATTTCGTTGGTTGAACCAAAACGGTTTTTAACCCCGCGTAAAATTCTGTAACTTACGTGTCTGTCGCCTTCAAAGTAAAGCACAGTATCAACCATATGCTCCAATACTCTTGGGCCTGCCACCGCACCTTCTTTGGTCACGTGTCCTACTATAAAAATAGAGATTTCATTCTGTTTAGCAATCTGAAGAAGGATTGCCGTAGCTTCTCTAACCTGTGAAACACTACCGGGCGCCGATGAGACATCCTGTGTAAACATGGTCTGGATAGAATCGATGATAACAACCTCCGGCTTCACTTCATCAATTGCAGCCCTTATGTCTTCAAGGTTTGTTTCGCATAAAAGCATCATATCCTTAAAGTCTTTTCCAAGCCTGTCAGCTCGCATCTTGATCTGCCTTAAAGACTCTTCGCCTGATACATATAAAACCTTGTGGTTGCTCACTGATAAAATCTTTGTAACCTGCAAAAGAAGGGTTGACTTTCCAATACCGGGATCGCCTCCTATCAAGACTAAAGATCCTTTGACGATTCCGCCACCAAGTACCCTGTCAAGTTCCTTGCTTCCTGAGCTTATACGTTCTTCCTTATCTGAAGATACCTCAGATATTGACACAGGCTTAGCAGCCGAAAGGCTTCTTTTCTTTCCGGAAGATGAAGAAATCATAACGGGTTCTTCATCAAATGTATTCCATTCCTTGCAGCCCGGGCACTGTCCCATCCACTTGGAAGATTCATATCCACAGGATCTGCAAAAGAACGCTGATGTTTTTTTGGCCATACTAGTACTCTACTCTCCGTTTATTTAGAAGACTTAACAAAAACCGCCTTCTTATCTTTAACTTTAGCTACTACTTTATCTCCCGGGCAAATATCTTTTCTAAGGATGCTTTCAGAAAGCGGATCTTCAATAACAGTCATGATAGCGCGCTTAATAGGACGTGCGCCCATCTTTTTGTCCGCATATTCGTTTACAATGAATTCCTTAAGTTCCTTGGAAATAGTAAGTTTAATATCCATCTGCTCTTTGCATCTTTTTACCAAAGAAGC
The DNA here is from genome assembly GCA_024403515.1 of Lachnospiraceae bacterium. Taxonomy (GTDB): domain Bacteria; phylum Bacillota; class Clostridia; order Lachnospirales; family Lachnospiraceae; genus UBA1258. The sequence goes on from JAKSRS010000043.1 coordinate 6,580, forward strand.
TGAAAGCAGCGTACAAATCTCCATCATGTTTTCCTTGTTTAAAGAATGGAAAACAATAATCTCGTCGATTCGGTTAATGAATTCAGGCTTAAACATACGCTTAACCTCTTCCATAACCTGACCCTTCATGTTCTCATGATTCTTCTTTTCATCATTCCCTGTTGAGAAACCAAGGTTTTTAGGATCGACGATTCTCTGCGCTCCCGCATTACTTGTCATAATGATAATTGTGTTTTTAAAGTTAACCTTTCGGCCCTTGGAATCTGTAATGTGACCATCATCAAGAACCTGCAAAAGAACGTTAAACACATCAGGATGAGCTTTTTCTACTTCATCAAACAAAATAACTGAGTAAGGATTTCTTCTGACCTTATCACTTAACTGTCCACCATCTTCAAAACCGACATATCCGGGAGGTGAACCAATAAGTTTGGAAACAGAATGACCTTCCATATATTCAGACATATCAACTCTTATGATAGCCTCTTCACTTCCAAACATAGCCTCAGCAAGAGCCTTGGAAAGTTCAGTCTTACCAACACCGGTAGGTCCTAAAAAGAGGAATGAACCAAGAGGTCTGTTGGGATCCTGAAGACCAACTCTTTGTCTTCTCATAGCTCTTGAAATTGCACTGACTGCTTCAGTCTGTCCAATTACTCTCTTATGAAGGGTATCTTCAAGTTTTAAAAGTCTTTCGCTTTCTTTCTGAGCAAGCTTTTTAACAGGAACCTTAGTCCATACAGCGACAACAGCTGCAATATCATCCTCAGTTACTGTTACATAATCATTTTCCTCTGACGCAAGCTTTTTATTATTAAGTCTTTCAAGCTTTTTAATCAAAGCTTCCTGCTTTCTTCTAAGCTCTACCGCCTGAGTGAAGGCTTCAATCTTAAGAGATCGACCAATCTGGTCATCAAGCTTACTGATTTCCTCTTTAAGTTCAACCGTCTTATCAGGCTTATCTGTCTTTCTTAATTTTACCAAAGCACCCGCTTCATCCATGATATCAATAGCTTTGTCAGGAAGAAAACGGTCATTTATATATCTTGCTGAAAGCGAAACACAGGTAGTCAAAGCTTCCTCTGTGTATCTTACATGATGATGCTTTTCGTAGTTTCCGCTAACACCCTTAAGAATTCTCATCGCCTCTTCCTGTGAGGGTTCCGAAACGTCGATAGGCTGGAAACGTCTTTCTAAAGCCGCATCCTTTTCAATGTACTTTCTGTACTCAGCCAAAGTTGTCGCACCAATAAGCTGAATCTCGCCTCTTGCAAGAGCAGGCTTTAACATACTTGAAGCATCAATCGCACCTTCAGAGCCACCTGCACCGATAAGTGTATGAATTTCATCGAGAAAAAGAATGACATCGCCGGCATTAGAAACTTCTTTTATAAGCTTTTTCATTCTTTCTTCGAACTCACCACGGTACTTGGTTCCTGCTACCATTCCGGCAAGGTCAAGAGAAAGAACAGTCTTTCCCTGAACAGTTTTAGGAACATCGCCGTTAGCGATACGAGTTGCGAGTCCTTCTACAATAGCAGTTTTACCTACGCCGGGCTCACCAACAAGACAGGGGTTGTTTTTGGTTCTTCTCGAAAGAATCTGAACAACTCTGTTAATCTCATCTTCTCTGCCAATAACAGGATCAAGACGACCTTCAGCAGCCATCTTAGTCATATTTTTGGAGTACTGCTCCAAAAATCCTTTATTGCCTTCAGCATCTGATTTTCTAAGTTCTTTAAGTTCCTCTTTAATCGCGCCTTCAGACATTCCCATAGCCAAAAGACACTGTGTGAAAATCTTTACGGGAGTCTTATGGAGGGTTAATAAAATCTGATAAGCTGTGCAGGAATCTTCTTTAATAATAGCAAGGAGGATATGCTCAGTACCAATTTTATCCTGATGGTATCTAATAGCAAACTCTTCGGCCTTGTCCAAAATTCTCTGGGTTCTTGGAGTCACGCCATGTCTTTCTTTAAGCAAAGTTTTCTGTGACTTGGCTGTGATATCTTTTATTAAGTTTATTACATCATCTTTTTCAAGATCTGAACTTTTAAGCACGCTGTAAGCAACACCCTCTCCTTCAGCAAGAAGACCGATAAGAATGTGCTCACTACCTACGTAAAAATGCTTTAATTTTCTTGAAATTTCCTGCGCATAGTCCAGAGCTCTCTGCGCATTTTCTGTATAGGATAAATTCACTGGTATTACCTCTTTATCATAAAACTAAACAAACCGGTACGGACTATGCCCGTACCGGCTCAAATATCTTACTGATTATCGGACTGATTATTTAAGAATCCAAATTCCATATCATCATCTTCAGAAGTAACTCTTCTAGCTGCAGGCTGCGCAGCAGGAGCAGGAATCATTGTTCCATCGGGTCTTCTGATTCTTCCGTCAGAAAGTTTGATTGATCCATCGGGAAGTTTAACACCAACTACAGCCTTACGAATTGTTCCATCAGGCATCTGAATACGACCATCAGGAAGTCTTACGCTGCCTTCAGGAAGTTTTCCTGAAACAGTAGACTTGGGAGTAGCTGTAGCCACAGGTCTTCTTACTTCTTCGGCCTGTGAACTTCCCACTGTCTGTGCGCGGAAGTTTGTATCTTTAGTTGCTGTTGTAGTTGTGCTTCTGCTTGTATATGAAGGAGCAGAAGAACGTGATACAGGAGCTGATGAACGAGCTCTTGAAGTAATGGGTTCTTCAGTTTCATCATAACCTACAAGCCACTGACGATATCTAATGAAAGCATATGCACCGGCACCGGCTAAAAGTGCAATTATAATCAAAAGAATGAAAATCCAAATTGTTTTCTTGCGATTTGAAGCCTCAGCATCTTTCTTAACCTTGGCAAGTTCTGTCTTGGCATCAAGTAAAGTCTTGATTTCAATCTTGTTGCCATCAATGTAGTCGTTAAGATACCAGATAGGATCTCCGTTTCCATCAAGATCATAAACAACTTCATAATCTCTGTATACAGGGTCAGGTTCAACAGGAACTTCAGGTTCGGGTTCAGGCTCAGGTTCGGGCTCGGGTTCGGGCTCATCGCTCTGTTCATTTAATTCAGATGAAAGATTAACGAAGTCGCCACGAATGAATCCCTTGTTAGATTCAGTATTTACCTGATACCAGATACCATCATCTGAATTGGCATAACCTGTAATAGTAATCTTTTCTCCGCCCCTAGCAGTTGCTACTAAAGAAGTCTTTGTTGATGCACCTGCTCTGACATTTACATCGCTTTTAACAGTTGCAGCTACGGGATCAACTGCAATAACAGTTGTATAAACTTCAATTACTTCAGTCTTGGCTGGTTCTGAAACGCTTTGAGAAGCGCTTGCAGAGGTGCTTGTTGAAGTACTTGTTGATGTGCTTGTTGATGTACTTGTAGAAGTACTTGCTGAAGAACCAGAATCGCCTTCTTTAACAAGGTCGCCTCTTACATATCCAACAGAGCCGTCATCCATTTTAATCTTATACCATAAGTTACCGTTTGCGTCTTTTTCAGTACCAATAGTAATGAGCACTTCGTTCTTAAGCGCTCCTCCAAGTACGTCACTTGATGTATCTGCTTTAGCTCTGATATAAACGCTTTCAGCAGTTACTGTTACATTATCAGCTGCGTATGTTGACTCTGCGTAAAGTAAAAAGCAGGCAGTAAACACAGCGACAAATGCTAATGCTCTAAAAATCTTTTTCATTATATACTCCTTTCCAATATAGCAATTCCAACTCATTAAGCCTGATCAATGGCCTTGCCAATATCAGTTCTCATATATTTATTTTCAAAGTCAACCCACTTGGTTGCTTCGTAAGCCTTGCTTCTGGCTTCCTTAAGTGTAGGTGCTGTAGCAGTTACGCCAAGAACACGTCCACCATTTGTCACAATCTTGTCATCCTTAAAAGCTGTTCCGGCGTGGAAGCAGTAGTAATCTTCTTTGCCATCAAAGTTTTCAAGTCCTGTAATCTCAAAGCCCTTCTTGTATTCAAGCGGATATCCGTCGCTTGCAAGAACAACACATACAGCAGCATCATCTGAAAATACCAAATCAGTTTCAGCAAGTTTTCCATCGATACAGCTGTCAATTACATCAATAATATCGCTCTTAAGTCTTGTAAGAACAACCTGAGCTTCGGGGTCACCGAAACGTGCATTGTACTCAAGAACCTTAGGTCCGTTAGGAGTAAGCATAAGTCCAAAGAAGATAACTCCCTTAAACTCACGTCCTTCTGCTGCCATAGCGTCTACAGTACGCTGGAAAATATTGGCCTGGCAGAATTCATCAACTTCTTTGGTGTAGAAAGGACTGGGTGAGAAATTACCCATACCACCTGTATTAAGACCTTCATCGTTATCTTTGGCTCTTTTATGATCCTGAGCTGACGACATAGTCTTAATAGTTTTTCCATCAACAAAAGAAAGAACTGACACTTCGCGTCCTGTCATAAATTCTTCAACTACAAGCTTGTTGCCTGCAGTTCCGAATTTCTTATCAAGCATGATTTCTTTAACACCGGCCTTAGCTTCTTCTAAGGTATTGCAGATAAGAACACCTTTACCAAGAGCAAGTCCGTCAGCCTTTAATACAATAGGCATTGTTGCAGTTTCAAGATACTTAAGTGCATCTTCTGCATTCTCAAAATTTTCATATGCTGCAGTAGGAATATTGTACTTTTTCATTAAATCCTTTGAAAAAGCCTTACTTCCTTCAAGAATTGCTGCGTTCTTTCTGGGACCAAATACTCTTAATCCTCTTTCTTCAAATACATCAACAATTCCTCCAACTAAGGGATCGTCGGGACCGACAATTGTAAGATCAATACCCTTTTGCTGTGCAAAATCAGCAAGTGCTTCAAATTCCATAACTTTTATGGGAACCAAAGTTGCAAGTTTGGCAATTCCGGCATTTCCGGGAGCACAATAGATTTCAGATACTCTCTTACTCTTAGCAACTGCAGTTGCTATAGCATGTTCTCTTCCACCACTACCGATAATAAGTACTTTCATGCATATCCTCGTTTCATTATTTATTCTTATGTAGCTTAACCAATCTTTATATCGCCCGATGCAATCTTAGAGATAACATCAGGTAAAATAATCCATTCAGCCTGTTCCATAACACGTCTTTGTAAAACTTCAGGAGTATCCCCATCTTCTACATAAACGGCCTTCTGCGAAAGAATCTTTCCTGTATCAATTCCGGCATCAACAAAATGAACTGTAGCACCGGTAACCTTAACGCCTCTTGAAAGAACGCCTTCATGAACCTTAAGTCCATAGTAGCCTTTACCGCAAAAAGAAGGAATCAATGAAGGATGAATGTTTATAATTCTGTTTGTAAATGCATTAATAATGCATTCGGGAACATTTACTAAAAATCCTGCAAGAACAACCAGGTCAGGCTTACACTCAGCAAGCGCATCAAGTAAAGCCGCATTAAAAAGGTCTCTGTTTTCAAAGTTCTTGGGAGATACACAAATAGCATCGCTTCCATGAGCCTTGGCTCTTTCAAGTGCATATGCACCCTGATTATTACTAATTACCCTTACAATCTGTGCGTCCTTTATGATACCACTATCCAAAGCATCATAAATTGCTCCTAAGTTGGTGCCTCCGCCGGAAACACATACAGCTATTCTTAACATATAAATGTCCTCGCAACTTTTATTTATTCAACGTCAACGCCTTTTTCACCGGCAACAACTTCACCAAGAACGAAAGCCTTTTCTCCGGCTGCCTTTAAAGCTTCAAGAGTTGCTGCTTCATCCTTAGGATCGATTGCAAGTACCATACCAACACCCATGTTAAATGTGTTGTACATCATTTCATCTGTGATATCTCCGGTCTTCTGAAGCATCTTAAAGATTGCAGGAACTTCATAAGAATCCTTCTTTGTAACAGCTCTTACTCCATCAGGAAGCATTCTGGGAATATTTTCATAGAAGCCACCACCTGTAATGTGGCTGCATCCTTTAATCTTTACGCCGTTATCTTTAACGCTCTTTAAAGCCTTAACATAGATTCTTGTGGGAGCAAGTAATGCTTCTCCAAGAGTAGTTCCGAGTTCTTCATAATATGTTTCAAGGCTTTCTTTAGTAATTTCAAACACCTTACGAACAAGTGAGAAACCATTACTGTGAACACCTGATGAAGCGATACCGATAAGAGTATCACCAGGCTTAATATCAGCACCTGTGATAAGGTCCTTTTTATCAACAACACCTACAGCAAAACCTGCAAGATCGTATTCGTCTTCTTCCATAAGGCCGGGATGTTCAGCAGTTTCGCCACCAACTAAAGCAGCACCTGACTGAATGCAGCCTTCAGCAACACCCTTAACTATTGTAGCAATCTTTTCAGGCTCGTTCTTTCCACAAGCGATGTAGTCAAGAAAGAATAAAGGTTCTCCACCTGCACAAACAACATCGTTTACACACATAGCTACTGCATCGATACCGATTGTATCGTGCTTATCCATAACGAATGCAAGTTTAACCTTAGTACCGCATCCGTCTGTACCTGAAAGAAGAATAGGTTCTTCCATTCCTTTAATCTTTTCAAGAGAGAAAGCACCTGAAAAACCACCGATACCACCGAGAACTTCGGGGCGCATAGTCTTTTTTACGTGTTCTTTCATAAGTTCAACTGACTTGTAACCTGCTTCTATATCAACACCGGCTTTTTTGTAATCCATTATAATTTCCTCCTAGTAGTTCTTGTAACCAACTTCCTTTAAGCGAGCATCCTTCTTTTCAACGCTCTCTTTAAGGCTTTTACTGTAGTCTTTAAGTTTATTAAGTAAGTCTGAATCATTAATAGCAAGCATCTTGCAGGCAAGAATACCGGCATTGGCACCGCCATTAATTGCAACAGTTGCAACAGGAATACCTGAAGGCATCTGTACTATAGAGTAAAGTGAATCTCTTCCTCCGAGACTTGTTGTATGCATAGGAATTCCGATAACAGGCATCGGAAAAATAGCAGCACACATACCCGGAAGGTGCGCAGCCATACCAGCTCCTGCAATAATAACTTTAATTCCTCTTTCTTCTGCAGTCTTAGCATATTCAAAGAAAACATCGGGTTCTCTGTGGGCTGAAATAATAGTCATTTCATATGACACGCCCATCTGATCAAGAATCTCGGCAGCCTTACTCATTACAGGCATATCCGAATCGCTTCCCATTACAATAGAAACCTGTGGCATAGTATCCTCCGTCTGTGAACTAATTGATTCACTTGTATTTTTATCATCATTTTAGCCAAAAGAAAGTCAGCTAAACAATATTAACATTGCACAAATAAAAGTCTGTATTCAGCCCAATCATGTCCCTGCATACAATATTCCGCTAATAGCCAGAAAATTAATGACATTCCAAAGAATTCCAAGGTGCACGAAATGCATAAATCTTTCAGAATCATATCTTCCAAATACTGAAAGCAGTAAACCGATCAGCGTGAAGATTGTGCATAAAAGTGCTCCGGCTCCAAAAGACTCGAGGGCAACTCCATCATGTCTGAAGGTGTAATTTATCATTCCAACCAAGGCAACCGAAACCATCAGGGCAAGCGCACATGAAAACATACCCTTAGCAGAGTGCTTCTTATTTGTGTAAATAAAGTTTTTATTTTTCTTCTTCATCTGTTTCATTCGATGCTGCAAATGTAAGTCATCTGAACAATCTGTAACTTACAGCAGCTCACCGATTTAATTATTTAACACCGTACTGTGCAAAGTAATCGTTCATTCTTCCGAGGATTTCATCATCGATTACAACCTTGCCGCAAACTTCACGATTATATAAGTGTTCTTTAACTTCTGTCATGTTTACGATAGCTCCTGTGTCGATACCGTAAAGTTCTTTAATCTCATCAAGGGCACCCTTGTCACCCTTGCCGCGTTCTTCTCTGTTGAGAGAAACCATTAATCCTACTACAGTAACGTCTGCACATCCTGAAATAATAGGGAATGTCTCTTCAATTGACTTACCTGATGTAGTAACATCTTCAACAATAACTACTCTGTCTCCATCCTGAAGTTTAGAACCAAGTAAGATACCTACATCGCCATGGTCTTTTTCTTCCTTACGGTTTGAGCAGTAGCGAACCTGCTTTCCATAAAGCTTTGAAAAAGCGATGGCAGTTGCTACAGCAATCGGAATACCCTTGTAAGCAGGTCCGAATAAAACATCGAAGTCTGTTCCATACTTTGCATAGATTGCCTTAGCATAATATTCTCCAAGCATCATCAGCTGTTCTCCGGTAACATATGCACCCGCATTCATAAAGAAAGGTGACTTTCTGCCACTCTTAAGAGTGAACTCACCAAACTTAAGAACATCTGACTTCACCATAAATTCTATAAATTCCTGTTTGTACTGTTCCATGTGTTCTCCATTTCCTGTCATTCGTTAAAAAACTGTAAGTTTGTACTATATGCACATTCTACGCTTACATTATACCACTAAATATTGTATCACAATAGCCTAATAGGTCAACCCAATTATCCTATAAATAAGCTTTTTTTAATGTAAAAAGCCTTTGGAATTAATTTTCCAAAGGCTCCCCATTTATTCATTATTTTCTTAAAGCATTTTTAAGGTCTTCTTTCATATCAAGAACCGCTGCCCTTGATGCTTCGGCATATCCTCTTTCGCCAAATGAAGAATACTTTTCCTGCTGGTATGCTGCGATGATACCACGTGAAGAGTTAACAATTGCTCCAAGACCGTCTTCGTTAAAGAAAGCCTTTAAGTCTTCACCCTTACCACCCTGTGCACCGTAACCGGGAACAAGAATGTATGACTTGGGCATAACCTTCCTCATTGCCGCCCCCATTTCAGGGTATGTAGCTCCTACTACACAGCCAACATAGCTGTAGTCATCACCCATTACTTCTTCAGCCCATTCGTTAACCTTAATGGCAACATGTTCATATAAAGGCTTACCATCTATTAATCTGTCCTGGAATTCACCTGAACTGGGGTTTGAAGTTTTAACAAGAATGAAGATACCCTTGTTTTCTTCCTTACAAACCTTAAGGAAAGGCTTAATTCCGTCAGAACCAAGATATGGATTAACTGTAGCAAAATCTTCATCGAAACCGTAGAATTTCTTTCCTTCGATTTCAACACCGGATAAGTGGCCCACTGCATATGCTTCGCTTGTAGAACCAATATCACCACGCTTAACATCTCCGATTACAGTAAGTCCTTTTTCTTTACAGTAATCAACTGTTCTTTTAAAGGCAACTAAACCGTCAACACCGAACTGCTCGTACATGGCAATCTGAGGCTTTACCGCAGGAACAAGGTCATATACAGCATCAACGATGCCCTTGTTGTATTCCCAGATAGCTTCTGATGCACCCTTTAAATTGGCGCCATACTCTGCAAAAGCAGATTTTTTAATGTAGTCGGGAACAAATTTGAGTGTAGGATCAAGTCCCACAACGATAGGTGCTTCTTTCTTCTTAATGTCTGCTACAAGTTTGTTAATCATAGTTTTCTCCATATATAAAATTAATCTTATTAAAAGCGGGGCCTTTAAAAGCCCCGCCTAAAACTTTCACTGTATTATACAAGAACATTACGGTGTTCTTCAACATATTTCTTAATATTTGAAGCATTTACGTATTTCTTGCTTTCTCCGTTCTCAATTGTTACAAGAGTGGGTGCCTGCATAATCCTGTACTTTTCAACAAGTTCCTTGTTTTCTTCGGCATCGATTACGATGTAATCAACTCCTGAAAGCATTTCCTTGGCAAGCTTGCAGTTAGGACAAGTCTTGGTTGTGAAAAGATACTTGATATCTTCGGGCTGTTCAACATCAACGCTGCCATCTTCATTGGAAATGGTAACCATTGTTGTTAAAGGTCTCTTTAACTGAGATTTGGAAATATCGTAGTTCTTTCTGTTTAAGTATTCCTGGCTCTTACCATCGTTCCAGTTCTTTACAGGACGATAGTAACCTGTGATACGGCTGTAAACTTCTGTCTCACCGCCACATAAAGGACAGCTGTGCTTTTCTCCTGCAATGTATCCGTGAGTCTTACAGATTGAATATGTAGGAGATAATGTGTAGTAAGGAAGTTTATAGTTGTCAGCAATAGTCTTAACAAGACTTGCTGCAGCCTTCCAATCAGGAAGTTTTTCGCCTAAGAAGGCATGGAATACAGTTCCTGATGTATATAATGTCTGTAAATCATCCTGAATATCCAAAGCATCAAAAATATCTGCTGTATATTCAACAGGAAGATGTGATGAGTTGGTGTAGTAAGGTGTATCACCGGGCTTACCGGCTGTCTTGATTGCAGGCCATTTCTTCTTGTCGTTTTTAGCAAGACGGTATGTTGTACTTTCAGCAGGTGTAGCCTCAAGGTTATAAAGATCACCGTACTGCTGCTGGTATTCAGAAAGGCGGTTTCTCATGTGGTTGAGAACTTCCTTGGTGAATTCCTGTGTTCTTTCATCAGTCATATCTGCACGTAACCAGTTAGCATTTAAACCAACTTCGTTCATACCGATAAGACCAATTGTTGAGAAGTGATTATCAAAGCTTCCAAGATATCTTTTTGTGTAAGGATATAAGCCTTCTTCAAGAAGTTTGGAAATAACTCCACGCTTAACCTTGAGTGAACGGGCTGCGATATCCATAAGCTTGTTAAGTCTCTTATAGAAGTCGTCCTTGTTTGTTGAAAGGTATGCGATTCTTGGCATGTTGATTGTAACAACACCTACACTACCTGTTGACTCACCTGAGCCGAAGAAACCACCGGTTTTCTTACGAAGTTCTCTAAGGTCAAGTCTTAAACGGCAGCACATTGAACGAACATCACTAGGTTCCATATCTGAATTGATATAGTTAGAAAAATAAGGTGTTCCGTACTTGGATGTCATTTCAAATAATAATTTATTGTTTTCTGTTTCAGACCAGTCAAAGTCTTTAGTAATTGAATATGTAGGAATAGGGTACTGGAAACCACGTCCGTTAGCATCACCTTCAATCATTGTTTCAATGAAGGCTTTGTTAATCATATCCATTTCCTTCTTGCAGTCCTTGTAGCAGAAGCTCTGGGGCTTTCCACCAACAATTGCAGGAAGTTCAGCAAGATCGTTAGGTACTGTCCAGTCTAATGTAATATTAGAGAAAGGAGCCTGTGTACCCCAACGGCTGGGTGTATTTACACCATATATAAATGCTTCAATGCACTTTTTAACTTCAGGATATGTTAAATTATCAATCTTAACAAAGGGTGCAAGATATGTATCGAATGAAGAAAATGCCTGAGCGCCTGCCCATTCATTCTGCATAATTCCAAGGAAGTTAACCATCTGGTTGCAAAGAACTGAAAGGTGTCTTGCAGGAGCCGATGTAATCTTACCGGGAATAC
>JAKSRS010000044.1 GCA_024403515.1 Lachnospiraceae bacterium
ATTCATTTGTCATCATTTGGCGAATTTGAGATAGGAAAGACTCTTTCAAAAAATTTGCTTACGAGAAAGAAATTAAAGTGATATACTTTAAGTGCAACAACCAAATAGTAGAGAAAGCGAGGATTTATGTTCCAAATCGATGAGTTTGTAATTCATCCCACCGGAGGCATTTGCCGAATTGAAAAAATTGATTCACTTGAGATTTCCGGCGCGGACCAGGAAAGAAAGTATTATTTTCTTTCACAGGTAAAAGGTAGGGGAAGCAGGGTATTTGTACCGGTAGACATGGGGAACGATGTTATACGTAGGGTGATTACTCTTGCGGAGGCTAATGAGCTTATTGATGAGATTCCTTCCATTGGAGAGGCATCTATTGAGAACGACAAAATTCGCGAGACAAAGTACAAAGAAGCAATAAAAAGTTGCGACTGCAAGGAACTTGTAAGTCTTCTTAAAAATCTTTATACAAGAAGAAGCAAGCGCATTTCAGAAGGCAAAAGAAACACAGCTACAGACGAAAAGTACTGTAAGATTGCAGAAGATAATTTGTATGGTGAACTTGCTTTTGCATTAGGAATTGATAAGAGCGAGGTTCATGATTTGTTAGCACCAAAATTCGATATTTAGATTAACTAAAATGGTTGTACCTAGCTAAAACAGCTTAAATAAAAGGGAAGCACCGATAACTGCCTTATTCAAGGCTTAGTTTCAAGGTGCTTCCCTTTTATTTGTTTTTTATTGTAAGTCAAATGCTATTGGTAAATTTTAGTCTTCTTTGTGGACTTATTCCATGGTCCAAACTGTACCTTCACGTGTATCCTTAATTGTGATTCCCTTTGAAGCAAGTTCTTCACGAATTGAGTCAGCAGTTGCGAAGTCTTTGTTCTTCTTAGCTTCCTTACGAGCTTCAATTCTTTCAAGAATGTAGTTTTCAAGTTCACTATCAACTGCGCAAGCAGCACTTTCTTCTTCCTTAAGAAGGTCAAGGCAGAGAACCTGATCAAAGTCTTCAATTAATGCAAGCTTAGTTGCGTTATTGATATCGGCCTTTAACATTTCATATAAAACAGTGATAGCTGATGATGTATTTAAGTCATTTGATAAAGCATCCATGAACTTAGCTTTGTATTCGTCAAATGCCTTAGTATCTACGGCAGAAGAATCACCCTCAGCCTTTATACGAAGTGTTGATTTTTTAAGCTTATCGTAAGCAATCTTCATGTTATCAAGAATTTCATAACTGAACTCAAGAGGCTTACGGTAGTGACTCTGGAGGCAGAACATACGATAAACTAAAGGATTGTAACCCTGTTCCTGTAAAACGGATACAGTTAAGATATCACCCTTTGATTTACTCATTTTTCCGCCACGAACATTTAAGTGGTTTACGTGGAACCAGTAGTTACACCATTTGTGACCTGTGAAAGATTCACTCTGAGCAATCTCGTTGGTGTGGTGGGGGAAGATGTTATCTACACCACCGCAGTGGATATCAAGGTATTCGCCAAGGTGCTTCATGCTGATGCAGGAGCATTCAATGTGCCATCCGGGATATCCCTTACCCCAGGGGCTGTCCCATTTAAGTTCCTGATCTTCAAACTTGGATTTTGTAAACCATAAAACGAAGTCGGCTTTGTTCTTTTTATTTGTATCTTCATCTACATCATCACGAACACCAATCATTAATTCTTCTTCGTTCTGGTTTGAAAGAGTATAGTACTTATCAAGCTTGGATGTATCGAAGTAAACATTTTCACCTGCGATATATGCATATCCTTTTTCAAGTAACACTTCAATCATGTTAATGAATTCAGAAATGCAGTTTGTTGCGGGTTCAACAACATCGGGAATACGAATGTTGAGCTTTTCGCAGTCTGAAAAGAAAGCGTCTGTATAAAACTTGGCAATTTCCATAACGGTTTTGTGCTCACGCTTAGCACCTTCAACCATCTTGTCATTACCTGTATCTGCGTCGCTTGAAAGGTGACCTACGTCTGTAATATTCATAACTCGCTTAACATCGTAACCTGCATAGCGAAGTGAACGATCTAAGATATCTTCCATAATATATGAACGAAGATTTCCGATGTGCGCAAAGTGATATACAGTAGGACCACAAGTATATAATGAAACCTTTCCCTCTACGTTGGGGACAAAATCATCGATTTTTTTGGTAAGTGTGTTATAAAAACGAAGTGTGTTCATATCCTTATAATCTCCATTTGTACTTCATTAAAACCCTAGCAAATCTATGGGTTTTTCAACTTATTTATAATAGCAAGAACACTTTCTTTCGTCAATAAAATGATTGATTATGCTATATAAATCTAATAAAATTATGATAGAAAAAAGGTAAAGGAATAGAAAATGAAACTTAGTATTATTGTCCCTGTTTATAATATGGCATCTGATAATAAACTCACATTTTGTCTTGATTCATTAATCAATCAGACTATAGATGATTATGAAATTATTGCAGTAGATGATGCTTCTACAGACAATTCTCTTGAAATACTTAAAGAGTATAAAGAAAAATATCCGGATAAGTTTTCTTATATTGAATCCCCCGTTAATACTCACCAGGGTGGAGCCAAGAATAAGGGAATAAAGGCCGCGAAGGGGGACTGGATTGGTTTTATCGATAGTGATGACTGGATTAGTCCTAACTACTATGAAACTATGCTTAAAAAGGCGGAAGAAACGGGAGCTGATATGGTTGGCTGCGACTTTTCACTCGTAAGCGAGCATAGTTTTGAAGTTGGAACTATCCAGGCTAACGGAAGAGAAGACCAAAGCGGAGTTTTGGACACTGCCAAAAAGCGTAGTCTTGTGCTGGATGGCGGCAGTCTTTGCGTAAAAATCTATAGACGTGAACGAATAATAAACGACGGGCTTTGGTTTCCTGAAAACATCTTTTATGAAGATAATGCTGTAGGTAACTCATACCTTGTAATGGCAAATCACTATGAATATATGAAGCTTCCCATGTACTATTATTATCAGCATTCGACATCCACTGTTCATACAGTAGATATGAACCGCTGCGAGGACAGAATGCAGGCTTCAAGACTTATGCTTAAAGAGGCCATAAAGAGGGGCTATTACGATGAAGTAAAAGAGGAGCTTGATTATAAGTTCATTATTTTATTTTATTTAAACACTGTATTTTCTTATGTAAGGGGAACCTCCTTCCCGAAACTTTCTTTTGTTAAAAAGATAGGAAGGGAATTTATCGAGATTCTTCCTGATTATGAAAACAACAAGTACTTCAAAGAACGAATTAATGAAGAAGAAAAGAAGATGATAAAGTTGCAGCTAAAAAACACCTGCGGCTTTGTTATCTATTACAAGATGCTTTGGGCATATAGAAAACTTCGCTATGGAAAGGAAGCTAACTAATGGATTTAGCAGCAGTCTTAAATAAACTCGACGAGGCGATATCAAATGGTCGTGGAATAGAGGGTGAGGCAATTTTAAAAGAAGGAATTGCCAGTGCTATTGAAGAAAACGATAACGGGATTTTACTTCAGTTATTAAACGAGCTTTTGGGCTACTACAGAGAGTACTCAAGGGTAGAAGAATCATATCAGATAGCTGATAATATCAGGGCTCTTTTATCACAGATGGGGCTTGAAGGGAGTATCCCCTATGCAACGAGTCTGCTTAATATCGCAAATGCCTATAGAGCCGGAGGAAGGCTTGACGATTCGATGGCCATGTATGAACAAGTCAAGGAAATCTATGACAGAAGCGTTTCAAGAGATTCAATCTTCAGAGCCAGCTTTTTAAACAATAAGGCCCTTCTTAGCCAGGAAATGGGAAACAACGAAGACGCGGTTACACTTCTTATGGAAGCACTTTCTATCGTTGAAAAGAAGGATGCCAAGTTTGAAATCGCTGTGACTCATTCTAATCTTGCCAATTCCTACATGGGGCTGGGTAATTTTGAAAAAGCTTTTGGTGAAGCATTGCTTGCCAAGAAGGTATACGAAGAGATAGATAATCTCGATCCCCACTATGCTTCCTGCCTTTATGTTGCAGGAATTTGTAGCAGACACTTCGGAAATCTTGAAGATGCATCCAAATATTTAAACGATGCTCTTTCTTTTGTTGAAAGTAATCTTGGAAAGAACGAATTTTACTATAGAATTGCTGACGAGATTAAAAGGCTTTCTCCCGAGTCCGAAAATTCGGGCATGGCAATATCCAAAGCCTACTATGAAGAGTGTCTTGCACCTGTAATTGACGAGAAACTTTCAGCATACAAGGATAAAATTGCGGTAGGTTTAATAGGTAAGGGTTCAGACTGCTTTGGCTATGACGATGAACTTTCAAGAGACCACGACTGGGGTCCTGATTTATGTATTTTTGTTTCCAAAGAAACCTATGAGGCAATAGGAGATAAACTTGAGGAGATTTATGTAAACCTGCCCAAGGAGTATAGAGGATACAAAAAAGCCCCTGTTGTTTCTTCTCACAAAAGAAGGGGAGTCTTCATCATTGAGGACTTCTTTAAAGAAATACTTGGCATCTGGCCGGTAACGATTGATAAGTTCCCAATGCTTTCAGATTATAATCTTGCGGAATGTGTCAACGGTCAGCTTTTTACTGATCCTGAAAAGACAATGACCAACATAAGAAAGCAGATGGCTAAAGGCTATCCTATGCCTTTTCTTTTTAGAAAACTTGCTCAGGCTGCATCGATGTTTTCACAGTGTGGTCAGTATAACTACATAAGAATGGCTCAAAGAGGCGATGAACTTACAGCCCAGATGATGTTAAATGATGCTATAAAGCAGGCTATGAAGCTTGCCCACTACATCGAGAACAAGTATCCGCCTCACGATAAGTGGCTTCATGAAAGCTGCAAAAAGCTTTCAATAGCACCGGATTTACTTCCTTTACTTGAAACCAGGGACATTGATGGCCTTGGCAAGTTCTTTGCGCAGATTATGTATCAGGCAGGTTTTATATCAGACACTGATGATTATCTCGATCATCACGCACAGGAACTTGTATTTAAGGCTGATATCTCAATGCTTAGCGACGAAAAACTCGTAGAAGAGATTGTTAAGAAGGAATTTGAGGCTTTTGATCAGGTAAGAAATGAAGGCGGTCGAGCTTCCTGCCAGAACGATTTTAAGACCTTTAAGATTATGCGTTCAAGCCAGTATATGACTTGGAACCGAATGATGCTTATGCAGTACTATTACGATTTTGTTCGTGAATTTAATAAGGGTCACAATTTGATTACTGAAAAGTATGGAAGAATGATGGCTTCGACTGCGCCTGAAAGATACGAGGAAATCAAGGATAACTTCCCTGATATCAGTAAGGAAAAAGAAAGTATCATCGAGTCAATTGTAAAGATACAGGTTGACTGGATGAATGAGTTTGCTAAAACCTATCCTAAGCTTGCTGATGATGCAAGAAGCATCTCAACAAGCGAGGATAGTGCTTATAATACATCTTACGAAACTTATCTGCGTGGGGAGATAAGCACTTATTCAGACCGTATGCTTGAAATGTACGGAAGGTTTATTGCTAATCTTTCAAGGGCAGGAAAGAATCTTGCCAAAGAAACAATTGTAAATACCGTTAAGCAGTACGGTTACGACAGCCTTGAAAAAGCTGAAGCTGAAAAATAGAAATCTTATTCGATTCTCTTGGCACCATGTTTAATGTGCTCTGTATCAGGGCCTTTAGGAATTATGAAACTAATGCAGGTTCCTAAATCTACAGTACTTTCAACCTTAAGGCCTGTTCCATAAAGGTTAGCAAGGCGTTTGTTGATGTTATAGATACCAACGCTCTTGTTTTCCTTGGGAACAATAAACATCTTATCAATATCTTCCTGAGTCATTCCGGCTCCGTTGTCGCTTACCTGGAACTGAACATAGTCAGGCTTTTCTTTAATTCTTATAATAATTACTCCTGACCTTGTACTCTTTCTGACCCCATGTTTGATGGCATTTTCAACTAAAGGCTGAAGTACTAGAGGAGGCATCTGAATATTTGGAATACGGATAGGAAGCTCTTCGAAAAACTCGATAGAAGGGAAGCGTTCTTTTTCTATCTTGTAATAAGTTCTTGCAAGCTTTAATTCCTTGGAAAGACTAACGGTTTCTTCCATGTTATCGAGACTTATTACCATTCCTACGTAGTCTTTAAGCATTCCAATCAGGCCACGGGCTTTTTCGGAGTCAGTAACACACAAATCGGCAATAGTATTTAAGGTGTTATAAAGAAAGTGCGGCTTCATCTGGGCATTTAAGAAGGCATTTTCTGAAGCCTGCATGGATTCAATCTGCTTTCTTAGTTCCTCGGTCATGGATATTTCGGCTTCGTCCTGCATTGCGTAGGTTTTGGCAAGGCTTATTAACTGGGCAAAACTGATAAACACAATACCGTAACTATAAGTGTACTTACCGGGCACAATATTTCTTGCAGTTATTATGCTGATAACAGAACTGCTAAGAAGGCTTATAAGTCCGATAATAACGGTTGTTGAGTAGAAGAATTCGTCCATGATTGCGCAGTATATATAATAAGCACATATTACATAGGGAACGAACTCACATACCTTGGAAATGAGGTTTACAAAAGGCATCTGCGAAAAGGTAAGTGCATTGATTACAGGAATCAGAAGGGCAAGAGAGCCGCTTACCAAAAGATGCTTTTTAAAGTATTTGGCATAAATAGTATAAATATGAAACATCATTGAAAATAAAAACAATGGTGTTACCATACCTCTGCAAATCGAAACGAACTGATAGGGAAGGTATCCAAACAATTCGACAGCAACGACGTTATCTGAAAACAGTATTCTTATTAGCGATGCAACCACAAACAAAAGGAAGGAACGAAGAACCTTGTCCTTTCTGAGTGAAAGAAGCTGAATAACGCAGGCAAAAATAATAAACACCACGAACGAAAGCAAAGAATAAAGAATGGATTTTTCAATTTGCTGTACACGTAAAATATGCTCCCAGGTACCAAACAGGTAGGTGCCGTAGGAACCTGCATCACAAATAACAGGAGTAGTAAGGTTTATTATCAGCTGATAGAAGCCTGTTTCAGAGGGCGGTAACTTTACATATCCTGGCGTAGGATAGCAGGGACTCTTGTGAAGGTATGAATTGGAATGAGCAAATAAATCACCATTACAAAACATAGTGTATTCACAGAACTGTCCGGGAAGAATCAGGCCATACTCATGATCTTTTGGAACTGAAATCTGAATCTTTATTGTTGCTACATATTCGCTTCCAACCACAAATTCTGGCGAGCGAATATCCGAAAAGGACTTAATGGTCTGCGTAACCCCACGGTAGTTTAACGTGTGGCTGGGATTAAGTTTGGCCCTTGGATAGCAGAGTATATCTCCATCAAGATTATAAAGCATGAATTCGCTTACATCCTTAAGAACAACCGTTTTGTAGGAATCTTCAGTCTTTAGTGAAGTTGGCTGCATTACTCTGTTTAGCAAAAGAAAGATTACCGCAAATGTAAGTGGGAATATGATTGCAATGAGGGCGCGTCTGTGTTCTCTATTCATCTTCTTTTTCCCTCATTTCCTGAATTCTTTTCTGAGCATCCGGAGGTACGACAAAGGATATAGAAGTACCAATACCGGGCTCGCTTTGAAGTACAAGACCTTTATTAAATAAAGAAAGAAGCCTTGTGTGTATATTGTAAAGACCAACTCTTGCGGTTTTTGTGTAGGAGTCGGGTAACATTTTCAATTCATCATAAGGTATACCTATTCCATTATCAGAAACGTCTATATGGAAATAGTCTCTATATGCAATAACAGTAAGAGTAACCTTGCCGGTTCCGCCGTTAGGTATGATTCCGTGCTCTATCGAGTTTTCGATAAGTGGCTGGATTGAAAGTGGCGGAATATATATTTCAGGAACAGACTCGGGAAGCTTGTATGAGAAGTTGATTCCCGGGTGTTTTTCTTTTTCTATAACAACATAGGATTTAATCAGTTCGATTTCATTTTCAAGCGGAACAATACCCTTGAGCTGCTGAAAATTGAGGGTGTGCCTTAAATACTTGGAAAGTGATACTGTAAGGTATTCAGCGGTATCAGGGTCAGTAAGGCACCGGTCACTTATAAGATCCAAAGTTGAGTAAAGAAAGTCTGACTTCATCTGTGTACACATAAGTGCATTGGATGAATGTTTAATTTTATCGATTGTTTCACACAAAGACTGTGAAAGAGCTGAAACACGCTTTCTTGAGTCACCGTATCTGAGGGTAATGGTAACGTAGTGAAGAGCAAGGAAAAGGGGGATACTGTGAAGTCTTATTGTGAAGAATACCGGATCTTTAAGTATACCCATAATGATGCTGCAAATCAGTGTAAGCATAAGTAAAAAAACGCCAATAGTAGTGTAAAGGTACTGTATTGAGCGTGTTCTTGTCATATGTAAGGAACAACAGAAAACTATTATATAGGAGACGAGCGTAAGAACATCAACTAAGGCAATTGAATAAAAAAACAAACTATCAGGTATAAAGACATTTGCAGCACATACAACTATGCACAAGCACTTAAAAAACGTGAAAATGGGTGGAAACTTTACTCGAATCATGGATTCAGAGAAGAAATTCATGTTTACAAAAACAAGAGATGAAACAGTCAGATATAGATTGTTTATGTGAATGAACGAATTCATTGAGGGCGTGATGGAAATATTGCTATAAAAAGAAAAAACAAAACACAACGCAACGTACCAAAAAAGTACCTTGCGTAATGTTTTGCGGTATATGTAAAGCAATATTCCATAAAATCCTGACATCATGCAGGAGATTATGCAGAAAGCTCGAAGAAATTCAAACATATTTATTTACCCTCATCATATAAATAGACATATTGAATTAACTGGGAACTAAAACTTCATTATAATAAGCTTTTTACGAGCGCCTGTGTTTCCTTGGAAGGATCTGAGCCATATTCTAAGGAAAGCTGGTATACGTACTTGTCGTAGTATTCTTTAATAGCATTAACAGGAAGCTTTTTGGACTTTAATTTAAGAATTTCACGTAAAGCTTCTTCTTCGTAAAGATCGATGTGAAGGATTTCTTCGTATGCATTTATGGCACGATCAATCTTTTCCTGCTCTGCATACATTGCACCAATGTGATACATAAGCTGTAAAAATCTTGCTTCAAGCCATCCACGGGTTTCATCAGCCCATTCGTAGAATCTGTTTTCAAGATATCCACCCTTGTAAAGACGGGAGATTTCTTCGGCCTGTGCAAGTGTTAATGAATCCATATTTGAAACACCCTGACGGAAGGTAATGTAATCGCAGTTGAGCATTGCTGTATTTACACTGTAATCATCATGATCACGAACAAGAATATCGGTGTATCCGATGTCTGCTAAGGTGCTGCGGATATATGTACATGTAACTCGGAAATTGTTGGCTGCCTTATCAGGATCAGTGTCGGGCCAAAGAGTATCTAAAATTAAATCTTTGGAACGTGAACGACCTTCATTGTGAATAAGGAAAGCAAGAAGTTCTTCGGCCTTGGATGTACGGAATTTAATAAGTTCTCCGTCCCCACCGGGCTTTTTGATTGAGAAAGAATCAAAGCAGGTAACTAAAAGCTTGTTAGATTCAACTGAACGTTCTTTATTAAGCTTCTTTTCCATGATGTCTATCTGACGCTGGAAATCATCACGAGCAAGGGGTTTAAGAAGATAACCTGTTGCATGAGCTTTAAAAGCTTCAAGAGCGTACTGGTTATAAGCTGTAACAAACACGATTTCAATATATGGATTGTAATCCATCAATACTTCGGCAAGTTCCAGTCCGGTCATACCGGGCATCTCAATGTCAAGGAAAGCGATATCAACTGAATGTGACTTTACAAAGTCAACTGCTTCTAAAGGAGAAGTGAAGGTTCCTTCAAGTGAAAGACGCTCATCCTGTGTTATCATTCGCTCAAAACGGTTTAATGCATTCTGTTCATCATCTACGGCAATACAGTTAAACATATATACTATACCCTCCGAAAAAGTATCATTTTCTAGTACATCATGTCTATTTTATGCTAAAATTTACTAAGATACAAGACTTCTTTTACTTAATATATGTCCTTTTATTTCTTTTTTTTATATGATAGAATCAATTTACTCAATTACGAAGTGAAAGTCGGTGAGCAAATGCGAGAAATGGAATTTAAAATGGAGAGGACGGGACTTCTTGAAGAAGGCCAGAAAGTCAAGGTTACAGAGGGTCTTTTACCCAGTAACTACTATTATACAATCGACCCGTCTTTGGCTATGTCGGGAAACGTTCCTTTTAGAGAACAACTCAAATCCCGAGAAGGCATTGTTAAGGAAATTAGAGAAAATGATCGCGGATTTTACGTTGTAGTAGAATTTGATGAATAATATGTAAATTATGGAGGATAAAATGAAAGTTATCAGTACAGACAAGGCTCCCGCAGCTATCGGACCTTACTCACAGGGGATTATCGTAAACGGAATGCTTTTTGCATCAGGACAGATTGCAATTATTCCGTCTACCGGAGAGATTAAAGAAGGTAGTATTGTTGAACAGACTACTCAGGTTTGTGAAAATATTGGTGAACTTTTAAAGGCAGCAGGAATCGGCTATGAAAATGTTGTTAAGACTACCTGCTTTTTAGCTGATATGGGAGATTTCCAGACATTTAACGAAGTATATGCCAAGTACTTTGTATCCAAGCCTGCAAGAAGTTGTGTTGCAGCCAAGACACTTCCTAAAAATGTTCTTTGTGAAATTGAAGTAACAGCAGTAGTTGAAGAAAAGTAAAGAAAAATACAGTTTATAAAAGCCGGGACCATTGGACCCGGCTTTTTCATTAGTCTAAAAGTTATATTTGGAAATCTCTTTAGTAAATACTGTATCCCACAAAGTCTCAAAGGATTTATCGGGAATAAATGTTTTCAGGTTGCTTGCATTAATAAGACTGACCTGACCGTTTTCGTAGCGGACATTGATCAAAAAGTCTATGCTGTTTTGCGGATACTTATAACCGTTTTCGGAAAGAAGCTTATCAGTCATATCTCCCGGTAAGGAAAGCACAAAGGCCATTTTTAAAGGAAGAGTCTTTCCTTTAATAAGTTCGTGGCAGATAGGACGTATCTTTCCCCAGGTTACAAATTCACTTTCAGGAACATTGTCGCTGTCAAAATACTTAACGTTGTGGCGACCATCAATTTTAAAATCGCAGTAAGTAGACACATTTACTTCTATGGCGTTTAGAAAATCAAATGTGTCGGTCGAAAGAAAGTATTTCATAAAAACTGCAATATCTGAAACCTGAACTGATAACATAAAAATCTTCCTTTGTTCATATACTGGAACTTACATAATTGTAATTGAAATTCCAGGAGCAAATCTTGCATATATTATTATAGCAAGCTGAATAATCAAAATAGCCGGAAGGCCAAACTTAAAGTACCAGTGGCGGGTCTTGTGTCTGAAGGCATACATTCCAAGAATGCAGCCAAGAGAGCCACCGATAACGGCAACTATAAAAAAAGTCGATTCAGCAATTCGCCAGTCGTGATTTCTGGCCCTGTTTTTATCGACTCCCATTATTATAAATCCCAAAAGATTGATTAGTACAACATAACTAAGAATCCAGATCAATGTATGCATAAGTATGAGTTTCCTTTATTAAAGGTAGTAACTAAATTTAAGTCATTTGAATGTACATCTGTCACTATAAAGTATGTGCTATTTATGTGCAAGAGTCTTGTGGTAAGACACAAATGAATCAATATGCATAAAAATTGAAGAAATTATGCATAAAATGTAAAATAATGCATAAAAATTGCAAAAAGGCTTGAAAAATATTCATTTAACAAGTATGATTATTCATGAGTTTTGTTCTCGGAAGATATTCTATTCATTTTTTTGATATTATGTAGTATTCTAATTTATTAGGAATAAGTAGATAAAAGAAAGCAACTTTTGAAGTAATTTAGTGACACTTTCTTTTGACAGGTATTTACATATGAGCGATTTTGAATTAAGTGCAATGAAAATTGAAGATTATGACGAGGTCAAGGCCCTTTGGATGACTATTAAAGGCTTCGCCATTAGAAGTATAGATGATTCCAAGGAAGGCGTTGAAAGATTCCTTAGAAGAAATCCAACCACCAGTGTCGTGGCAAGAATGGATGGTAAGCTTGTTGGAGCTATTCTATGCGGTCACGATGGACGACGAGGTTGCTTTTACCACGTTTGTGTTCATGAAAATTACAGAAGACACGGAATCGGTAAGGCAATGGTTGTTTACTGTATGGAAAGTCTTAAGGCTGAAAAGATTAATAAGGTTTCGTTAATTGCCTTTACTAAAAATGATATCGGCAACGCCTTTTGGAAGGGTATTAACTGGACTAAAAGAGATGACCTTTTTTACTATGATTTTGGCTTAAATGACGCCAATATTACTGCTTTTATTGAGGAATAGGAGATAAAGATGAAAGTTATTGAAGGCGGTGTAACCGCAGCTAAAGGATATAAGGCAGCATCTACTGCCGCTGGTATTAAATATAAAGACAGAACTGATATGGCAATGGTCATTAGTGAAGTTCCTGCAGAAAGCGCCGGAGTTTATACAACAAACGTTGTTAAGGCGGCTCCTGTTTTATGGGACAAGAAAGTTACTGACTCAGATAAGAAGGTAACTGCAATAGTTGTTAACGCAGGTATTGCCAATGCCTGTACAGGAAAGCAGGGATTTGATTACTGCGAACAGACTTCAATAGCAGCTAACGAAGCTTTAGGTTTTAAAGACTGTGAAGTAATCGTTGCTTCAACAGGCGTTATTGGTATGCAGCTTCCTATTGAAAAACTTGTAGCAGGAACCAAGGCAATGGTCGGAAAACTCGACGGTTCGATTGCCGCAGGAACAGATGCATCCAAGGCTATCATGACTACCGATACAGTGAATAAAGAAATTGCTGTTTCTTTTGACATTGCCGGAACACAGGTTGTGCTTGGCGGTATGAGTAAGGGTTCAGGAATGATTCACCCTAACATGTGCACAATGCTTGGATTTTTAACAACTGACTGTGATATTGATAAGAAGTTACTTCAGAAGGCTTTAAGCGAAGTAACTAAAGATACATTTAATATGATTACCGTTGACGGAGATACATCAACAAACGATTCGCTTGTTGTGCTTGCCAACGGACTTGCTAAAAACACAAAGATTACTTCAGAAGGCAAGGATTACGAGACCTTTAAACAGGCACTTTACTTTGTCTGCGAGTTTCTTGCCAAGAAGATGGCTTCCGACGGTGAAGGAGCTACAAAACTTTTTGAAGCAAAGGTTGTAAATGCCAAGACCAAGGAAGACGCCAGAACTCTTTCAAGAGCAATCGTAGGATCAAACCTTTCCAAGGCGGCAATCTACGGCTGTGATGCAAACTTCGGAAGATTCTTATGTGCCATGGGTTACTCAGGCTCGGTATTTGACCAAAGCGACGTGCAGCTTTACTTTGAAAGCAAGGCCGGAAAACTTCTCGTATTTGATATGGGGGTACCGCTTGAGTTTGACGAAGAATTTGCGGTTAAAATTATGAAGGAAGACGAAGTTACAGTATTCGTTGATATGCATGAAGGAACCGCCGAGGCGACAGCATGGGGATGCGATCTTACATATGATTATGTAAAAATCAACGCAGATTACAGAAGCTAATTATAAACAATTGCAGATGGGAGTATTAGATATGGAATTAAATGATGTAAATGATATTCAGAAGAAAGCTGAAGTATTAATTGAAGCATTACCTTATATTCAGCAGTTTAATAGAAAAATCATCGTCGTAAAATACGGTGGATCTGCCATGAGCAATCCTGAACTTCAGAAGAACGTAATCAAGGATGTAACCTTATTAAAACTTGTAGGTTTCAAACCGATCATCGTTCACGGTGGCGGTAAGGAAATCTCTAAGTGGGTTGCCAAGGTTGGAAAGACACCAGAATTTATAAACGGACTTAGAGTTACAGATGCCGAGACAATGGAAATTGCGGAAATGGTACTTAACAAGGTGAATAAAGATCTTGTTACAATGGTCCAGGAACTTGGAGTTAAGGCTGTAGGTATCACCGGTAAAGATGGTGGACTACTACAGTGTGAAAAGAAATATTCCGATGGAAAAGATATCGGTTTTGTAGGAAACGTCACAAAAGTTGATACCAAGGTATTGCTCGATTTACTTGATAAGGACTTTCTTCCTATCGTTGCTCCTATCGGATTTGATGAAAACTTTGATACATACAACATCAATGCAGACGATGCAGCATGCGCAATCGCTAAAGCCGTTAAGGCCGAAAAACTTGCTTTCTTAACTGATGTTGAAGGCGTATACAAGGACTTTGAAGACAAGTCTTCATTTATCTCAAGACTTACAGCTTCTGAAGCCGAAGAACTTATAAGCAGTGGTGTAATCGGTGGAGGAATGCTTCCTAAGCTTAATAACTGTACTTCAGCCATTAGAGAAGGTGTAAACAGAGTGCATATTCTTGATGGTAGAAAGAAGCACTGTCTTTTACTTGAAATCTTTACAAATCAGGGAATTGGAACCTGTTTTATTGCGGATAATGACTAATGTTTTAAGTTGTTCTTTTGCCAGTCAAAAGAACAACTTTACTTTATAGGAGGATTAAAGAATGCAGAAATATATTGACGAAGCTGAAAGCGTATTATTACATACCTATAACCGTTACCCTATCGTTTTTGATCACGGCGACGGAGTTTATCTATACGACATTGAAGGAAAGAAATACCTTGATTTTGTTGCCGGTATTTCAGTATTTGCTTTTGGATACAACAACAAAGAATATAATGACGCATTAAAGAATCAGATTGATAAAATCATCCATACTTCAAACTACTACTACAATGTGCCTGCTATAGAAGCAGCCAAGAAACTTACTAAAGTAGCACAGATGGAAAGAGTTTTCTTTACAAACTCAGGTGCTGAAGCTGTTGAAGGAGCTATTAAGGCTGCAAGAAAGTACGCTTATCTTAAGGATGGTTCAACTGATCATGAAATTATCGCCATGGAACATTCTTTCCACGGCCGTACAATGGGTGCTTTATCAGTAACGGGAAATCCTAAGTATCGTGAAGCTTTCGGCCCCGGAATTGGAAATATTAAGTTTGCTGTAATGAACGACCTTGAAAGCGTTAAGGCTCAGATTACAGATAAGACATGCGCAATCATGTTTGAAACAATTCAGGGTGAGGGCGGAATTCATCCTGCGACTGAAGAATTTTTAAGGGGTGTTCGTAAAATCTGTGATGAAAAGGACATTCTTCTTATCCTTGATGAAATTCAGTGTGGTATGGGCAGAAGCGGCTACATGTTTGCTTGGCAGAAATATAATGTTAAGCCCGATATTATGACAGTAGCCAAGGCTCTTGGCTGCGGTATCCCGATTGGCGCCTTCCTTCTTACAGAGCGTGTTGCACAAAAATCTTTAGTTGCCGGAGACCATGGAACAACCTACGGTGGAAATCCTCTTGCAACAGCGGCGGCAGACAAGGTGCTTGAATTATTTGAGGAAACAAATATAATTGAGAATGTAAAAGAGGTTGGAGCTTATCTTTACGAAGAACTTGACAAGCTTGCAGCTTCTAATGAAAATATAGTAGCACACAGGGGTCAGGGTCTTATTCAGGGACTCGAATTCAATCAGCCTGTTGGAGACATTATCAATAAGGCTTTAGCGAAGGGGTTAGTGCTTATAAATGCAGGAACACACATTATTCGTTTTGTACCTGCACTCATTGTGACTAAAGAAGATATAGACGAAATGATAAGCATTCTTCGTACCTGCCTTTAATTAAGAGGTTTTTATTATATGCATTTTTCTAAAAAGTTAATATCATGCTCAGTCATAGCAGTTTTAATGATTGGACTTATTTTCCAGGGACACAGCTATGAAAAGAGTAAGGAAGAGCAGATAGAGCAGATAGTTGATTCTACTGAGACTGTAAGACTCTGGTATTCCGATGATTCATTAACAGACTATTTTACTAACGCAGCG
Organism: Lachnospiraceae bacterium; assembly: GCA_024403515.1. Taxonomy (GTDB): domain Bacteria; phylum Bacillota; class Clostridia; order Lachnospirales; family Lachnospiraceae; genus UBA1258. The sequence goes on from JAKSRS010000044.1 coordinate 16,077, forward strand.
GTTGCTTTTCATGAAAAGAACCCTGAAATAAGAGTTATTCCGGTACTTGTTGACAGTAGTGAGTATCTTGATAACATTTATAACCAGTCGATTTTAGGAGAGGATTTTCCTGATGTTTACATAGCATCTAACGACTCTCTTGAAAAAGCTTATTTAAGCGGTATTGCTTCAGAAATTCAGCAAAAGGATGCAGTTAACGTTAAGCATTTTTCACAGGCTGCAATCGATGCTGTTACTTATAAAAAGCAGCTTATCGGATATCCCTTATTCTTTGAAACATCAGTACTTGCTTATAACAGAACATACCTTGAAAGATGGGCGGATGCCGTAAATTCCGGCGAGGCTACAGCCGACGAGGGAAAACTTTCAGAAGAAGACTTAAAGGAAGCTTTGGGTGACGTAGAAGAATCTGCTGAGATTTCTGCAGAATCTGAAGAAGAAAAAGTTCCGGTAACAGCCGATAATTATATTCCTAAAAATATTGATGAACTACTTGCTTTTTCAGATGCCTACAACGCACCTGATACAGTAACGGGTATCTTCCGCTGGGACGTTACCGACGTATTTTATAATTATTTCTTTGTAGGTAACTACTTAAATGTAGGTGGTCCTACAGGTGATGATACTGAAAATATCGATATTTATAATGCTAATGCCATAAGCTGTCTTGAAGTATATCAGGCACTTAATCAGTTCTTTTCAATTGACGCCGAAAACTCAAGCTATAAGGCAGCGCTTGATGATTTTACAAGTGGAAAGAGTGTCTTTACAGTTGTAACGTCAGATGCAGTTAAAACAATTCGCGAAGCTCAAAAGGAAGCTTTGGATAAGTTTAAAGAAGCTGATGAACTTGCCAGAGAAGAAGCTAAGCATCGCACGCAGATAGAACAGAATGAAGCAATGGGTGCCAAGGTAGAAGCTTCTCAAGATGACGATTCTAAGGAGGCTGAGTCAGATAAAGCATCTGATGACAAGAAGGAAGAATCTTCAGACGACATGAAAGAAGATGAACCTACAGAACTTCAGAAGGCTGCAGATGAGCTTAAGACCAAGGTTTTTGATATGGAATTTGCAAGAATTCCTATGGTTAGTAAGGATCTTGATGCCAAGTCATTATCTGTAACAAATGCTCTTTTGGTAAACGGATTTTCCAAGCATATGGCAGCAGCCAATAAGTTTGCTGAATTTGCAACAACAGGTTACTGTGCTTCTTTATATCAGAAGTCGGGAAAGATTGCAGCAAGTTTAGATGCAGATTACGAAGATGAAGACTTAAAGATATTCCAGAGTGAATATGCAAACTCCATTCCACTTCCTAAGATGATGGAAGCCGGAAACTTCTGGGTACAGCTTGAAGTATTATTTACAAAAGTTTGGCGTGGAGAAGATATTCAGCCACTTTTAGTTAATCTTTCAGATCAGATTGCTAACCAGAAGGTTGAGGAAGAATAATTTAAGATTATTAAGACAACTATTGAATTAACAATAGTTGTCTTTTTTTTATTTTAACGGATATGTTAATGCACCATCTGTGTCGGTTCGGTGTACACGATAACCATGTGACTTAAGCCTTTCGAGGGTTTCTTTCGAAGGATGCTTATATGAATTATGTAAACCGACCGAAATAAATGCATGCGACGCGCCAACAAGGTTTAGGAAGTCTTCGCTTGAGGAATATTTGGACCCGTGGTGGGCTACCTGAAGTATCTCAATCTTTTGATCTGTAAGCTTAGTCTTTTCTTCGGATATTGATGACAGTAGCTTGTCTTCAGCTTCACTTGTTATATCTCCAGTTAACATAATGTCCGTATCTTTATATGACAGAAGCAGTACCA
>JAKSRS010000045.1 GCA_024403515.1 Lachnospiraceae bacterium
GTTATGCAGTTAAAAACCTTTTCTGCTTTGTATTCGAGTTGCTTTTTGTAGTCTAAATGCTGCAGTGTGCAACCACCACATTTTCTCGCAACGCTGCACTTTGCCTCTACTCTGAATTCTGAAGGTATTATTATTTTGGCCGCAAATGCATATGCATATGTTTTTTTGACTTTAACAATGTGAGCCAATACTCTGTCTCCTACGAGTGCATCAGTCACAAAAAGAGTCATGCCATCTTCAAGATGACCGACTCCTTCGCCTTCAGAACCTAGTGAAGTAATATCAATTTCGATTTCCTGGTTTTTAGTAAGTATCATTCTGTTGCCTTTGTTGAACGTAAATTAGTTTCAAATAGTTTATTGTATCCAAGCCAGCCTGTCTCTGTAGTAGAGTCAAGTATCTCTTTAAATGTTTCCATCTTGGCATCTATATCATCCGCAAAATTAAGAGCCACAGCCTCCATAAGCATAGGCTTTTTAGGAGAACCATACTCAAGTTTTCCGTGATGTGAAAGGATGCAGTGTTTAAGCTCATTTTCAAGAGTTTTGGGGAAGCCGTCAATAAGAGCGACCTTCTGTCCGATCATCTCAGATCCCATTACAATGTGACCAAGTAGGTTTCCTTCGTCAGTATAATCATTTTCAGGGAAAGGTGAAAATTCAACAACCTTAGCACAGTCATGAAGAAGTGCTGCTGCAATTAATAAATCCTTTTTTAAATACGGATACTGCATTGCAAAAAACTTGCAATTTTTAGCCACAGACAATGTATGCTCCAAAAGACCACCAACAAAACAGTGATGAACACTTTTAGCAGCACTTGAATATTTAAATGCTTTTACAAACTTTTCATCTTTAACAAAGAACTCTTCCAAAAGAGCCTTAAGGTATCTATTCTCAGTAGCATTAACCATGCCAAGAATTTCATTGAACATTTCGTCGACATTCTTGGAGCTTACAGGGAGATAATCCGAAGGAATATATTCACCTTCTGAAGCTACTCTTACCCTCTTGATGCTGACCTGAAGCTGATTCATAAATGATGATACATCACCCATAATGTCTATATAGTCAAGGGCTTCAAACTCATCTATTCCCTGGCTTCCTACATCCCAGATTTTGGCATCAATCGATCCGGTTTTGTCCTGCAAAACAACGTTTTCGTATGGCTTTCCGTTTTTAGTCACAGCACTTGTCTTATGCTTGCATAGATATACTCCCGCAACACGATCGCCTTCCTTAAAATCCTGAATATATTTCATGATAAATCCTTCTTTCTATCTTATCTTTCTATAATTTTATCTGGGATCACCCAGAATAATATTTAAATCTATTTCTTTGTAGACATCCTGAGACTGACGATAAACCTTAACTGTCGCAGTATCCGAAGCTTTTAGCTGGCACAGATATGAAAAGAAATCATCGTATCCCAAAATTACATGCCCATTTATGGCTGAAATAATATCGCCCTTCTGAATTCCTGCTTCCATCGCAGGTGAACCCATTTCAACAGAGAGTACATAAGCTCCGACAGGTACGTCATAATTAAGCTGCGCTACCGTAGGAACATCAACGCATTTAATTCCAAAATAAGGAACCTTTACCCCGTTGACCATGTTTTCAATCACTTTCTTTAGCTCTGTAATTCCTACTATTCCAACAAGATTTGGCATATCCTTTGAGGCAAAAGAAGGTTCTATCACTCCAAGTACATATCCTTTAAGGTTGATGACAAATCCTGCTGCCTGAGTACTTCCATAGATATCCGTGGTTATGTAGCTATAGTTGCAGTCAGTCATGTTCATCATTGAGCCATTTGATGTTATTACACCGTATCCCACTGAGCCATTTGTACCCATAGGATTTCCCACCGCAATAATGGGTGTACCTACAAGGTAATTTGATTTAGAACCTCCAAACTTAGGAGTCTCTACATAGTTAAGTGTGGGCTCATTAAGATTAGCTGATGAAACTGCAAGAAGACATAATCCGGAATTTTTGTCTTCATCCACAAACTCTGCTATCGCCGAGAAAGTATTGGAAAAGGTTACAACTATGCTTTCTTTACTGTTTATGGCGTTTGCATATGTAAGAATATAGATGTACTCCATTGTCTTGTTAACTACAAGTCCGGTTGTTTCACTTGAATTAGTAACAAGGTTATCCATCCAGTCAGTTTCTGTTTTTACACTTGAAACCCTGACTAAGGATTTATTAAAGTCATATGCAATTGCAGAAAGTTTCTGGTAAAGTTTCTGATAGTCTACTACAGAGAATTCAATCTGGTTAACCACACCTTCAACAAGGCTTCTTACCTCACTTTCATCAAGAAAGTTAAACTGACTGTAGTCAATTTCAGGCTGTGGCTCATTTATAAGCATGTCTTCAGGAAGCATCTCATCTTCCCTGTTTTCCTCCGGAATAACAAATGTGTTTGATGGAATAACTCCGGAATCATTTTTAAAATAACCACTTACAAAAGGGGCCAGAAAGATAAATGTAAAACTTGCAATAAGTCCGAATAACACAGCTGAAAGCGCAACCAAAAAGGTATTCTTTGCCAGTTTGCTCTTGTTAATCGGCCTTGCCTTTATCTGCTCTCTTATAACAACGAAATCGTCATTAGTGGTTGAGTTTTGAGTAACCTCATTATTCTTGTTTTCTTCCATCCTTATATCCCCTCGATTATTCTTCAGTCTGCTGAAGAGAGAAAATAAACTCAGTTCCTACGCCTTCAGTACTTATAACATTAATGTGTTCATCATGAGCACGAATAATCTCTTTTACAATTGATAGTCCAAGACCCGTTCCCTTCTTATCCTTACCACGGGAAAGGTCCGACTTATAGAATCTGTCAAAGACAAACTTTAAGTCGTCTTTGGGAATGCCTATTCCGCTATCCTTTACAGAAACAAATAACTTGTTTCTCTTTTCGCTCGTTTCAATCTGTATATGCGAATCATGGTGAGAAAACTTAATGGCATTATCCAAAAGATTATATAAAACCTGCTGAATCTTTGTCTCATCAGCATGAACCATAACCTCTTCACCAAAGAGAATCAAATCAATCACTATTCCCTTCTTTGAACAGGTTCCCTCAAAAGAAGCAGCTGTCGAACGAATAACTCTGTTAATGTCAAAATCCGAATATTCAAGCATAACGCCTTTCATATTAAGGTTATTTAAAGAAAGAAGTCCATTCGTAAGTTTTGTAAGTCTTTCAGTTTCTCCAAGAACAATTCCTAAATACTTTTCATGCATTTCCGGAGGAATTGTACCATCAAGCATAGCTTCCAAATATCCTCTTATTGATGTTAGTGGCGATCTGAAATCGTGTGAAACATTGGCGATAAACTTCTTCTGATTATCTTCGCCTCTTGCAATCTCGTTGGCCATATATGAAAGAGTGGCCGCAAGATATCCCATCTCATCTTCGCTATCTACAGAAAACTCGTAGTGAAGATTTCCAGATGCATACTGCTCTGTCGCTTCAGTAATCTTTCTAAGCGGTATATATACCATTTCCGTAAAAAAGAAAAGGATTATTAAAGAAAGAACGAAAAGGATAACCAAAAGCAAATAAGATATAGCCAAAAACTCATCGCTTTGCTCCAAAATTCCTGAAATAGGAGCATTTATAACCACATAACCTTTTACCTTATAGCCTGAAGTAATTGGTGCAAAAACATTTAACATATTTTGGTCGAAATAGTCAAAGAAGGTCCCTGTTGTGTAGTAGGAGTTTCCGGTAATTGTAGAGTCGAATCCTTCTATAACCGAAGGATTATCTACAGAAAGAGGAAGTCTTGATGAAAGAACTATAAGACCTGACGGGTTTATAATCTCTATCTGAGCCGAAAGAAAGACGTCCAGATCATCAATCTGCGACTTAACCTCATCGAGGCTTCGTTTAGTTGTATACAAATCTGCAGCATAAGAATCCGCTATAAGGACAGCCTCTTTGTAGTACGATTCGGCCTTGTCCTTAAGCAGCTTGTCATAGGTGGTTTTGGAAACAAAAGAACTGACTATGATGAATCCAAAAACACCAAAAATAATATACGCAAATAAGAATTTTAAATATAAAGTACGTCTCATTGGTTATCTGCCTAAAACCTCAAACTTGTATCCAACACCCCAGATAGTAGAAATCTTCCACTCGCTGTTGTCACTGATTTTTTCACGTAGTCTTTTAATATGCACATCTACTGTTCTTGTATCGCCCAAATACTCATAGCCCCAAATCTGGTCTAAAAGCTGTTCTCTTGTAAATGCATGATTAGGCTGTGATGCCAGAAAATACAGTAACTCAAGTTCCTTGGGTGGCATATCAACAATGTTTCCCATGTACTTAACTGAATAGTTTGTAAGGTTAATTACAAGATCTGTATATTCAACAATCTTGTCATCAGATTCTGTTACAGTTGAAACAACAGGTTTAAATCTTCTAAGTACCGCCTTAACACGAGCCACAAGTTCCTTGGAATCAAAAGGCTTTTCAATATAGTCATCTGCTCCAAGTTCAAGACCTAAAACCTTATCGAACACTTCTCCTTTGGCAGAAAGCATGATAATAGGTGTCTGTGACTTGGAACGAATCTCCCTGCAAACCTGATAACCATCTATTCCGGGAAGCATAAGGTCCAAAAGAATAAGGTTTGGTTCAAAAGAATCAAACTCTTTTATAGCAGATTCTCCGTCGTTAACAATGAGTGTATCAAAACACTCTTTGATAAGGTACAAAGAAATAAGCTCTGCTATGTTGTTATCATCATCAACAATCAGTATTTTCTGTTTTCCTGCCATAATCATTTCCCCTACTTAAATTCTACGATAGTTACTCCTGCATCACCTTCACCATACTCACCAGCGCGGTATGATTTTACATACTTGCAGCGACGCAGATGATTTTGTACTGCATTTCGTAAAGTTCCTGTACCCTTTCCGTGAACGATACGAACTGATGGCATATGTGACAGATATGCGTCATCAAGGTATTTGTCCAAAATAGCAATTGCCTCATCGACGTTCTTTCCAATGAGGTTACACTCATAAGAAACGCTAAGAGACTTGGCCATTTTAATCTTTCCACTTCCGCTACCCTTGTTTACGGAAGGATTTATTCCGCTTCCGGTAATAGTCTGCTCCATTACTAAAGATACATCCTTGATATTCACGGTCGATCTTATGATACCGCACTGAACAAACAGGTTACCTTTAGCGTCAGGAAGAGTGCTTACCGTACCCTTAAGACCCATAGAGTTCACTCTTACCATGTCACCAATATGTAACTCAGATGCCTTGACACCTGACTGCTTACTCTTGTCTTCCTTAACAGAAAGCTTGCTGTTTTTCTCACCCATCTTATTTCTAAGACCTGTTCTTTTGGCTTCAAGGTCCTTCATGGATGTTGTCGCACCGGCCTTTTGCATGAAACGAATTGTCTCATCGGCATAGTCTTTGGCTTCCTGTAAAATATCTCTCGCCTCTTCGTTGGCTTCACGTAAGATTTTATCTTTGGAAGCTTTGAGTCGGCTTATTTCTTCTTCGAGCTTTTTCTTTTGCTGCTGCATATCATTTTTAGCAGCTTCCATATCAGCCTTGTCTCTTTCCATTTTTACACGTGAAAGTTCAAGATCAGCTATTACATCTTCGAATCTTTCAGATTCATCGCTAATCTGAAGCTTGGCCGATTCAATTATTTCATCAGAAAGTCCCAGTTTTTTGGATATTGCAAAAGCATTAGACTTTCCGGGAATACCGATAAGAAGTCTGTAGGTGGGAGAAAGAGTCTCCACACTAAACTCGCAGCATGCATTTTCAACAAAAGGTGTTGAAAGCGCATATATTTTAAGCTCACTATAGTGAGTCGTTGCCATCGATCTAATGCCTCTGTCGTGAAGGTGACCAAGGATTGCTATAGCAAGAGCTGCACCTTCTGTAGGGTCAGTTCCTGCTCCTAGTTCGTCGAAAAGGCAGAGCGAGTTTTCATCAGCAGAAGAAAGAATGTTAACAATGGTCTTCATATGTGAAGAAAATGTTGAAAGGCTCTGCTCAATGCTTTGTTCATCACCAATGTCAGCAAATACTTCGTTAAAAATTGAAAGTTCAGACCTGTCGGCCGCAGGTATATGAAGGCCTGCCTGACCCATTAATGTAAAAAGTCCTACTGTCTTAAGTGTAACTGTCTTACCACCGGTATTGGGACCTGTAATAACCAAAAGGTCATAGTCCTTTCCAAGCGGTACATCAATCGGAACAACCTTGTGCTTATCCAAAAGAGGATGTCGTCCCTTTCGAATGTTAATAATCTTATCTTCGTTAAAAACAGGTCTTGTCGCATTTTGTTCAAGAGCCAACGCACCCTTTGCGAATGCAAAGTCTAACTTTGTCATAAGATCCTGGTCAGTCTTTAATGCCACAACATGCTCTGAAAGCTCTGCTGAAAGGTTCGATAGAATAACAGCTATTTCCTTCTGCTCTTCGATTTCTAACTCTCTTAGCTTATTGTTAAGTTCAACTACAGCCTGAGGCTCAATAAAAAACGTCTGTCCCGAAGCTGACTGGTCGTGAACCATACCGCTTACCTGAGACTTATATTCAGACTTAACCGGTATGCAGTAACGGTTATTTCTCATTGTTACAACCGCATCCTGAAGATATGAATTGAGATTGCCGGACACGAGTCTGTTTAATTCCGAATGGATTTTCTCGTTAGTAGTCTGCAGACTTCTTCTAATACCTTTAAGTGTAGCGCTGGCATCGTCTGCAATATCCCCGTCTTCGTTTAAAATGCAGCGGTTAATTTCTTTTTCCACCAGTGTAAGCGGCTCTAACAGTTCAAAGTAATCATCCAAAGAGTCTCTTGTCTCTTCATCGTTTTCCCGCTTACCCCACGCCTTTACTCTTGAAACATTAGAAAGGAATTTGGCAAAAGAAAGCAGCTCCTGAGCTGTAAGTGTGCTACCGATTTCGAGGCTTTTAATACCAAAGCCAAAATCCTTATTACTTCCAAAGTTAATGCTGCTACCCTTTTTAATGAGTCTTGTAAGTGCGTCTGAGGTATTGGTCTGAGCCTCTTCAATGTCACGAAGTTTAGTCATTGGTTTAAGCTCGCGGCATAATCTCTTTCCGGGTTCAGATCCTGCTTTCTCAGTCAGTTTTTCAATTATATTTACATATTCCAGAGTTTGTAATACTTTTTCGTTCATCTTTTTATTTTACCATAGCAAAGGGGTCTTTTCTACCTTTGCAAAAACAAACCTCTCCCAAAAATAAGATGGGAGAGGCACATTATTAGTTTCATTATTTCCAGTTAAGTCGATGCAATTCGCCTTCTTTTGCCATTCCTGCAAACCCGTTCTGTCTTAGAGCTTCATAAAGGACAATGGCGACCGAATTGGACAGATTTAAAGATCGTATCTGAGGTTCCATGGGAATTCTTATACAGGTATCCTCATGGTCCACTAAGATTTCCTCAGGAATCCCTGCAGATTCTTTTCCAAACATAATGTAGTCATCCGGTCCAAATTCCACTTCCGTATAGCACTTCTTGGCTTTAGTTGTCGCATAAAACACCCTGGCATTTGGATTTTTAGCCACAAAATCTTCGTAGTTAATATATCTGTGAACATCAAGATGCTCCCAGTAGTCCATTCCGGCACGCTTTACGGATTTATCATTTAAGACAAAACCGAAGGGTTCTATCATATGAAGTGAAGTGTTTGTTGCAACACATGTACGTCCAATATTTCCTGTATTGGCAGGAATTTCAGGCTGATGAAGAACAATATGCATTATCTTCCCTGCTCCTTACGTAATTTTTCCACAAAACGTGCAAGTCTTGTCATTGCTTCCTGAAGTCTTTCCATCGAATAAGCATAGGATACTCGTAAGAATCCTTCACCCGAATCACCAAATGCAGTTCCTGGAACAGCTGCTACCTTTTCTTCTTCCAAAAATCTTGTAGCAAATTCCTCGCTGGTCATTCCGAATTCTTTAATGCAGGGGAATACGTAGAATGCTCCAAATGGCTCAAAGCACTCAAGTCCCATTTCCTTGAAAGAATTCATTAAAAATCTACGTCTCTGATCGTATGCATCACGCATCATTTTTACGTCATCATCACCATTTTTAAGCGCCTCAACTGCAGCATACTGACTTGTAGTAGGTGCACACATGATTGCAAACTGATGAATCTTTGTCATCTGCGCAATGATTTCTTTGGGGCCACAAGCATATCCAAGTCTCCATCCTGTCATGGCAAAAGCCTTGGAAAATCCGTTTATCAAAATTGTTCTTTCCTTCATTCCGGGTAAAGAAGCAATAGAAACATGCTCGCCCTTATATGTAAGTTCGGCATAGATTTCATCTGACATAACAAAAATGTCTTTCTCAACACAAACCTTAGCGATAGCTTCAAGGTCCTCTCTCTCCATTGTTGCACCGGTAGGGTTGTTGGGGAAAGGCAAAATAAGTATTTTGGTCTTGTCTGTAATAGCGTCACGAAGTTCTTTTTCTGTAAGTCTGAACTCGTTTTCAGCCTTCAAATCAATGATTACGGGTTTACCGCCTGCAAGGATTGTACAAGGCTCATAAGAAACATAACTGGGCTGAGGAATCAATACTTCATCTCCAGGATTAAGCATTGCTCTAAGTCCTATATCGATAGCTTCAGAGCCGCCGACTGTTATGATAACATCTGTATTCCATGTATAAGAAACGTTATACTTTCTATCCACATATTCACAGATAGCTTCTCTTAACTCCTTAAGTCCGGAGTTAGATGTATAAAATGTTTTTCCTTTTTCAAGTGAGTAAATACCCTCTTCACGAATGTGCCAGGGAGTATCAAAGTCAGGTTCACCGACACCCAAAGAAATCGCATCCTTCATTTCAGCTACTATATCAAAGAACTTACGAATTCCTGAGGGCTTAATTTTTACAACTTCATCTGATAAGGGATTTCTCATAATACAAAGCTCTCTCTTTCATCAGTTTTAGGGCGTGAAAGTACTGTTCCGTGATCTTTGTACTTTTTAAGAATAAAGTGTGTAGCTGTGCTAAGTACAGGATCAAGTGTTGAAAGCTTTTCAGATACAAAAAGAGAAATCTCTTTAAGGCTCTTTCCTTCAAGTGTTACCAAAAGATCGTATCCGCCTGAAATAAGGTATACTGCATTTACTTCAGGATACTGATAGATTCTTTCAGCGATATTATCAAAGCCCTGTCCTCTTTGAGGAGTAACTCGAACTTCAATTAATGCAGATACCTTTTCGATTGAAGTTTTTTCCCAATCGATAAGTGTGTGGTAACCGCAAATAACTCCTTCTTCTTCCATTGCCTTAATCTCGTTGGCAACATCGATTTCATTTAAACCAAGTCTTATGGCAAGGTCTTTTATTTCAACTCTGGATTCTTTTTCAATAACTGATAAAATTTTCTCTCTCATCTTTTTAACCTCTCATCTATTTATTAAAAAGTTTGTAAATCTCTTCATTTCTAACAGGTTCAAGAAATCTTCGTGTATCTTCAGTGTATACAACTCTGTCATTGGAATCTGTTACTTTTCCAACAACTACCGCGTTAATTCCTTCTTTTTTAAGTTGTGAAACCAGACCGTTTCCATCAGCTGTGGTTATAACCATTGAGCCTGCGGCCGTAAGTTCATAGGGATTTAAATCGAAGAAATTACATATTTCTATCGTTTCCTGTTTAACTGGTATTTTCTTAAGATCTATTTCCAGTCCAACGCCTGAGCTAGCTGCAATCTGCCACAAAGCTGCGAATATTCCGCCCTGTGAGGCATCATGCATTGCACTTACGCCGGACTTAACCGCGGTGGCCGCCTCCGGAATAACTGAAAGATATTTATCAAAGTTTCGCGCGTCATATATGAGCTTTTGCGGGAACTTTGAAAGCAGTTCAGTTTCCTTTTCTTTTGCAATAATAGTTGTACCTTCAAGTCCAATCCACTTGGTAACAACTACATCGTCTCCGGCTTTAGCACCGCTTTGAGTTACTAGTTTATCAGAATCAACCTTTCCTACTCCCGCAAGCGAAAGAAGGGGTCTTGTAACTATATCACTTACCTCAGTGTGTCCACCTATTATCTGGACATTTTCCTGATGAGCGTATTTTTCGATTTCATCCATTAGTCTCTTTAAATCTTCTTCGGATGAGTCAGGAGGTAAAATACATGTAACCATTATTGCTACACATTCGGCACCCATTGCACTAAGATCGTTTAAAACAGCATAAACAGACAACATAGCCTGGTCCTTAGCGGTCATTGTGACCGGATCTTCGGTAACTACCATAAGCTCGTTATCTGCAAAATTTAAAACAGCGCAGTCGGTCCCAACATCTGCTCCGACTAGGACTTCACTGCGCTTGGTTCTGATTCTATTAAGTACTGATCTTTTAAGAATATTCTCGGGTACTTTTCCAATAATCAAGACGATTCTCCATTCCTTGTCTTAAAATACTAAATATGATAACATTGGAATAATCATCGCGGCCACAAGTATAATGACTATGATTGATGTAAATACCTTACGTCCTTTTTTACTATAAATATTCATTGTTTACCACCTCAAACTTACTGAAAGGAATTATAAACTATGTATTGGAAATATGCAAGTGCGCTCATGTTTGTAGTCTTCGCCATCTGGGCAAGAACCGAGCTTAAGCTCATGAGCAGACGTGAAGAAAACAAAGAAGAAGCCTTTTGGAAGCGTGAGCGTGAGTCCAACAATGTTCGAAGAAAGCCTATCGATCATTTGGATTATGTCCATATTCCCGAGTCTCTTCCCTTTGATTTACACGCTGATAATTTAGAAATTCAAGAGTGCATAAAAATAATAAATGGGTTAATAAATGAACCTATTCTTAATCTTACAGGTTTTTCCAATACCGATTTAAAGATTAAATATGGTACTGCTAATATAACCACTCTTTCAATAGCTGACCAAAACTATACTCTTATGGCTACAACACTTCAAAAGTGGGCAGATGAGCTTATTAAACTGTCCTGTGACAAAGAAGCATATGACATCCTTAAATTTTTAGTTTCAACCAATGTTGACATTGGAAAAACCTACAGACTTCTTGGCAAGTTCTACCTTAAGGAAGGCGATACTGCTTCTTTTGACGAGCTTGTAAAAACAGCTCAAAATACCAATTCCATGAATACCAAATATATTGTTAGTTCCCTGAAAGATATGAAAAAGGATTACGACTTATAAGAAGGGCAGATGTCCTTTAAATAACATTCACTGCACTTGGGTGTTGGAGCCTTGCATATGCTGCGTCCAAGGGCAATGAACCAGTGATTAATGTAAATCCAGTAGTCTTTATCTACTTCTTTCATTAGTAAAAACTCGGCTTTTACCGGGTCATCTGTTTTAACAAGCCCCAACTTGTTGGAAATTCTAAGCACATGGGTATCCACAACCACGCTGGGCTCATGAAATATGTTTCCGCGAATAACATTTGCTGTCTTTCTTCCTACTCCCGGAAGCTTCGTAAGAAGGTTTATGTCTGAGGGGAGAACCCCATCATATTCTTCAAGCAATACTTTCATGCTGGCTATTATATTCTTAGCCTTATTGTGATAAAATCCGACACTCTTTATGTCTGTTTCGAGTTCCGAAAGATCTGCGTTTGCAAAGGCTTCTATAGAAGGATACTTAACAAACAAATCCTTTGTTACTTCATTAACTCTTTTATCCGTACACTGGGCACTCATCATTGTCGCAATAAGTAACTGCCAGCCATCGTCATGATTAAGATAGCAGGTAAGATCCAGCCCGTACTCTTCTTCCATTCTTCTAAGTATTTCTGTCGTTCTCTTTTTCATATCACTATCTGTGGATGTAAACCCTTTTTATAATGATTCTACGAATCTGTCGAAGCCCTCTAATCCTTTTTGGTCTCTTTTATATACGCCTGCATTTTCAAGAACTTCTTCGAATACCTTACCTATCTTTTCTTCAAGGATACTCATGATGTTTTCAGGATTAGCATCGATTTCATCTTTGAAGGAAGCAAACCATTCTGCATGTTTGGATAATACTTCGTCTTCGGTAATATCCACGCCTTCCTTGTAAGCCTTGGCAAGGTTGTCCATCTCTTCATTCAATCTCGCAGGTAAAACTGCAAGACCCATGACTTCTATAAGTCCTATGTTCTCCTTCTTTATGTGGTGAAGGTGAGCATGCGGATGATAAACTCCGAGAGGATGCTCATTTGTAGTAATGTTGTTTCTAAGTACTAAATCGAGTTCGTAATTATCTGCTCTTTTTCTTGCGATAGGAGTAATTGTATTATGAGGCTCATCATCAGTGTATGCATAAATGAAGCATGCTTCATCGCTGTAACCTCTCCATTTATTTAAGATGTGGTCTGCAAGTTCAATAATTCTATCCGTGTCTTTTCCCGAAATTCTAAGAACTGACATCGGCCATGAAACTCTTCCAACTTTCAGATCTTCAAAGCCCTTGATCACATACTCTTTCTCAACTTCAGATCTGGCCATAGGAAACTCATAGTTTCCGCCCTGGAAGTGATCGTGTGAAAGAATTGAACCACCTACAATAGGAAGGTCAGCGTTTGAGCCTACAAAGTAATGAGGGAAGAGCTTTACAAAATCAAAAAGTTTGCAGAAGGTTCCTCTCTCTATCTTCATAGGAAGATGCTTACTGTTGAATACGATACAATGCTCGTTGTAATAAACATAAGGAGAATACTGAAATCCCCACTCGGAATCCTGAATTGTTACGGGAATAATTCTATGGTTCTGTCTTGCAGGATGATTCATTCTACCTGCGTATCCTTCATTTTCACGGCATAGAAGACATTTCGGATATCCAGCCTGCTTCATAAGTTTAGCCGCTGCTATAGCCTTAGGATCCTTTTCAGGCTTGGAAAGATTAATAGTAATATCAAGCTTTCCATACTTTGTATCCGTAGTCCATTTCCTGTCTTTTTTAATTCTGTATCTTCTGATGTAGTCGGTATCCTGAGAAAGCTTATAGTAATAATCTGTTGCTTCCTTAGGTGACTTTTTATAAAGTGCAGAAAACTTTCCAATCACTGCACTGGGATTAGGAACCAGACAGCCCATAATCTTTGTATCAAAAAGATCTCTTGATACACTTCCGTTATCTTTGAGTAATCCTTCCTTTAAGGCATACTCGAGCATGTTATTTAAAATTTCTTCAAGATCTTCTTCTTTTACTTCAACATCTTCTTCGTAAGCTTCGTCCAATCCAAAAAGCTCTAAAAGTCTGTTTGTTGCGTATATTTTATCTAACTTATCAACAAGTCCTGTTTTTACTCCATAAGAAACAAGCCTTGCTATTTCTACTGTAATACCCATTTCTATCTCTTTCCTCATTAAAATTGCAGAAGACTTTGCGGCCTTACTTTATCTCGCAGGGTCCGTTGCCAATTTCTACAACATATATTTCAGGCTTCTTGCCAACTTTTTCTTCATATGTCTTAGTGATGATTTCCTTGAAGTTCTCAACAGCTTCATCCTTAACAATAGAAACTGTACAGCCACCGAAACCGCCACCAGTGATTCTTGAGCCTATAACTCCGGGAATAGACCAAGCAGTCTCTGCCAAAATATCGCATTCAGGGCAGCTTGTTTCATAATCATCACGAAGTGAAATGTGAGACTCATTCATAAGCTTTCCAAAGAGTTCAAGGTCGTTATCCTTTAATGCCTTAACAGCCTTGATTGTTCTCTGATTTTCATATACAGCATGCTTTCCGCGCTTTCTTGCCACTTCATCAGTGATTGCATCAGCATTTGCATCAAATTCCTCTTCAGTCAAGTCACCTAAGGTATCGCATTTAATGACAGTCTGAAGCATCTTAAGAGCTAAAGCGCTTTCGTTTCTTCTGTCATTATATGCACTCGTTACAAGACTATGTTTTACGAGTGAATTAGTTACTACAATCTTGGCACCATCAAGCTTAATCGGTGCATACTCAAAATCAAGTGTTGCTGTATCCAAAAAGATAGCATTATCAGCCTTACCCATTGCAGATGCAAACTGGTCCATTATTCCACAGTTGCAACCATTAAAGTTATTTTCAGAATACTGACCAATCAGCGCTAAATCTTTATTGCTTACATCAAATCCATACAGATTCTTCAATACAAAGCCCGTAAGAACTTCCAAAGATGCTGATGATGATAAACCTGAGCCGTTAGGAATGTTTCCGTATATAACCATATCAAAACCACAGTCAAGTTCCATTCCTCTTTCTTTAAAGGCCCAGATAACTCCCATAGGATAGTTTGTCCATCTTCCGTCAGCTGCAGGAGTTAATTCGTCAAGACTTGTCTTAATCACTCCGGCTTTTTCAAAATTCATCGAAAAAAACTGTACAACTCTATCGCTACGTTTTCTAACCGCAGCATATGTTCCAATTGCAAGCGCACAGGGAAAAACATGACCCCCATTGTAGTCTGTGTGCTCGCCAATAAGATTAACTCTACCAGGCGCGAAAAAAACTCTTACGTCGTTATCGGTTTCGTATACCTCGCTAAATTTCTGTATTATTGCAGTTTTCATTGAAATACCCTCCAATTTTTCTTCATGTTTTCAACATATACTTTTTACCTTCTTTTGTCAAACAAATCTGCCCGAAAAAGTATACAAAATTTCCCTTAAAAAACTTACCCTTTGACAATTAACAGTCCTTTAGGTATTATATCTAGGTAGTTGTGCCGTGATGGTTTTTCACGGTCTTCGTAGGAATACGATTATTTGGTCTTACGCAATGGAAATCCACGAACCGTGTCAGGTCGGGAACGAAGCAGCACTAAGAGGAATTTTCCATGTGCCGTAAGGGTGCCGGATATGACGCCCTACGAGGACTTTGAAAAATGTTCACGGCACTTTTTTATTATGCATTTAAAGCAACTGTGAGGACTTTATGGACTTGTTTAAGCTGTATGAAAACTGCACACTGTGTCCCAGAAACTGTCAGGTAAACAGAAATGAATCTTTGGGCATATGTCACATGCCATCAAGCCTAATGGTTTCAAGAGCATCACTTCACATGTGGGAAGAGCCCTTCATTAGTGGCTTGCAAGGCTCCGGAACCGTTTTCTTTACAGGCTGCAATCTTCACTGTGTCTTCTGTCAGAACCACGAAATATCCGGAATTAAAGATATAAACGAATCATCGTACAAGGTTCTAAGCGCCGAAAAGCTTTCAGATGTTTTTCTATCTTTGGAGCAAAAGAACGCCAACAACATAAACCTTGTTACCGGGGTCCACTACATTCCTCACATCGCGAAAGCTATTGAAATAGCGCGCCAAAAAGGTCTTTCTATTCCTGTTTTATATAATTCAAGTGGATATGAGAAAAAAGAGTCATTAAAGCTTTTGGACGGGCTGATAGATATTTATCTTCCTGACTTTAAATACATTAAAGATAGTTCTGCTTCATTATATTCTAAGGCTGGAGACTACCCTTCTTTTGCCAAAAATGCTATAGATGAGATGTTTAGACAGGTTGGGAAAGTATCAATAGACGATAATACCGGACTAATTAAAAAAGGTGTCGTTATAAGACACCTCGTATTGCCGGGTTCGACCAGGGAAGCCATGTCTATACTGGACTACCTTTATACAACCTATGGCAATGATATTTATATCAGTATAATGAGCCAGTATACTCCCTTTATTGATTTTCTTCCTAATGATTCTTCTTATGATAATCTCCGAAGAAAACTGACAAAAAGAGAATACAACAAGGTCGTAGATTATGCTCTCTCAATTGGAATAGAAAATGCCTTTATACAGGATGACAAATCGGTTTCTGAAAGTTTTGTTCCAAATTTTAAAGGCGAAGGGTTAGAATAAAGCTCCCCATAAGTAGTTATCCTTTTAAAGTAACTTCCTATGAGGAGCTTATCTTTTTATTCTCTGCTTTCTAAGTACTTAATGTAATTAACGACCATGAGTGCAATTTTAAAGGTTAGTGCATCGTCGAACTCTCTTACATTAAGTCCGGTTGCTTTTTCAAGCTTTTCAATTCTGTATACCAGTGTATTTCTGTGAACGTAAAGTTGTTCAGCGGTCTTTGAAACGTTGAGATCGTTTTCAAAGAATTTATTTACTGTAGTAAGTGTTTCTTCATCGATAGAAAAAGCCATTCCATCCTTAAAAATCTCATCGATGAAAATACGGCACAGATTCTCGGGAAGCTGGTAAATCAAACGTCCAATTCCTAAGTTCGGATAAGGAATTACATATTTATCGTCATAGAAAATCTTTCCAACTTCAAGAGCCATCTTAGCTTCCTTGTATGATTTGGAAACATCCTTAATCTCATTTACAACTGAACCGTATGCCACTTTAACTCTAAGCATAGCTTCTGTATTAATAAGATCAACAATTGAAGAACCGATTTCAGTTAATTCTTCATTTGTTATTCCGGCTTCAACCTTCTTTATAAGAATAATGTTTCTCTCATCAACGGCTGTAAGATAATCTCCTGCCTGGTGGTTGAACATTTCTTTAAGTATCTCCATTGCAGAATTGTCTTTTTCAATACAAGCTTCAATAAGAAATACTACACGAGGAACCGAAACTTCTACTCTAAGCTTTTTGGCTCTGTTATATATATCAACCAAAAGAAGGTTATCTAACATTAAGTTCTGGAAGAAGTTATTTCTATCAAGTCTTTCTTTGTATGCAATGATAAGTGCCTGAATCTGTGAAACACAGATCTTAGCAATCATGGAAGTATACACATCATCTGATCCACCACGAACAATCAGTATATAGGTAAGTTCATTTTCATCATAGATCTTAAAGAGGTGATGAACACCTATTACCTGAGAATCTGCAGGTGAATTAGCGAAGTTGTCAATGAATGCTCTTGATAAGTCTGTAGGCTGGAATGTAGAAGCCACAATCAGGCCATCAAGATCAAATACACACAAATCAACCTTAGATATTTTCTGTAAATCGTCAATACTGTTCTGAATTATCTGTCCAGTAATCATCTTATCTACCTTTCAAAAAAGGGCATCGACTTTAGCCGATGCCCCAAAAATGTTCTTACTAGTTTGTAATAACCTTTTCTGTTTCCTTATCGAATACGTGAATCTTTTCAACGTCAAGAGCGAACTTGATAGCATCGCCAGGTCTTGATGTTGTACGAGAATCAACTCTTGCAGTGATAGGGAACTCTTCAAGATCAAAGTAAAGGTAAACTTCTGCACCAAGTAATTCGTAAACCTTAACTGTTGATTCAAATACGCTCTGAGGAGATGTTTCAATAAACATCTGAGAATCGTATACATCTTCAGGACGGATACCGAATACAACTGTCTTTCCATCGTATCCACCTTCGATAAGCTTCTTAGATTTTGCAGGGGGAAGTGCAATTGACTTACCAGCAATCTTAAGAGAAGCAACATCACCGTTAACTTCAACAACAGCGTCGAGGAAGTTCATCTGAGGTGATCCCATGAAACCTGCAACGAAGAGGTTAGCGGGCTTTTCATATAAGTTCTGAGGTGTATCTACCTGCTGGATAACACCATCCTTCATAACTACGATTCTTGTACCAAGTGTCATAGCTTCTGTCTGGTCATGTGTTACGTAGATGATGGTAGTACCAAGTCTCTGGTGTAACTTAGCGATTTCGATACGCATCTGTACACGAAGCTTAGCATCAAGGTTTGAAAGAGGTTCGTCCATAAGGAATACCTTAGGATTACGAACGATAGCACGTCCCATAGCAACACGCT
>JAKSRS010000046.1 GCA_024403515.1 Lachnospiraceae bacterium
AAAATAACCGAATCATCACCGCTATCGTCATAAGAAAGCGAAACGTAGGTATTAAGCGGCATATGCTTTTTTCTTCCTGATGCTGAAACAGCTGTGTAAAGCTGCCTTGAAACACACAAATCAGCAAAGGTAAAAAAGCTGGCATCTCTTCCGGCATCGTAGTCTCTTATCGCTTTAAAAAGACCTATCATCCCTTCCTGAATAAGATCATCCGACTCACCGCCTAATATAAACATCGATTTGGCTTTACTTTTCACAAGGTTTTTGTACTTGTTCATTATATAGTCTTCGATGCCCTGTTCGCCGTCTCTAAGCCTTAGAATCAGTTCTTCATCACTGAATTCTTCGTATTTACTTTTTGAGTCGCTGTCTGACAATCTCATATGCAAGCACTCCTGTTGCAACAGATGCGTTAAGTGAATCAATATCTCCCTTCATGGGAATGGAAGCAACCATATCGCACTTTTCCTTAACAAGTCTGCCGACTCCGTCTCCTTCGTTGCCGATTACAAGTCCGATGGGGCCTGTAAGGTTAAGATCATACATTACGGTTCCATCCATATCTGCACAAACAAACCAAAGTCCCTTGTCCTTTAATTCTTCTATGGTCTGCGCAATATTGGTAACCTTAACAACAGGTGTATAGTTAAGTGCTCCTGCTGATGTGCGAGCAACTGTTGCAGTAAGACCTACTGCACGGTTTTTAGGAATAATTACTCCGTGTGCCCCCGCCTGGTTAGCAGTACGAATAATTGCGCCAAGATTATGGGGATCTTCGATGTTATCAAGAATGATTACAAATGGAGGTTCACCCTTCTTTTCAGCCAAAGCAAAAACATCTTCCATTTCAGAGTAATCATATGCTGCGCACATAGCGATTACGCCCTGATGCTTGCCGGTATCAGATAACTGATCAAGTCTTTCCTTGGTGACATACTTAATCATTGTATCCTGCTTTTTGGCCTCTCTTTTAATTGTGCTGACAGGTCCGTCCTGGCAACCATCGAGGACAAAAAGACGATCTATGGTCTTTCCACTTCTAAAGGCTTCAATTACAGCATTTCTGCCTTCGATTTTAAATTCGTTTACTTCGATATTGTTCTTTTCCATTATTCTTTCCTATTTGGTCTTAACACCAACAAGTTCAAGACCCTTTTTAATAAGTTCCATCATGCGGGCATTTTCACCCTTTAAATACAGGTATCCGACTAAAGCCTCGAAGCCTGTTGCCTTGTGATAGTCTTTAAGGCTGGCATTTTTAGCACTTGTGTTGGATTTTGCATTCTTTCCACGTCTGTAGACAGAAGCCTCCGTATCGGAAAGGCTTTCCATCAGAGCTTCTATCATTCGCGCCTGAGTTGCCGCATTCACATATGCTATGGATTCCCTGTGAAGTTTTTCCACAGGTCTGTTTCCTTTACTGATAACTATTGTTCTTACTACAACCTCATAAACCGCATCCCCTATGTAAGCCAAAAGAAGGGGTGCTGCCTCATCGGCGTTAATCTTGTCCAGTTCAAAGGTCTCATTAGTAAGTTCAAACAGGTCTTTCTTTAATTCTTCACTCACTACCTAGTAAGCTCCTTTATACTCTTTTCAAGTTCAAGAACTCTTTCAATGAGTTCCTGGTTACTCTTTTGAAGTTCACATATTTCTTCTTTTACAGGGTCGGGAAGGTCTACCTGATTCATCTCTTCCTGTGGAACGAGAATATTGTCTCTTTTAACAATACGTCCCGGAACACCTACTACGGTTGAATTTTCAGGAACCTCGTTAAGTACCACGGAGCCTGCACCGATTTTAGAGTTATCACCAATTGAAAATGAACCTAAAACCTTGGCTCCGGCACTAACCATTACATTGTTTCCAAGGGTAGGGTGTCTTTTGCCGTGTTCTTTACCTGTACCGCCTAAGGTCACTCCCTGGTAAAGAGTACAGTTATCGCCTATAATCGTAGTTTCACCAATGATAACGCCGTTACCATGGTCAATAAATAATCCCTTTCCAATCTGTGCACCGGGGTGAATTTCTATACCGGTTTTACGCACTGCTCTTTGAGATATATATCTGGCCCAGAAATAATGTCCCTTAAGATATAGCTTATGGGCCAGTCTATAGTGAAGCATTACTTTAAAACTGGGATAAAGAAAGGCCTCCATATTGGAATGAATTGCTGGGTCTCTTTCTTTAATTATTCTGATTTCTTCATTAATAGCGCTAATAAGTTTCATTATATTTCCTTAATGCTTCGGATTAACCTGGATTTTTTTAAATCCACTGTGAGAAAATTTCCATTTGCCCATAATACTTACAGGCGAAATAATCACTCCGTCAGTCGGGTTATCCTGAGGCTGATCTGCCGGCTGGTCGGCTGGCTGATCACCGGGCTCGTCTGTTGGACCATCAATAACAGGATTTGATATTGCTGCACCGCCTCTTTGCTCTAACTGCCAGCGTTCACCCGCTAAAATATCTTCCCAGTTAGGCTGTTCAAAGAACGCTGCTGTATGGTGGCAGAAACCGGTAGTATTGATAACAGGACCTACTGCTAAAGGATCCAGATCATTTGTAATGTTCTGTGAACCCTGCCATAAGTTCTCATGCTCAATAGGTGCAAGTTCAGCCACACCTTCATATTTGAAAGGACACTGGTCTGTTGCAGGAAGGTTGTCAAATGCACAAATGCTTCCAACAAAGTGAACATCACATGATTCAGTTGGAACATTTTCTATATCAAAGTATTCGCTCTTAACGTGTTCATCACATAAGCCGGGAATCGGAAGTTTGCCGGACTTACTGCAGATTGCAACGCTTACTATTCCTTCGGGCTTAGGAAATCCTATATCGGGAAGGTCCTCGTGAACTCTTTGCATAACTGCCTTAAACATTGTCTGAGGAATTCTTGACTCGTTGTCGTTCATTTCAACGTTGTTGTCATAACCCGACCAGCATGCGGCTGTGTAATAAGGTGTATAACCTACAAACCAAAGGTCCTTAGAATCTGAAGTTGTACCGGTCTTTCCCGCAATTGACATTCCCGGGAATCTTGCTCTTGTACCTGTACCGATTGTTACACAATCCTTCATGGCATCAGTTAAAAGCCATGATGTTGTATCCTTAAAGATTCTGTGTGCTTTGATTTCCGTATTATCAATAATAACGTTTCCGTCAGCATCTTCTATCTTTGTATAAAGCTTAGGCTGAACATACATACCGCCATTTGCGATACCTGCGTAAGCTGCGTTGATTTCAGTATTAATAATACCGTTTGTAATACCTCCAAGTGCAAGAGGCTGTCCGATATCTGTATAAATCAGATCTCCTACTCTTCTTGCTTCTTCAAGGGTAGTAAAGCCCATGTTCTTAAGGTATGAAAAACCAAGTTCAGGTGTAATCTGTGTAATTGTTTTTACTGCTACTACGTTTAATGACCAGTATACACCATATCGTAAGCTACAAAGACCATAGTATGTATCCTTACCATACCAGTTAGATACCGGAGTACCGTTATAGTAGTTAAAGGGTGCATCGTTAAATGTAGTTGCAAGTGAAAGCCCACCGGCATCAAGCGCGGGTCCAAAAGAAGCAAGAATCTTAAAGCATGATCCAGGCTGTCTTGATGACTGTGTTGCACGGTTAAAGGTTCTGCTTCGCTCCTTCTTTCCGCGTCCGCCGATCATTGCAACAATCTTTCCTGTGCTCTGCTCTTCAACGGAGAATGAAACCTGAGGCTGTGGAATAATTTCAATACTATCTGCAAAAACTTCATCTCCGGGTTCAAGCACTGCAGCTACATATTCATCTATGGCCTCAAGTGCATCCTCTTCAGAACTGTAGAGCATATTGAAGTTTGAGTTTTTCTGTTTAAAGTATGATTTAAACATTTCAGAAGAATGGTTTTCTAAAGTTCCATCAGCTTTCTGAACTGTGAGCTTATATTTTAAAAGCCATTTAATTCTTTCAGGATAGTTATCAGGATTAGCAAATTCTTCATCACAAATCTTCTGAATTTCAGGATCCATTGTAGAGTGAATCTTAATACCACCTGAATACATAAGTGAGAATACCTGATTGTCTGAAAAGCCTGCGGCTTTAAGGTCCTCTGTAACCTGATCAATAACAGCATCGACAAAGTATGAAGAAGTCTGGCTTTCACCCTGTACTTCGTTTACTGTCTTGATTCTTGAATACACATCATCGGCCATTGCCTCTTTAAAACGTGCCTCATCGATATAACCCTGCTTTAACATATATGTTAATACAGTCTCTCTCTTTTCGGCATTTTCTTCAGGATGTGTAATCGGATTATACTTGGAAGGATTCTGTGTAATACCTGCAATAACTGCACATTCTGAAAGCGTGAGCTTATCACATTCCTTGCCGAAATATCTTAAGGATGCAGCCTGGATACCAAGTGTGTTCTGTCCAAGGTTAATCGTGTTTAAGTAGTTTGTAAGAATGTCCTCCTTGGACATAATCTTTTCAAGCTGTATAGCACAGTACTGCTCCTGTATTTTTCGCTTAACTCTTTCAATATTGGAGTTTTCTCCCATCCAGTCAGTAAATACGTTGTTTTTAAGCAACTGCTGGGTGATTGTTGAAGCACCCTGTCCAAGTCCGCCTTTTTGAAGGACTGAAAATCCCGCACGGAAAATACCACGAATATCGATACCGTTATGTACGTAAAAACGTTCATCTTCGATAGCTACAAAGGCATGTTCCATGTCAGCAGATACCTTGTCATAACCTACAGGAATACGGTTAGCGTTTGCAGATACAAGCTTATAAATCTGATTTCCCCTGTTATCGTAGATAAATGAAGACCTTCCGGAAGGAGCTACCGTAAGAGTAGAAATATCGGGAGCGCTTGCAAGGATTCCTTTAAATACACCTATTCCAAGAGCACAGCATAAGATGCCGCCGCCTACAACACATACTAATATTGCTTCTATAAAGAGTAATATAAATTTGCGAGACCACTTAGGTCCTCTCGCATTTAAATCAAGCTGACGCTTGCGAATTCCACGTTTGGAATAATTCATATAATTTCCTCCGGTTTGTTTTTCAAACCTTTCTATACATAGTCTGTTATATTATAACAAAACATTCTCGGAAAATAAAGCAATAAAGCAATCCTAAGATAATCGTAATAATATCTTCATATTACAAAAATGGCGTCGAAATCACCTTTCGACGCCATTTCATCCCCTCATATTAAATTGTAGAATTTATTCTATGTCTGATTTTTCTGCCTCTTCAATGAAATATAATCTTGAAGCAAAATCCTGGAATACTCGTGTCTTATCATCAAGCCCTGTGCCTCCAAAGGCCTGACACAGACGTATTCCTGCGTTGTTGAGCAGTATTCCCGGTACTGTGTAATCCTCAACTTCGCTGTCTATTTTTATAAATTTCGCAAGTGTGTTGTGCACTAGTGAATCTTTCTTAACGTGAAATGGTGCCACCTGATTAACAAGATCGCCAAATTCCTTAAGATTATACTTGGTCCCAATATTATATACGTGGTATACCTTCTTATCATCAAGTCCAACAGTTCTTAGCTTTGCATAGAAATGATTCGGTGAAACCATCTCCCCCCATTGCATCGCTACTGCCCTCTTCTTATCCTTAGAAACTACAGTCCACTGATGATCACTCACCCTATAGAAATCGCCCCCCTGAAGCACGTCTCTATACTTCTTGTATAATTCAACCTGAATTCGAACCTTTTCTTTTTCCTCAGAAGAAAGTTCACAAAGGTTGAGTTCATAACCAAGAAGTCCAAAGGCTGCCACATTAAATCTCGTTTCAAGTGGTGTGTTTCTAAGTGTCTGATGATTAGGACATGATGAAACATGTGAAGTGAGTACAGACATCGGATAGCCGTAGCTGTATCCGGTCTGAATAATAGTTCTTTCCATTGCGTCAGTATCGTCGCTGGCCCAAATCTGAGGCATAAAAGTGAGCATACCAAGATCAAATCTGTTTCCACCGGATGCACAACCTTCAAAAAGCACATCAGGGAATGATTCAGTCAAATACTTAGCAATGTCGTAAAGTCCAAGGATATATCTGTGAGCTGTCTCCTGTTGCCTTGATGCATCAAGTACACCACTATAGACATCTGAAAACATTCGATTCATGTCCCACTTTACATAGTCGATTTTTCCTGCAGACAAAACCTTATACATTGCATCCTTCACATATGCAACGACATCAGGATTAGTCAAATCAAGAATCATCTGGTTGCGGCCTTCTGAATGGTCTCTTCCGGGAATAAGCATTGCATATTCCGGGTGGTTTCTGTAAAGGTCGCTGTTTTCATTTATCATCTCCGGTTCAACCCAGATACCAAAATCAAGTCCGATATCATGGATTTTTTCAGAGATTGCATTAATTCCTCCGGGAAGCTTTTTGGTGTCAACCTCCCAATCCCCTAACGACGAAGTATCATCGTTGCGGCCCTTAAACCAGCCATCGTCCATTACGAATAATTCCATGCCAAGATTCTTGGCTTCTTTGGCAAGTGAAATAAGATTATGCTCCGTAATCTTAAAGTAATTTGCCTCCCATGAATTAATAAGTACGGGTCTTGGCTTGTTCTTAAAGTTGCCTCTTACGATGTGGTTTCTGACAAATTCATGCATGTGAGCTGAAATACCGCGATAGCCCTTATCCGAAAATGTCATTACCGCTTCGGGAGATTCAAATTCTTCACCCTTATTTAAAGTCCATGTAAACTGAGTCGGATTGATACCGCATACAAATCTTGAATTGTCAAAAGAAGCTGCTTCTAATGCTTCAAAATGATTTCCCGAGTATACAAGATTAATACCGTAACCTTCACCGCTTTCTTCACCGGTCGAATCTTTGGTTAACATAACAAAAGGATTCGACCTGTTAGAAGAAACGCCTGCCAATGAGCGGTTTACATAAATTCCGTGTTCAACCTTGGTTTCATTCTTGTGCATTTCCCTAGCCCAGTTTCCACCAAAGGTTACAAGCTTATAGTCAGTCCCGTCTAAATCTATTTGAGTTGACATAAGTCTGTTTACTTTAATCGGTTCTTCTCCCTCATTTATTACCACACTTCGCCTTGTGATAACATTGCAGCCTTCAAATGCGCTGTAAATAAGTACCAGTTTTACAGGCTTAAAACGGTCTTTTAAAACGACCTTAAGCTGCATAGTGTTTTTACCCGGAAGTGAAATGGGAAGTCCCTTCATTTCGTCCTTTCCTTTTTTCACCTCATAGGATTCATATATGAAATCTGAAGTCTGGGATCCGTCGGCATATGTAATAATAACCGCAGGTTCCTTAAAGTCACCTTTCCCAAGAGATGACACTTCAGAAGGCATATCTTCTGCCACTGTAAATGCTCCCTTTTGGTAGCACACAGTTGTTCCTTTGCCATGACTCACTTTTTGTTTTAAAGCTCTAACTATTTCTTCGAATCTCTCATCTTCATTTTCGCCATCTGATATCCTTGCGCCATAATGAAGGTGTTCAAGCAAACCAAGTTCATTTACATAGAAAGCATATGTAGTTTCATTGGTATTAATCTCAAAGTAGTTGTCTTTAACTCGAATCACGCTTATTTCCTCCTAAGCTTAGCTGAGATTTCCGCAATCTTATCGTCGTCCAAAGTAAACTTCTTTACATAAAGAATGACTGCAATAATTAATCCGATCATAGGGAATAATGTCATTGTCATTCTAAGTCCGATAACTGAACTTCCTGCAATTGCTGAAATGGCATTTTCATCTTCACTGATGTTGAAAATCTGAAGTGTAAGTGATGCTAAAAATGCTGATAAACCGGAAGCTAACTTAACAACAAAGGTCTGCATTGAAAAGATAACTGATTCATCACGGCGGTTATTCTTAAGTTCGCCATAATCAACTGTATTGGCCAAAAAGATTGTGATTAATACGTTGATTACACCAACTGCACCAAAGATAAAGAAAGCAGGTACAAAGAAAACATATACACTTGTTACTCCTAAAAGTGATAAAGCCAAAAGAACAAGGTATCCAAACATTGAACTTACGATGCTTACGATAAACATCTTATAAGTGTTTAAAAACTTTCTCATAAGAGGGAACAAAAGCATCATGGCAATAATCTGCATTCCGCCGCCAAAGGTATTAAAGAGTGTGTAATCACCCTTCCAGTTAGCACCTGCAAGGTCATACTTAAAGAAGTAAATAAGCAGGTTAGAAGTAAAGTAAATTGCTGTGTTAACTAAAACGATTGTAGCAACAATAATCATTGCCTGATCGTTTTCAATAAGTGCCTTAAACATATCCTTTACAGAAGCTGTTTCCATGTCTGTTGTAGGATTTTCCTTGATTGAAAGGCATGTGATAATTGTAAATATTGCAAAAATAACAGCTACAATAAGTGCAAAGTACTTAAAACCAATGATTTCGATTGAGTTGGAATCTGTCACACCGTTACCAAAGATAGTACCAAGCTTGGTTACTGTAAGCATTGTAATGATTGTAATTAAAGCTGAACCAACGCCTGCTGCGGATCTTGCAAAAGCTGATAAACTTTCTCTTTCTTTACCCGAATCTGTAAGTGCAGGAACCATTGACCAGAAAGGAATGTCCATCATTGTATATGTAACGCCCCACATAATGTAGAAGAAAGCTGCATATGCAACGAGACCTGAACCTGAAAGGTTAACGGGACATGCAAACATAAAGTAAAGAATAACTGCATTAATAAGTGTTCCGATTAATAACCAGGGACGGAATTTACCCCATTTTGTCTTGGTCTTTGCAACAATTACACCCATAATCGGGTCGTTAAAAGCATCAAATACTCTTGCTGCAAGTAAAATAATACCCATAATCCATGCAGGAACCTTTAAAAGATCCTGATAGTAGTAAAGAATATAACTTGCTGAAAGCATGTAAACCATATCCTTTCCTACTGCGCCAATACCATAGCCAAGCTTAACCTTGGTTGATGTTTTCTTTTCTTCCATAAAACCTTACCCTCCATAATAGATTTAAGTTGCAACTTATAATCGCTAACTTTCTTAGGCTTAAACGCCTTCTTTTTCCAAAAATGTAACTTAATTTATCCTGTAGTCGACTTCTATAATCTGGTCTCTAAAGTGGATTTTTAAAAGTCCGCTACCCTTTCTAAGGCTCCTTACATAGGTTCCGCTCATACCGCCCATAAGTGAAGCCACCTTAGGACCGATAAGCTCGATATCTCCTTCTGTTTCAAAAGAAACAGGGTCGTTGCAGAAGCTTAAAAGGTTGTCGTTTTGGTCAATCGCCTTTAATCTTACTGCTGAAACATCGTAAGTAATGCCTTCTTTAAGTTCGTGTGTGTCAACATCGGCTACAAGTTTAGCCTCTGTAGAAGGAGTCTTTATAACTTTTTTAACTTCCTTACCGTCTTTAATAGCTACAAACTCGTATTCCTTAACTTTGTCTCCCCAACCGCCAATGTATTTACCAAAAAGCTCAGTTCCTTTTGCAAATGTCATATGATCAAAGGCCATCATTCGTGCTGCTAGAAGCATTGCCTTTATGGGAAGATTGCTCTGACCATAATCTCTTACATAGTAAAGAAGCTTCTTTACATTTTCTGAAAGTTTCTTGGAATATCCTTCTTCCCTTTCGATAAGTTCACCGATGAAATCATCAATGATTACCGGAGGATGCAAGATATTTGAAAATCTCTCTTTATCGGGAAAAAACTCTTTAATGAACTTTTTGTTCTTATAAAGTTTTACGCTGTCTGCGTTGGTTGCAACATAGCACTCTTTCATCGAACCCGCGGGATGCTCACCAATATCCATTGAAGATAAAACTTCAAATACAAGGTGGTCATCCTGCTGACTTTCATATAAGTATGCCGCAAGCTTGGGATTTCTAAAGCTGTCCATAACACCGTGATAGCAGATACGGTCGCCGCTTCCAAAGTCCTTATGAGTGTTGTAATCAAACATGCACCAGCCGATTACACCACCTATATCTTCTTGCTTATATGCTTCATTTAAAACCGTCGCATGTCTTATAAACTGCTCGGTTCTATGCTCTTCGCTATCGTAAGACTTAGTCGGGAACATATGACCGTTATGTTCTGAAATCATATAGCCCTTGCTCATATCGGTTGTTACAGCCTTTTTAGGTGAGCAGCCCTTAGTCTTTCCGTTATGAAGAAAATCATTGTAAGTATATACATCTTCGAGAAGGTGACTCTTTGTGAGGAATCTTACGCCACCGGTAAACTCACCCGGGCAAAGCTCATGAGCAAGCTTGTTGGTTCTTTCGTAAAACTCATCATCGTCCTGGGATTCGTTGATTCTAACCCCCCAGAGAATAATTGAAGGATGATTTCTGTACTGAGTCATCATCTCGTAAACGTTATTTACTGCCTTGTCCTTCCATTCGCTGTCACCAATGTGCTGCCAGCCTGGAATCTCAGTTACAACCAAAAGACCGATTTCATCGCAGGTCTGTGTAAATCCATGTGACTGAGGATAGTGAGAAGTTCTAATAACATTGCAGCCAAGTTCATTTTTACAAATGATTGCGTCTCTTTTTTGCATGCTTTCAGGCATCGCATAGCCAACATAAGGATAGCTCTGATGTCTGTTAAGGCCTCTTAATTTGATTTTCTTTCCGTTTAAAAAGAAGCCTTCAGCGTTCCATAAGACAGTTCTGAATCCTGTTGTTGTCAACTTTATGTCAGTCACACTGTCATTCTTTAAAAGCTGTGTTTCAACAGTGTACAGGGCCGGATTTTCAGGGCACCAAAGAGTTATATCCTTTAGTTCACAGCTAAATTCTATTCCTGACTCTGAAGCTGTTTCAAAAGAAAGTGTATCGTGATTTTCATCCAAAACGCACTTTCCTTCTTTATCTGTAATCTTAATCCTTACCTTGTAATCACCTTTTGCCGCTGAAGAAAGGTTAAGTCTTGATACAAGTCTTCCGGATGTATCTGAGATTCTCTCGAATCTGTGATATACGTTTTCAATATATTCTTTATCTTTAATATCAATCCAGACTTCTCTGTAGATACCACCATAGGTCATATAGTCGATGACATTACCAAAGGGTGGCTGGTTAAGCGTTTCATTAGAATCAACCAATACCTTAATATCAGCCTTATTGCCTGCATCCCAGTCAATGCAGTCGCTAATATCTGCCTCAAATGAGGTATAACCGCTTTCATGAGTGCATACAGGCTTATCATTTACAAAAACGCTTGCCTTATGAGCCACTCCAGCAAAGTGTAAAATGACTGCCTGACTCTTAAAAGAGGCATCAAACACTACTTCCTTACTATACTCAGCTATTGTCTGATAAATACCTTCATCAAAACAGTTTAGTGGTGTAACGCTTACACTGTGGGGAATATCCACAAGTTCGCTTTCACTGTCTTTATTAAACTTGAAATTCCACTGACGATTAAGATCTATCCTCACCTTAGTATTCCTTTCTACTGTGCAATGCCGTTCATAACAATGTCCATAAGGCCATCAAGAGCCTCTGTATAGGACAACTTGTTCTTCTTAAGAACGCTTCCCCCCAGAATCGATTCCATCGCACCGCTTACAGTTGCTTTTAAAACGGGAATTGAAATTTTTCTAATCACACCTTCTTCAATTCCCTTTTCAATAAGTTCGATAGTTTTGTCCCAGTCACTTTCAAGTCTTATTGATAGGCGCTTGTAAAGTTCAGGATAGTTATCCTTTAAATCGATAACCTTGGAAAAATCAACTTCCTTGTATCTGTCAGGAAGAATGATCATAATCTTTCTAATCTTTTCTACTGTAGTAAGATTTTCATCCTCATAAATCTTCTGTTCGCTTGCCTTAATAGCATCAAAGCAGTAGTCAAGCATTGATAAAACCATCTGTTCCTTGTCTTCAAAGATAAGATAAACAGTTTTCTTACTTATATGACATGATTTAGCTACATCATCCATTGTAAATTTGAGTCCTTTTTCATTGAAAACTTCAATGCAGGCCTCCATAATATCTTTTCTAAGTTCATTAGGACTTTTTGAAATTCTAGGCATCTAATCCACCTCCGCCATAGTACAAATATAAATCTTAGTGATCAATGATTTTTGGAAACTTGGAAACTCTTTTAAGTTTCTTAGTTTCCTTTATCCTATCATTTTACTACGTTTCTATGCAATAAAAAAAAGCACCAAATAAGGTGCTTCTTTTTTGTTCAACATTTTGAAATATACTTTTTTTATGCGAAAGAAGGTTAACTTCTAAGCATCAGTTCCCGTTCGACAATCTGACCATTCTGATAATAAACTCTTGGTACGCGTTTACTTACAGCGCAGGTTAATTCATAAGGAATAGTGCCGGCAAGCTCTGAGAGTTTCTCAATTGGATTGTTTTTACCAAAGATCTCAACCTCATCACCTACATCAATGCCTTTAAGATTGGTTAAATCAATCATACACATATCCATACAGATCTTTCCTCTTAAAGGAGCAAGCCCCTCAGAAGTATACAAACTGCATTTATTGGAAAGACTTCTTAAAAATCCATCGGCATATCCATAAGGAAGTACACCCATTCTCGTTGTCTTATCAGTAACATAGGTTCTTCCATAGCTGACACTTGTATTGGGATCATAAACTTTAACGGTCGAAACATTGGTTTTTAAACTCATTACCGGCTTAAGTCCTAATTTTATTGCATAGTCGCCGTAACCGTAAAGGAGTAATCCGGGTCTGACCATATCAAGATAGGTTTCAGGATATCCAAACACCGCACCGGTATTGGCGCAATGT
Source organism: Lachnospiraceae bacterium (assembly GCA_024403515.1). Lineage (GTDB taxonomy): Bacteria > Bacillota > Clostridia > Lachnospirales > Lachnospiraceae > UBA1258. The sequence continues at coordinate 12,790 of JAKSRS010000046.1, forward strand.
TTGATTTCAAACTTCCTTCCTATCTTCTTTTCTACTTCTTCTATTACATTAGTAAAAAGCTTAAACTGCTCATGTGTGTAGTCTTCACTTTCCTCATCATCTTCATCAGACACAGCAAAGTGTGTAAAGATTCCCTCGCAGTAAAGATTGGGCATTTTGCAGGCATCAACAATACCCTCAACACCTGATTCAAAGAATCTGTCTGCACAAAGGTATCCAAGTCTTGACATACCCGTATCAACCTTAATGTGAATCTTTAGTTCCTTTCCACATTTTAAGGCTTCTTCACTGTATTCAACTGCTTTGGCCTTACAGGTTACAGCCTGGGTAATATTATATTCAATTAGTTTTCCCACCTGCTCCTTGGGCGTATGTCCAAGAATCAAAATAGGCATCGTGATATTTTTCTTTCTAAGTTCAACAGCTTCATCAATGGAGCTTACTGCAAGATAATCAGCTCCGTTTTCCTGCAAAGCCTGAGCAACTCTTACTGAGCCATGACCATAAGCATCAGCCTTAACGACTCCAAGAAACTTCACGTTTTTTCCAACTTTATTTCTTAATGTTTTGTAGTTAAAAACCAGAGCATCCAGATCAATTTCAGCCCAGGTTCTTCTAAGTGTAGATTCCATATCCGGTTTTCCCTCGAATACAAATTTATATCATCATTTTAACACTACAAACTATGCTTGTCAGCAAAAAGACGATGCACAAAAAATGCATCGTCTTTAAATACAAAGTAATATTATGAAAGAACCTTTACAATGAAGTTCCAAACTCTGTCGGCACTTGAAATTGAAAGTTTTTCTCTTGTTGTATGAATATCATAAATCCAGGGTCCAAAAGAAACACAATCAAGATCATCTATCTTCTTGGCAAGAACGCCACACTCAAGTCCAGCATGAAGGGCCATTATTACAGGCTTTTCTCCATACATTTCTTCATATATAGATACCATTCTGTCTCTAAGAGGTGAATCTTCTCTGTATGCCCAGCCCGGATAATCTCCGTGAACATTAAAGTGGGCACCATATGAAAAGCCCTTATCTGTAATAGCATATACAAGTTCTTCCTTCTTTTCATCGATAGAACTTCTAATGCTGATTCCGATTTCAACCTCGCCGTTTTCAAAAGAAATCAAACCGTGGTTTAAAGATGTTTCAACAAGGTCTTCAATGTTCTTGCTCATTGCCATTACACCATTAGGAAGGCCTGTGACAAAAGAACAATAACCACTATCTTTAAGAGAATACCACTTCTTATCTGATGCTTCAGCCTCAGTAAGTGTGATTGACGCGTTCTTTTCAACGCCCATAAAATTCTCTAATGCTTCAAATTTAATAATATCAAATAATTCAGGTTCTATTGTTTTACACAAAATCTCAGCCTTACATTCAGCAGGAATAGCATTGTCTGCCGTTCCTCCCTTGATTTCTCTAATACCTTCAACAAGGTGAGAATCATTAAGTTTGGAGATAATCTTATTCATGAGTACAATTGCATTGGCACGTCCTTTGTTAATCTCTGTACCTGAATGACCACCAACAAGACCTGAAATATTAATTGTATATGCTTTGGTTCCTTCAACTTCCTGCTCAGCTAACTCTTCCATAGGGAAGAATACGTCGATTCTTGTACCACCGGCACAGCTTACGAGGAAAAATCCTTCTTCTTCAGAATCGATATTGAGCATCTTATGAGCTTTACACATGCTTAAATCAAGCTGTGTTGCACCAAGCATACCAATCTCTTCATCAACAGTAACTACAAGCTCAAGTCTTGGAAGACTAAGTTCGTCACTATCTAAAAGAGCAAGACCATAAGCAACAGCTATACCATCATCAGCTCCAAGGCTTGTTCCCTTTGCAAACAGGAAATCTCCTTCTCTGCAAAGAGTAAGTCCTTCACGAGTCATATCAATATCGTAGTCTTCATCATGAACAGCTACAATATCCATGTGTCCCTGAATAATAACGGGATCATCATTTTCACGACCCTTGGTAGCTTCTTTAATAATTACAACGTTATTATATTCATCCTGGTAATGCTCAAGATTACGTTCTTTGGCGAATTCTACAAGATAGTCGCTTACAGCCTTAGTATTACCTGAACCGCGGGGAATCTTAGAGAGTTCTTCAAAAAATTCAATGTAATTCATAATTAACGCTTTTTCCCTTCTTGTAAAAGATTTCCCGCAGGTAAAGCCTGCGGGAAATAAAAACTTTAATTATACAATTATTTATTTAAGTTCTTCTTTGCAAGTTCAGCGAGTGTAGCAAAACCAGCAGCGTCGTTAACTGCCATTTCAGCTAACATCTTACGGTTCATGTCAACACCTGCGTTCTTTAAACCGAACATAAACTTGCTATATGAAAGACCGTTTAATCTTGCAGCAGCATTGATACGTGCAATCCATAACTGTCTGAACTGACGCTTTCTTTCCTTACGTCCAGCGTAAGATGATGTAAGAGCTCTCATTACAGCCTGTTTAGCTGTTCTGTACTGGTTAGAGCGTGCTCCTCTGTAGCCTTTAGCAAGCTTTAATACTCTATTGTGTTTCTTCTTGGCATTCATGCCACCTTTAATTCTAGCCATTTATTCTTCCTCCAATCAACTTACATGTAAGGTAAAATCTTCTTCATGTTCTTAACATTTGTCTTGTCTGCAAGTGCAGGCTTTCTTAAGTTACGCTTTCTCTTTGTTGACTTCTTTGTTAAGATATGTCTCTTGTAAGCCTTGGATCTTTTTAACTTACCGGTTCCTGTAACTTTGAAACGCTTTGCAGCGGCTCTGCTTGTTTTCATTTTGGGCATCGTATTTTCCTCCTAAACCAACTAAATCTATTTTATCCGGTTCAATTTACTTCTTTCCGGTTAAAAACATTGACATGCTACGTCCTTCAACCTTAGGCTGCTTTTCAACTGTTGCGATTTCTGTAAGTCCTGCAGCAAAGTCTTCAAGGATATGTTTGCTCATCTGCATGTGAGCCATTTCACGACCGCGGAAACGAAGTGTAACTTTTACACGGTTACCATCTTCAAGAAACTTCTTAGCTGCCTTCATCTTAGTATTAAGGTCGTTTGTATCGATGTTGGGTGTAAGTCTGATTTCCTTAACTTCAACAACTTTCTGTTTCTTCTTAGCTTCTTTTTCACGACGCATCTGTTCGTACTTAAATTTACCGTAATCAACAATACGGCACACAGGAGGCTGTGCAGTGGGGGCGATTTTAACTAAATCAACACCTGCTTCATCAGCAAGCTTTAAAGCGTCTTTAGCAGACATAATTCCCAACTGTTCTCCGTTTTCTCCGATAACACGTACTTCTTTGTCTCGGATCTGTTCATTAATCATTAAATCGCTAATGGTTTTACCCTCCAAAAAAAAGTGGACAAGCAACACAAGCCTGTCCACATAAATCCAGCATTAGTAATCTGAAAGTATTAACGCTCGTTAAGCCTATTGCCACGAGGTGAGAGTGGAACTCTGCTTGGTTGTCTACATTTTACGTACTGAGTTAGTTTAACACCTTGGTCAAACCTTGTCAACACATAATTTTATTTCATAATTCAATGAAATCTATAACTTATTTGTTCTTTCCGCAGCACTTCTTGTACTTCTTACCTGAACCACAAGGACAGGGATCGTTAGGATATACCTTAGCTTCCTTACGGATTGTCTGTGAATCCTTCTGTTCCTTGTATAAAGCTTTACGCTTATCTTCATCGAAGATCTTTTCCCATTCAGGAAGACCGTATAACCAGTCAGCGCCTGCTGCTACCATGTTCTTGTAAAGAAGTTCCTTGTCAAAGCCAAGGTTTACTTCTGTATCCTCATCCATTGTTTCAATCGGGTTGGGATTTACAAGTGAATCATTGATTCCATCAAGGAATCCAGCCATAACTGTCATGCTGACTTTATATTTCTTAGCAAGCTCTCTGATTGTACCTGTAACAACGTCATCAGGCTTCTTTAAAAGCTTTGCATAAATATCTCTTTCTTTTTCAAAGTAATCGTTCCAAATCTTTGTAAGCTCTGCTTTAGATGCTTCTTCGTTATAAGCGACACTACGCCATTTCTCTAATAATGTCATAACTC
>JAKSRS010000047.1 GCA_024403515.1 Lachnospiraceae bacterium
GATGCGCATCATAACCTTTGTGTTGTAGGTGATGATGACCAGTCAATTTACAAGTTCCGTGGTGCCAACATTAGAAATATCCTTGACTTTGAAAGATATTATACAGATGCCAAGGTAGTTAAACTTGAGCAGAATTACCGCTCGGTTCAGAATGTTTTGTCAGCTGCCAATGCCGTAATCAGAAATAACGCAGCCCGCAAAGATAAGACTTTATGGTCTGCCAAGGAAGATGGTGAAAGAATCCACTTCAGACAGTTTGATATGGCTTCTGAAGAGTCAGAATACGTCTGCAGTGCTATACGAAAGTCAGTAAGAGAAGGCGAGAGCAGTTACTCTGAAAACGCAATTTTGTACCGTACCAATGCCCAGTCCCGTGCAATTGAAGAAGAACTTGTTAAATGCAATATGCCTTATAGAATTGTTGGCGGCATAAACTTCTATTCAAGACGTGAAATCAAGGACCTTCTTTCATACTTAAAAACTGTTGATAACGGTAAGGATGACTTGGCTGTTAAGCGTATTCTTAACGTTCCTAAAAGAGGAATCGGTGCAACAACCATAAATAAGATTTCTGATGGTGCTGATACTCATAATACTTCCTTCTTTGAATCCTTAAGAAACTTTGGATGGGATGACAGCATCAAGGGAGCGACCAAGGAGAAACTTCATTCTTTTGACTTAATGATTGAAAGATTCAGGGTTATCTCTCAGGAAAGAGGCATAAGTGCACTGATGCGTGAAATTTTGGAGGTTACCGACTACATCACACAGATGGATGTGGAATCCGAAGAAGAAGCCCAGGAACGTATTGATAATATTGAAGAATTCATAAGTAAAATAAAAATATACGAAGAAGAAGCAGAGCATCCTAATCTTTCAGAATTTCTTGAGGAAGTATCTTTGGTTGCTGATATCGATTCAGTTGATGAGAATGAAGAAAGAATCCTTCTTATGACTATCCATTCTGCTAAGGGTCTGGAGTTTAAAAAGGTATTCTTAATTGGTATGGAAGATGGTCTTTTCCCCAGCTATATGTCGATTTCATCCGGAGATGAAGAGATTCAGGAAGAAAGACGTCTTGCATATGTAGGTATTACACGTGCCAAGGAATCTTTGACACTTACCTGTGCAAGAGCAAGAATGATTCACGGTGAAACTCAGTATAACCCCGTTAGCCGCTTTGTACGAGAGATTCCCAAAAATCTTTTTGATATAGCGCCGACTCCCTTAAAGAGATACGATGACGACTATTCATATTCTCGTTCAGATGACTCTTATAGTGGATTTAATCGTGCTGACAGCGGATTCAGACGTAACAGTGACTCGCAGGATTCTTACGGTGGCTTCAGACGAAACAGCGACGATTCATCGTCCTATGGCGGATTTAGAAGAAATGCAGAAGTAAACACTGAATCATCTTATAGCGGCTTTAGAAGAGATGTTGACTACAGTTCCAAGGTTAGTCCTTTCCAGACTAAGCTTGTTTCGCCTTCTGAAAGAAAAACATCCGTTGAAAAGAAACCCTTTATAGCAACTGCTACTGCGGCAAGCTCCTTTATGAAGGGGGCAGACCTTAAGACAACAAGTACTGACTATACAAAAGGTGACCGTGTTAAACACGTAAAATTCGGCGAAGGAACTGTTTTAAATATCGTTGACGAACCTCGTGACAAGAAGGTTACTGTTCAATTTGATGCATATGGTCAGAAGGTAATGTATGCTTCTTTTGCCAAACTTCAGAAATTATAAATTTGTTAATAATTTTTTGATAGAATTAAAAGTGAAAAAGTGTTATATTCATCCTATATAGAAGGGGTCGTTGCATAAAGGAGGAAGTTACCATGAATAAGATTGAAGAAATTAAAGACATCATTTTAGACAGCTGTGGTTGCTGCAAGAAGGAAGAGCCTAAGAAGACTAATCCCTGGCTTATTGTTCTTGCTGTAATCGGTGCAATTGCATCAGTAGCAGCAATTGCCTATGCAGTTTATTATTTCCTCGTTCCTGAGGATTCTGAAGAGTTTGAAGACTTCGATGATGATTTCGATGAATTCGACGATGAAGATGATGATTTGGAAGATGACGAATAATTATTTTAAGGAGACAGGAGTGTTACCTTAACCGGTGACACTCCTTTTTTTGAGATGAAAAAAGGACAGGAATTAACCGGTAAGGTTTTGTATGTGAATTTCCCTAATAAGGCTGTAATCGAGACCGAAGAAGGCTTAGTTACTGCTAAAAATGCCCTTCCCGGGCAGGAAGTTAAAGTAAGGGTAATTAAAAATCGCAAGGGAAAGCCTGAAGCATCTGTGCTTGAGGTTATTAAAGAGGCTGATGATGCAGTTAAGGCACAGTGTCCCCATTTTGGCCAGTGTGGTGGTTGTACCTTCCTTACCATGACATATGAAAAAGAACTTAAGCTCAAGCAGGAACAGGCTAAAAAGCTTTTAGATACAGTTGTTGAGCCCGAAAGCTACGTATGGGAACCTATTAAGGCCAGCCCTGTGTTTGAAGGATATCGCAATAAGATGGAGTTTTCTTTTGGCGATGAATATAAAGATGGACCACTTAGTCTTGGAATGCATAAAAGAGGAAGTTTTTACGATGTGGTTATGACTGATTCCTGTTATATATGTGATGAAGACTATAGAAAGATATTAAAGTCAGTAAGAGATTACTGGGCTGATAAGGGATATAAGTTCTTCCATAAGATGCGTCATGAAGGATATCTTAGACACTTACTGGTTAGAAAAGCAGTTTATAGCGGTGAGATTATGGTGGCCCTTGTAACTTCGAGTGAATCCAACCCTGATCTTACTGAATTTACTGATATGCTTCTTTCTTTGGACCTTAAAGGAAAGATTGTAAGTATTCTTCATACAATAAATGATTCAACATCTGATGTTGTTCAAAGCGACCGCACAGATATTTTATATGGCCGAGACTATATTGAAGAGACAATACTTGGCTTAAAGTTTAAGATTAGCGAGTTTTCTTTCTTTCAGACCAACTCAAGAAGTGCTGAGGTTCTTTACTCGGCTGTAAGAGACTTCATTGGTGATTTGTCGGAAGGTGGGGAGCCCGATAAGATTGTTTATGACCTTTACAGTGGCACCGGAACAATAACTCAGCTTATGTCTCCTGTTGCTAAAAAGGTAATCGGTGTAGAAATTGTTGAAGAAGCTGTTTTGGCAGCGAGGGATAACACCAAGCTTAATGGAATAAATAACTGTGAGTTCATCTGCGGTGACGTTTTAAAGGCTATAGATGATATTGATCAGAAACCTGATTTCATTATTCTTGATCCTCCACGTGATGGAATTCATCCCAAGGCGCTTCCTAAGATATTAAATTATGGGGTAGACCGAATCGTATATATTTCATGTAAGCTTACAAGCCTTATTCGTGATTTGGAGCCTATTCAGGCTGCTGGTTACAAGGTTGAAAGAGCAGTATGCGTTGATCAGTTCCCCTGGACCGGCGGGATTGAAACAATTGTTTTACTCTCTAAAAAGTAACCCCTGACGATAAGAACTGGAAAAGAGCAGATACATTTTGGGAGTGTTGAAACACTTCATAGAATAAAAGAAGGACGTTTGGAAGAATGGGAAAAGGCGTAGTTAAGAAAGCTTTTATCGATACAATTCCTGTTATGACAGGTTATGTGGTATTAGGAATAGGCTTTGGAATTTTACTAAGAACAAACGGCTATGGTGGTCTGTGGGCACTTGCCATGAGCGTATTTATTTATGCAGGTTCCATGCAGTATGCGGGAATCTCATTAATGGCATCATCTGCATCTTTTATCACAGTAGCGCTTACGACATTGATGGTTAACTGCCGACATTTCTTTTACGGAATCTCGATGATAGATAAGTACAAGGATGCAGGGAAAAAGAAACCTTACCTTATCTTTGCACTTACAGACGAGACATATTCTTTAGTGTGTAAAGACATAGACGGAGTTGATGAAAAGGACCTTAAGAAGTATTACTTACTGGTTTCAGCCTTTGATCAGGTTTACTGGGTAACCGGTTCTTTAATTGGCTCTTTACTTGGAGCCATAATTCCTTTTAGTACTGAAGGAATTGACTTTTCACTTACTGCTTTGTTTATCACAGTTTTTACAGACCAGTGGCTTCACACCAAAAACCACTTCGCAGCCATTAGCGGTCTTATTGCAACCGTTTTGATGAGACTGATATTCGGTGCCGATAATTTTTTAATTCCTTCAATGGTACTTATCGCAGTTACACTGATTATGGGACGTAAATTTGCAGGAAGCGAGGTGGAGAAGTAATGTCAAGAGCACATGCTATGATTTCCGTTGCGATAATGGCACTTGTGACCATTATGATTCGCTTTCTTCCTTTTGTGATATTTGGAAAGAAACAAAACACACCCAAGATTATTACATATCTTGGCAAGGTACTTCCTCATGCAATAATGGCAATGCTGGTAGTTTACTGCTTAAAGAATATTTCTTTTGCCTCAGTAGGAGGATTTTTACCTGAATTAATTGCAGGCGCAGCAACTGCAGGACTTTATGTCTGGAAGAAGAATACTCTATTAAGTATAGGACTTGGAACAGTAATCTACATGCTTTTAGTCCAGCTTGTATTCTAAAACGTAATATGTTTCATAGGGTTTTTAAATTATTGTAAGCTTAATGGAAATTAAAATGGATAAGATAAAATATCTAAGCATTAACTCATATTTAAAAAAAGAATATGGCATGAAAATATACAAAGTCTCCTTAGATGGAGGCTTTTCTTGTCCCAATAGAGACGGGAAGATAGGACTTGGAGGCTGCATTTTCTGTTCAAGCGGTGGTTCGGGCGATTTTGCGTCAAATAGAGAACTTTCGATAAGTAAGCAGATAGAAGAAGGGAAAAAGAAAATCTGCGCTAAACTTCCTAAAAACGAAGAGGTCGGATATATTGCCTATTTTCAGGCCTTTACAAATACCTACGGGCCGGTTGATGAATTAAAAAGAAAGTATTTAGAGGCCATAAAGTCAGATGATATTAAGATTCTTTCAATAGCGACAAGACCTGACTGCTTATCAGGGGAAGTACTTGACTTACTTGCAGAAATAAACGCCATAAAGCCTGTGTGGGTTGAACTTGGACTTCAGACTATTCATGAAAGAAGTGCTAAATACATAAGAAGAGGTTACGAGCTTTCGGTATATGATAAGGCAGTCAGTGACCTTAAAAAGATTGGAATAAAGGTTATTACTCACGTTATTTTAGGCCTTCCAAATGAAAGCCGTGAAGATATGCTTGAAACAGTAAGATACGTGGCTAAAACCGAAACTTTTGGAATCAAACTCCAGCTTTTACATGTTTTAAAGGATACAGATCTTTTGGCTGATTATGAAAATGGTCTTTTTAATACTCTTGAGATGGACGAATACATTGATATTGTAAGTAAGGCTCTTAAGATAATTCCCTTAGATATGACCGTTCACAGACTTACAGGAGATGGGGACAAAAGAACGCTTGTAGCTCCACTTTGGAGTGCAAACAAGAAACAGGTGCTAAACAGCCTTAGTAAACATGTTGAATCGGTTTGAAATTATAAAATATTTCTTAAATTTAGGTATAAAGGTAGTTTCATTTGTTGAAGTTAACAATTGTGATGTTTGACTTTTAGCAATAATATGGAATTCGGTCATTATTGAATTCAGGAGAGTAAAATGAAAAGTACACTTATGCCTAAAATAATACCCGCTATGAAGGGTTATACAAAGCAGCAGCTTCTTAAAGATATTGTTGCCGGAATTATAGTTGCAGTTATCGCGTTCCCTCTTTCCGTTGCACTTGCAATTTCTTCGGGAATGAGTCCCGAACGTGGTCTTTATACAGCCATCATCGGTGGTTTTTTAGTTTCTTTATTCGGTGGTAGTAAGGTAAATATCGGTGGCGCTACAGCAGCTACTGTTATGACAGTATTTACTATTATTGCAAACTTCGGTCTTGCCGGTCTTGCCATTGCTACAATCATCGCCGGAATACTTCTTATTATCATGGGTCTTTTAAAGGCAGGAACACTGCTTAGATATATCCCGAGAACAATCACACTTGGATTTACAGCAGCAATCGGTATGGGTATTTTCTCAAGCCAGTTAAAGGGCTTTTTCGGATTTCAGATGGAATCTATTCCCGTCAATACAATTGATAAGTTTGTTGCTTATTCCAAGGTTTTGGATACACTTGATCTTACAACATTAGGAATTGGCCTTCTTGCCATGGTTGTCTTAATTGTAGTTCCTAAGATTTCACCTAAGATTCCCAATTCACTTGTTGCAATTCTTGTTACAACACCTATCGTTTTATTCTTTAATCTTGATGTACCTACAATTCGCTCCGTATATGGGGAACTTCCTTCACATTTCCCCAAGATTGAACTTCCTCAGTTTTCATGGAGCCTTGTAGTAGATGTAATACCTTCTGCAGTTACACTTGCTATTTTGATTGCTATCGTTTCACTTCTTTCATGCGTAGTAACTGACGGACTTATGGGTGAACCTCATGATTCAAACCAGGAACTTATCGCTGAAGGTATCGCAAACATTTTCTGCGGACTTTTTGGTGCCGTTCCTGTTGCAGGAGCTGTTGCACGTTCTTCAACATCTGTTAAGACAGGCGGAAGAACACCAATCGCCGGAATTGTTCACAGTCTTGTAGTAACACTTATTCTTTTATTTATGCTTCCTTTGGCAGGATTTATTCCTATGCCTACACTTGCTGCAATTCTTATTCTTGTAGCTTATAATATGTGCAATTTTGGCGAAATCATTACAACAATTAAGCGTGCACCAATTTCAGATACACTTGTTTTACTCACAACCTTCGGTGCAGGTGTAATTGTAAACCTTCTTTTTGCAGTAGAAGTAGGTGTACTTGCATCAGCAGTTCTCTTCTTAAAGAGAATGTCCGAAGTAACAAATCTTCGTCAGTGGGAAAACGTTACAGAAGCAAACCCTGATCCTGAAAATCCTGATCAGTTAAAATATAAGCCTATTCCTGAAAATACTTTGGTTTATGAGATTGAAGGACCTGTATTTTTTGCAACAGTAGATGAACTTATTGCCGGAATTAAGGTTAGAAGTAAGTATGATGCGATTATCTTAAGAATGAGAAACGTTCCTGCGATAGATATTACAGCCATTCGTTCGCTTGAAGCTTTATTAGAACTTTGTAATAAAAAGAATGTTCACCTTGTATTCTCACATGTAAATGAACAGCCTTGGAGAGCTCTTGAAAAGGCCGGTTACATTGACAAGGTAGGACGTGAGAACTTCTGTGTTCATATTGATGCAGCCTTAGCTAAGGCAGAAGAATATGTCACAAAAAGTTCTGACGTTGCCTAAAAGGTGTTTTACATGATTTCATAATAGAAAAGGTACTGCTGGATTATTCCGGCAATTCCTTTAAAGTAGTCTGTATCAAAGTGCCCATCATAATATTTGTCTAAAAGCTGCTTTATATGGGTATCTATAGGAAATGCATCGGTGTGATGTAATCCAAAAAGACATATGCAGTTAGAAACTTTAGGTCCGATTCCGAGATGGCTTAAAAGGTTTTCGTAGGCATCTGTGTAACTCATGCCGGATAACATATTAAGCCAATCGGGATTTTTACGGGCGTATTCATAAATCTCTTTTAAATAAGGGACTCTGTATCCAAGCCCCAGCGAAGGGTCGTCAAAAAGGCTTGAATCGATTTCTCCGGGACGGGGGAATCTTTTAGCATCCGGATTTTCAATGGATGGAAGATCAGCCTTTTTACATATTGCCTCAATGGAGTTTGAGATTCTTTTAATATTATTGTTCTGAGAAATAAGAAAACTAACAATCATTTCCCAAAGATCCTGTTTAAGAATTCGTATTCCGTATCCTTTTTTATAGCATTCAATTAAGTGAGAGTCATTAAAATCATATATTGCTTTTTCAACATAATTGTAGTCTGTACCAAGGTCAAGAAAGTCCGAAAAAACCTCGTCAAAAGTCACTTCATCACATGAAAAATCAAGCACCGAACCGGATTTATCGGCTGAAAGCTCCGTTATTTTCACATAGTGTCCACGATGAACAACTTCATAAGTCAAGGGGGATTCACTAATGCATTTAAAGCGAAAACACTGTCCGCTTTTAGCAATCATCTTAAGGTTGAAGTGGTCTATATATTTTTTCATAAGTTACTCCATAATGATTATAAACAGCCGGTTTAGCGTGAAATCATCAATGTGTTTTGATATTTTGTTCTCAAACTTTATTCTGACTAATTGGGCTTTGCAAGGTTAAGTAAATCTTTTAAGGCATCAAGATCTGACTGTGAAAGCTTGATGGCAGTTTCTAATGTCTCGCCTTCAGGAGTAGTTACCTTTATTTCAAAGATGCTTCCTTCTTTTAAAGCCTTGCTTCTTACTGCATTTAAAAAGCCAAAGAACTTGGGATGGTTATTTTTAAAAACATCCAGATTCTTTTTTAATTCAAGTATTTTGGAAAAGTCCATTTTTGTATCTCCTTACTATATTAATAGAGACAATAATAGCACATTAAAGACTTTTTGTGAGCGAAAAATACAATATATTTTAACTGCCCAATGATAGAATACTCGCTTGAAGGGTGCAGTTTTAGCGATATATTATCGCAGAATGGAGATATAATGAGTAAAACACGAAGTGTAGATATGACAGTAGGAAGTCCGATTAAGCATTTGATTTCTTTTACGGTTCCGCTGTTTTTTGGATATATGTTTCAGCAGGTTTATAACATGACCGACTCGATTATAGTCGGACGCTTTGTAAGTGATAAAGCACTTGCAGCTACCGGTGCCTGCGGAAGCCTTAACTTTTTATTTGTTTCTTTGGCAATGGGACTTGCAAATGGTGTTGGTATCATTGTTTCCCAGTATTTTGGAGCAGGAAAGCATGAGGAAATAAAGAAAACTATTTCAAATGCTTTTTATGTACTGTTTGGTGCGGCTTTACTTGCAACAACAGTATGTGTTTTTGTTGCAAGACCCTTACTTAAGTTTCTGTCGACACCTGATTCAATATTAAATGATGCAGCATTATACCTTGCAACTACAAGCTTGGGCATATTGTTTATAGCTCTTTATAACATGGTAGCGGCAATACTAAGAGCTTTAGGTGACTCGCGAACGCCTCTTGTATTTCTTATCATTTCCGCCTTTTTAAATGTTTTTATGGACTTGTTTTTTGTCCTCTTTTTAAATTTAGGCGTATTCGGAGTAGCCTTTGCGACCGTTGTTTCTCAGCTTTTATCAGTAATAATAAGCCTTACCTATGCTTTTAAGAAGGTCGAGCATTTTAAAATCGATAAAAGCAAGATGAAGCCTGATAAAAGAATTATTGGCCACATTTTCAGACTTGGAATTCCCATGGCTCTTCAAAGCTCCATGATTTCTATTTCACTTATTATCCTTCAGAAGGTAGTAAACACCTTTGGAACAACAGTAATGTCGGCTTATACGATTACAAGCAGGATAGATAATTTAATATCTCAGCTTTATGCCTCACTTTCAATGGCGCTTACAACATATGCCGGCCAGAATAAGGGTGCAGGTAAAAATGACAGAATATCCCAGGGATTAAGATCAGGATTTTTGATTGTATTTATATATAATCTTATAGTTATTCCCATTTGCTTTTTTTTAAGTCCTCAGATTTCATCGGCTTTTGTAACATCCAAAGAAGTAATAAGCTTTAGCTCAACAGCGATGAAGATTACAGCAGTAAACTATTTCTTTCTGGCTGCGATTTACGTTCCAAGAGGACTTTTAAACGGCTGTGGCGATGCAGCATTTTCTATGATTAACGGAATCACCGAGGTTATTTGCCGTATAGTTTTTGCGAATTTATTTACAAGGCTTGCATTTCTTGGTGTATATGGAATCTGGTGGGCAGCAGGCGCTACCTGGGCAGTTACCTCAGTTGTATGCCTTATAAGGTATCTTTCAGGCCACTGGAAGAAGCTTGGAATCAGATAAAAGAAGTATCATATTTCCCCTTTATTCTTTGTGTGGTGACCATAAAAAGTTGGATTTTGCTTGTCTGACTTTTAAGGGTCAGTTCATAAACGGTAAAGGGGGATTTTTATTGTTTGAAAGTACAAATTAAGGTATAATTTTATTAAGTATGACCGTGTTTTGGTAGTATATTCGAATACTCTCATAACAGGTAAAGGAAGATTTATGACTAGAAAAGTTCTTGGGATTTTGGCTCATGTTGATGCCGGAAAGACAACTTTATCAGAGGCTTTATTATATAAGGCAGGCGTTATCAGAAATTTGGGCCGTGTAGATAAGAAGGACTCTTTTCTTGATAATAATGTCATGGAAAGAGAAAGAGGAATTACCATCTTTTCCAAGGAAGCAAGAATTAATGTAGGTGATTCATCTATAGTACTTATTGATACTCCCGGACATGTGGATTTCAGTGCTGAAACGGAAAGAGCCTTAAACGTTCTTGATGCTGCGATACTTATGATTAATGCTTCAAACGGAGTTCAGTCCCACACCAAGACTCTTTGGAAACTTCTTAGGTCTCATAAGATTCCTACCTTTATTTTTGTAAACAAAATGGACCTTCCTGATACTGACAAAGACCTTCTTTTGACAGGATTGAAGAAAGATCTTAACCAGTATGTTGTGGATTTTTCGGATGATACGAGTGAAGCATTTTTTGAAGAAGTAGCATCATCCAATGAAAGTTTAATTGAAAAATTTTTGGAAACAGCTGAACTTTCAGTTGAAGAAATATGTGATGAAATATCTAAGTGCAGGGTATTTCCCTGTCTTTTCGGTTCGGCACTTAAGATGGAAGGTGTCGACAGGCTTTTAGAGGTAATAGATAAGTATTTAAGTAAAAGTGAGACAATCCCTGAGTTTTCTCATTATGTTTATAAAGTTTCCACGGATAATAAGGGGGTAAAGCTTACCCACATTAAATGTCTCGGCGGTGGCTTAAAAGTTAAGGAACTTTTGGGGGATGAAAAGGTAAACGATATACGCCTTTATAACGGCGAGCAGTTTGAAAGCGTTCAAAGTGTTGAAGCCGGGGATATATACGCGGTAGCGGGGCTTAATAATTCCCACCCCGGTAAAATCTATGGTAAAGAGGTCTATATGCATGCAAGCGTTTTGGAGCCCGTGCTTTCATATAGTGTTTTTTACCCAAGAGAAGTTGATGCCAACAAAATGCTTGGTATTTTAAGAGAACTGGAAAAAGAAGAACCCGGGCTTAAGGTAAACTTTGACGAAGAGGTCAGAGAAACCAAGGTCTGCCTGATGGGTGAAGTTCAGATAGAAATTCTTACAAGACTTATCAAAGACAGATACGGTATTGACGTAACCTTTGGCCAGGGAAGAATAAACTACAAAGAAACGATTAAAGATACGGTAGAAGGTGTCGGCCACTTTGAACCTTTAAGACACTATGCAGAGGTTCATCTATTAATGGAACCTTCAGAGCCCGGAAGTGGTCTTTCTTTTGACTCAACTGTTACTACGGATGAACTGGCATTAAACTGGCAAAGGCTCATATTAACACATTTAAACGAGCGAATTCATAAGGGTGTACTTACAGGAAGCCCTATTACAGATATGAAGATTACCTTGGTTTCGGGAAGGGCCCACCAGAAGCATACTGAAGGTGGTGACTTTAGACAGGCAACCTACAGGGCAGTAAGGCAGGGCCTGATGCAGGCTTCGAATGTGCTTCTTGAGCCAGTATATGATTTCACACTTGAAGTTCCATCTGAGATGGTAGGTCGCGCCATGACCGACATGGATAAACTTCACGCAAGCTGCGAAATTAGCGAGAATCTTAATGGAACTGCGGTTTTAAACGGCCGCGGTCCTGTTGCGACATTAAACGGATATGCCAAGGATGTCCTTGCATATACAAGAGGACTTGGTAGCATTTCACTTGCTTTTGGTGGCTATGAACCCTGCCATAATCTTGAAGAAATGCTCGTTAAATTCAGATACGATCCGACTTCAGACCTTAGAAATACGCCGGATTCTGTATTCTGTGCGCATGGTTCAGGAATGATTATTCCCTGGGACCAGGTATTTGACTACATGCATCTGCCTCTTTTAGAGATGAAAGACAGCGTGAAGACAGATGTAAAGACAGTGAATGAAACCAAAGATTACAAGGAAAAAGAACTCTTTGTGACAACCGAGGAGATAGATGCAATCATTAATAAAACGGCTTATTCCAACAAAAAGACCGCTCAGAGTGCTTCTAAGGGAATATCTGCGGCTTTAAGGGAAAGACAGAGAAATAACCTTAACAGGCGCTCTAATGAAGAGACTTCATTATCCGAATACAAGGGAACTAAGCAAAAGGAAAAGTATCTTCTGATTGACGGATATAATGTTGTCCATGCATGGCCCGAGCTTAAAGAGATTGCGTCGGTCGATATAAACGGCGCGGCCGGAAGGTTAATGGACATTGTATCCAATTATCAGGGTATGACAGGCTATAAAACTATTCTTGTTTTTGACGCCTACAAGGTTTTAGGCCACAAGCAGGAAGAGTATGAATATAACAACATTCATGTGGTATACACCAAAACTGCAGAAACCGCAGACCATTACATTGAAAGATATACCCATGAAAACGGGAAGAAATATGATATTACCGTAATCACCAGCGACGGTGTTGAGCAGGTAATCATAAGAGGCCAGGGGTCAACGTTAATGACCTCATTGGAGTTTAAAAATCATTACGAAAGATCTTTAGAGATTTTAAGAGAGCGAAATAACATTCTATGAGAAACGGACAGAAACGTCTTCTGTTTTTAAGCCTTGTTATTCTTGCCGCTTTGACACTTATTTTTTTAGGTAAGGATTTCGTTGACAAAAGTTCGGAAGGGGAAAAAGAAAGTGCATACGTTGTAGAAATGGGGACCGCGCTGGGTAATTTCGGCAGAGGTTTTGTTTCTGTTGTAAAAAACTGTGCCCAAAAGGTTTCTTCATGGTTTGTAAAAACAGCATCAAACATAAAGACTTTCTTTAGTAATCTTTCATCACGTGACGAAAAAAACAATATAGTAGAGGATACGCCGCCTTCACCCAACATAGAATTTGACTTTACCGATAGCGGCGAAATGCTTGAAGAAAGCGATGATGGCGGTAATGTTAAAAAAGTAATTGATGATTCGATGACCATTGTCACCAATTCTTCGGGAGTCAGATATTTAGCCTTTACTCCGGGTTCTGATTTGTCGGGAATAGATATAGTAAGATATTTGATTATTCCGGCAGAATCTTTTGGAATATCTTTTAGACCTATGCAGGATCTGGTATATGCATCTTCTGATACTAATCTTTATCTGGATGCCAAACTTCAGACAACAAGTGTTTATCCTGTGTATGTAGGAAAGAGCTTTACACGAACCGGAATATCTTCAAACGGTATATATCAGCTTGTGGATTCCAATAAGCAGATTGTATATGCTGACGGTTCAGCTTTTTCAAGACTTAAGGAAGATAAGAATTACGATGAAAAGGTAGAATTGCCGCAAAAGCGTTTAGAACTTGAACTTAAGCTTTTCCTACAAAATCCTGAACTTCCAAACGGCTGCGAGATTACTTCGCTTGCTATGGTACTGGATTACCTTGGCTATAAGGTTGATAAGTGTATTCTTGCTGATGATTATCTTCCTAAGGGCCCTTACGGAAAGGCAAACTTTTACGAGGAATATATAGGAAATCCAAGGGACAAGGACGGTCTTGGCTGTTATGCTCCGGTTATAGTTGATGCTGCCAATAAGTTTTTGCAGTCTCGTAGTTCAAGCTATTGTGCAAGAGACTATACAGGTACGGATTTTTATGAAGTAATAAATCAGCTTGAAGCAGGAAATCCTTCCATAGTCTGGATTTCTTCATATATGGATGTAGAACCCAGACTTACGACCAAGTGGATGATTGATGGAGAAAGCCTTGTATGGAAGAGTAATCTCCATTGTGTTGTGGTTAGCGGTTATGACGGACAGAAGGGCACAATTATAACCTATGATCCTTTATACGGAATAACAGAGTACGACCTTGACTTGTTTGTTAAGAGATTTAAACAGTATTATTCTCAAGTTGTGATTCTTGGCTACAAATAAAGTAGTATAGCCTGAAAATCATAGTAGTTATTTGTTAATACAGGGGACTTATAATTAACAAATGGGAAGAATAAATAAAATCGGAAACGGGAAATGAGAGATTAGAATGGTTTGGAACATTAGTTTTCAGATAGCAGGTCTGATATTAACATTAATAATCATATATTTCAGCTACAGTCAGCGCAGACTTCAATTTAGGGCTGAGAAAGCTTTTTATGCGGTTTTATTAAACGTAGTTGTATGTAACACCCTTGATGTTCTGGCTATAATTGCCATGAACTACCAAAGTGTTATCGGTCGTTTTGCAACTGAACTCATCTGTGAGGCTCTTTTGGTATCACTTGCTTCGGTAGCCTGTCATTCAGCCTGGTTTTCAGTTGCTGAGATTAGAGCTGTTTATCCTAAGCAGGCTAAGATGGCAACAGTATTACCGGTTGTTGTTTCGCTGCTCTCGTGCGTATTTTTTGAAACAAAGTTTTACGTAAATCACGAGACGAATGAGATATTTTTTTATGGGCTCCCTGACTTTTTAACTTTTACCATGTGTATGGTTTATGTAGTCAGCGGCTTTATAATGATAGTAAGACGTCGAAGAAGTATAAAATCAAACCGCCGAATCATTATCTATTCCTGGCTTGCAATATGGAGCGTTGCTGGAACACTTCAAAGATTTATGCCATGGATTCCTATCGTAGGCTTTTCAATTTCTCTGGCATGTCTGTTTATGTACTGCAAGCTGGAAAATCCGGATTACAATATTGATGCTTCTAATGGAATCTTCAACCAGAAGGCCTTTCACACTAAGGTTGAAGAATTAATCAGTGAAAAGAAAAGTAACGCCATTGTCAGTTTTGCAGTAACTAATATGAGCGTGATAAAGGAAATTTTTGGAAGCACTGTTTTAAACAGTCTTATTAAAGACATCAGTATCTTTGCTCAGAGCTTTGCTGATACAACGGGATTCAGACTTGAAGACAATGTCTTTAGTATTATAGTTGAAAAACGAGAGGATATGGATCTTATTCTTGATAAGATATCTGATCGCTTTGATGACCACTGGGTTATCAATAATATGCAGATTAATGTCAATGTTACAATATCCTACATTGAAGATATATCCATCTTTACGGACAGAGAGTCACTAGAAGAAGCAGTTCATTTCTTTGCAATAGAAGGATTAAAAAGAACCGGTGACATTATTTCAATCTCAATTGAAGAGGTTGAAAATCGCAAAAAAACGATTGAAACCCAGCATGCACTTGACTGGGCATTTGCCAATAATGGAGTAGTCGTATACTACCAGCCTATCTATAACATTGAGAAGGGCCGTTTTACGGCGATGGAGGCTTTAGTAAGAATTAAGGATGAGAATGGAAAACTTCTTTTTCCTGATTCATTCATAGAATATGCCGAGAAAAACGGTATGATTCTAAAACTTGGTGAAGAAATTTTTAGAAATGTTTGTGACTTTATAAGGCGAAGCAAGATTGAGCAGTACGGAATCGAGTTTATAGACGTAAATCTTTCGGTTGTTCAGTGTATGCAGGAAGATTTGGCCCGCACATTTAAAAATATTTTAGGCGAGTATCAGGTTCCGCCATATCGTGTGAACTTAGAGATTACGGAAACGGCGGCGGTTGCTTCTAAAAAGAGTCTTGATAAGAACATGCAGGAACTTATAGATTATGGCGTTTCTTTTTCGCTTGATGATTATGGCTCGGGATATTCAAATCTTACATACATCGTAGGGCTTCCGGTCAGCATAATAAAGATTGATAGGGAAATAACCATCAGCTATAGAAAGTCTGAAAAGGCCAAAATTGCAACAGACAGTACTATTAATATGATTCATAACCTGGGAATGGAAATCATAGTTGAAGGTGTTGAAACAGAAGAACAGTACCTTGATTTTAAGAACCTTGGAGTTAACCTTATTCAGGGGTATTACTTTTCTAAACCTTTATCCAAAGAAGCGATTATTCCATTTATTCAAGGGTGGCTGTAAATGCAGAGGGGACA
Organism: Lachnospiraceae bacterium; assembly: GCA_024403515.1. Lineage (GTDB taxonomy): Bacteria > Bacillota > Clostridia > Lachnospirales > Lachnospiraceae > UBA1258. The sequence goes on from JAKSRS010000047.1 coordinate 16,175, forward strand.
CATTTTTGTGTTCCCTTTTTTAGCGACATTTTTGACAATTTTTAAGTTAAAAAGTGATAGATAGAAAACAGAATCATTGGTAGATTAAGTCATATCAAAATAGAAAAATACAATTCAAGGTGATATATGAAAAACGATAGATTTGAACTTAATGAGAAAGGCTATTTTAAGAATGAAGGCGTGGATATAATGTC
>JAKSRS010000048.1 GCA_024403515.1 Lachnospiraceae bacterium
GTTGGGAACAACAATACATCTCTAATAGCAGGGCTATTTGTAAGAAGCATTGTAAGTCTGTCGATACCGTAGCCGATACCACCGGTAGGTGCCATACCTACTTCAAGAGCGTTGAGGAAGTCTTCATCGGTGTGGTTAGCTTCTTCATCGCCAAGGTCTGCAAGAGCATCCTGAGCCTTGAAACGTTCTCTCTGGTCGATAGGATCGTTAAGTTCGGAATATGCGTTACACATTTCCCAACCGTTGATGAAAAGCTCGAATCTTTCTACATAACCTTCCTTGTCGGGTTTCTTCTTAGTTAAAGGAGAAATCTCGATAGGATGATCCATAACGAATGTAGGCTGAACCATGTGCTCTTCACAGTAATCTTCAAAGAAGAGGTTTAAGATATCACCCTTCTTGTGGTGTGCTTCAAATTCTACATGCTTTTCTTTAGCAATAGCCTTAGCTTCGTCGTCTGAAGTGATAGCATCAAAGTCAACGCCTGCGTACTTCTTAACAGCGTCAACCATTGTAATTCTTTCAAAAGGCTTACCAAAGTCAAGTTCGATGTCACCGTACATAAACTTTGTTGTTCCAAGTACTTCCTGAGCAACATGTCTGAACATGTTTTCAGTAAGGTCCATCATGCCGTGGTAATCTGTGTATGCCTGGTAAAGTTCCATAAGTGTGAACTCAGGATTGTGACGTGTGTCAAGTCCTTCGTTACGGAATACACGACCGATTTCGTATACTCTTTCAAGACCACCAACGATGAGTCTCTTTAAGTAAAGTTCAAGTGAAATACGAAGTCTTAAGTCTTCATCAAGGGCGTTGAAGTGTGTCTCGAAAGGTCTTGCTGCTGCGCCACCTGCGTTGGCTACAAGCATAGGAGTTTCAACTTCCATAAATCCCTGGTCGTCGAGGAATCTACGAATTGTGCTGATAATCTTGGATCTTTTAATGAAAGTATCCTTAGCATCTTCGTTCATGATAAGGTCAACGTATCTCTGACGATATCTCATATCTGTATTTGTAAGTCCATGATACTTTTCAGGAAGAATCTGAAGTGACTTGCTAAGTAATGTTACTGATTCAGCGTGGATTGAAATTTCACCCATCTTAGTTCTGAAAACATTACCTACAACACCTACGATATCGCCTACGTCGAACTTCTTAAAGTCAGCGTAGGGTTCTTCACCAAGTGAATCTCTTGAAACGTAAATCTGGATATTTCCAAGCTTGTCCTGAACGTTGCCAAAAGAAGCTTTACCCATAACTCGCTTGCTCATTAAACGGCCTGCGATTGAAACCTTAATGGGTGATGCGTCCATGATTTCACGCTTTGCTTCATATTCAAGTTCATCCTTACCTGCAAGAAGTTTTTCTTCAAGTGCTGTATATTCAGCCTTGGCATCAGATGAATGATGTGTCTGATCATATTTTGTAATTACGAAAGGATCCTTTCCTGCTGCCTGTAAGTTAGCAAGCTTTTCACGACGAACCTTAAGTAACTGATTAATGTCCTGTTCGGGAGCATTCTTCTGGTTATTATTTTCGTTTCCCATATCTTCCTCCATTCGGGCTTGGCCCTATTTTGTAAAAAGAAGGCGCTCGATTAATAAGCGCCTTGAAAAATATCTATAATACGTAAGACTGATTAGTCGTTTGAACGGTCAATAGCGAGTACCTTGAACTTTGTCTCACCCATCTGAGTTTCAACTGTTACTGTTGTACCAACCTTGGCACCGATTAAAGCCTTACCAACGGGAGATTCGTTAGAAATCTTTCCGTTTAAGCTATCTGCTTCACTTGAACCAACAATCTTGTAATCAAGTTCTTCATCAAATTCAATATCAAGAATCTTAACGTTGCAGCCGATGTTTACTCTGTCAAGGTCAACTTCGTCTTCATCTACAACTTCAACGTTCTTTAAAATCTTTTCAAGTTCTTCGATACGAGCTTCGATATCACGCTGCTCGTCCTTAGCTGCATCATATTCAGCATTTTCAGAAAGGTCACCAAGTTCTCTTGCTTCTTTAATCTTCTGAGCAACTTCTTTACGTCTTCTAACCTTTAAGTCCTCAAGTTCTTCTTCGTATTTCTTGAGTCCTTCGTATGTAATAATGTTTTTCTTCTTAGCTTCCATTTATTCGTCCTTCCTGTAACAAATCTATCCAAGTAATTACACTTTATATTTGTCATTCACGAGCTTAATCATAGTCTATAATTTTCTCGTTCTACTTTAACTTGTGTATTATAAACATATTCAAGGTCAAGTGTCAAGACAAATCCTTATTTTTCAAGGCTTTCGACCACTTCGATGAGTTCTTCCATCACCGTCATCTCGTTTATTTTCTTTCTAAGGGCACATGCACCTTCGAATCCTTTTAAGTACCATGAAAGGTGTTTGCGCATTTCGCGGATCCCTATGTACTCTCCCTTATACTCAAGCTGAAGTTTGGCGTGTCTTATAATTGTCTCTTTCCACTCTTCAAGACTGGGTTCTATGTATTCTTCATTATTTAAATAAGCATTAATCTTTTTAAAGATGAAAGGATTACCTTCTGCGGCTCTTCCAACCATCACTGCATCGCAGCCGGTCTCAGTAAGCATCCTTAGGGCGCTTTCTCCGTCTACTATATCTCCGTTTCCAATTACCGGAATCGACACCGCTTCTTTGGCCTGCCTTATAATATCCCAGTCAGCCTTACCTGAATAGTACTGCTCTCTTGTGCGGCCATGGATTGCTACTGCCGAAGCGCCTGCCTGCTCACAGATCTTGGCTATCTCAACTGCGTTTACTGAATTTTCATCAAAGCCTCGTCTGAACTTAACTGTGACAGGCTTACTGATAGCCCCTGAAATTTCCTTTACTATATCGTAGACAAGCTTGGGTTCCTTCATAAGCGCAGAGCCTTCGTGGTTGTTTACAATCTTTGGAACCGGACAGCCCATGTTTATGTCAAGAACTTCAAAGGGTCTGTCTTCGATGCTTCTTGCGATGTCGGCCATAAGCTTGGGCTCGCTTCCAAAAAGCTGCAAGGACACGATTCCTTCATCAGGGTGAATCTTTAAAAGATCTTCGGTGTTTCGGTTCTTGTAATGAATGGCCTTGGAGCTGATCATTTCCATGCATACCATTGCTGCGCCCTGCTCGTGGCAAAGCAAACGAAATGGCAGGTCTGATACTCCTGCCATTGGTGCCAATATTATTCTGTTAGGAAGTTCTACATTTCCAATCTTCATACTTTTCCTAGAGTTTACGCACGTTCTTTAAATATATAAGTCTCAATCCTTCAAGTGTAAGTGTCGGATTGTATTCGTCAATCATATCTGTTTCTTCACTGATAAGCCTTCCAAATCCGCCGGTTGAAACAACCTTTAAGTCCGAAATTCCCGACTCCTCTTTGTAGGCTTTAATGATATATTCGGTCTGTCCTATCTGACCATAAACAAGTCCTGCCTGCATAGAAGAAATGGTCTCCTGAGCAAGTATTGACTTGGGTTTTTTAATTTCAATTTCAGGAAGCTTGGCTGTATCATTCCACAAAGCCTTGGCTGAAATTCCAACTCCGGGAGCTGTAACTCCTGCCTTAAAGCATCCCTTTTCATCTACAAGGTCGTAAGTAGTAGCTGTACCAAAATCAATTACAAGTACAGGACCTTTGTAGATTTCATATGCTGCGAGTGCATCAACGATTCGACCCGCTCCGATTTCACGGGGATTTTCGGTTGTTACCTTAATACCTGTCTTGGTTCCGGGTCCAACCTGCAAGGGTTTGATGCTTAGGTATTTCTGGATTGCGTTTACCAGAGCATGCATAAGATTAGGAACTACTGATGCAATTATTGCGCCTTCGATATCAGTTCTTTTGACACCATTGGCTTCAAGAAGGGAAGTAAGCATCATACCATACTCGTCGCTGGTTCTTGCTATCTGGCTCATCATTCTAAATGTCGCCATCAGCTTCTCATCCTTGTAAACACCATAGGTTATGTTTGTATTTCCTACATCTACTGCAAGAATCATTCTTTAGCCCTCAATCCATTTATTCTTGGTCTAAAAGCCCCTCAATGGGCTCCTTTAAAATAACAACACGGTAAAACAAACTAAGTGACTCCAGTAACTCCTGCTTGGTTGCGCGGATTTTGCTTACAAGCAAACCTGCCGCGATGTCATCGTATAAATAGTCTTCGTCTGCTGCCTGAGTGGTAAACTTAAGCTCGCCTTCTTCGTCGAAGCCTATCGCAAAGATGCCTCCTACTTCTTCAGTAAAAAGAACGCATATAATATGAAGTTCATCCTGAATTGACTGGGGAATCTTGCTGAAATCCTTGTTAAAATAATACTTCTGTTCGTACGCATTAGCTGCGCAGATTACAACTTCTTCCATGGAATATCTCCCGGTTTATTAATAGGCTACTTAGATAAGGAAAATCCTTGTCCAAGTAGCCCTAATATCTTATAAATCAAACTCGTTTGAAAGTGTTGCAGCCATAACTGCCTTTATGGTGTGCATTCTGTTTTCAGCTTCGTCAAATACAAGACTCTGTGCTGATTCGAATACTTCATCAGTAACTTCCATTTCGGTTCTTCCGAATTTTTCACCCATTTCCTTACCGATTTCTGTTTTCAAATCGTGGTAAGAAGGTAAGCAGTGTAAGAATATTGCCTTTTCACCGGCGTTATCCATTACATGCTTGTTTACCTGATAAGGTGATAATTCTTTAATTCTTTCTTCCCAAACTTCTACAGGTTCGCCCATTGATACCCAGATATCTGTGTAGATTACATCTACATTCTTAGTACCCTCTTCAAGGTCCTCTGTAAGCTTGATGCTTCCGCCTGTTACCTTGGCAATTTCTTCGCAGGTCTTTACAAGCTCTGCATCAGGGAAGTACTTCTTGGATGAGCATGCTGTAAAGTGCATACCCATCTTGGCACATGTAACCATAAGGGAATTTGCCATGTTATAACGGGCATCGCCCATATATGTTAATTTAATGCCTTTAGTGTAACCAAAGTGCTCCTGAATTGTAAGCAAGTCAGCGAGCATCTGTGTGGGGTGGAACTCATTTGTAAGACCATTCCAAACAGGTACATCTGAAAACTTGGCAAGTTCTTCTACCTTGGCCTGTTCATATCCACGATATTCAATACCGTCGAACATTCGGCTAAGTACTCTTGCTGTATCAGCGATACTTTCTTTCTTTCCAATCTGTGAGCTTGCAGGCTCAAGATAAGTTGCGTGCATTCCAAGATCACTTGCAGCAACCTCAAAAGAACATCTTGTACGTGTACTTGTTTTTTCGAATATAAGAGCTACGTTCTTTCCTCTTAATTTATCAACTAACTCGCCGCGTTTTTTCCTGGCTTTAAGATCTGCTGAAAGATCTACGAGGTACTGAATTTCCTCGGGGGTATAGTCTAATAACTTTAAAAAGTCGCGTCCTTTTAAATTCATGGTCGGGTTCCTCTTTCTGATATTATCACACTCCTAAGAGTGATCTTTTCAAAGTGTCTTTAATAAGATTACTTACTAACTGCTTCCTTAACTCCGGCTGCAAGTCCTGCAAGACCCTGAAGTTCTGAAGGGATAATAATCTTTGTAGCCTGTCCGTCAGCAGCCTTTTCGAATGCTTCAAGACTTCTTAACTTAATAACTGATTCATCAGCGCCTGCTTCACGGATCATCTTGATACCGTCTGCTGTAGCCTGCTGAACCTTTAAGATTGCTTCAGCCTGACCTTCAGCTTCCTTAATCATCTTTTCCTTTTCAGCTTCAGCACGTAAGATTGCACTCTGCTTTTCAGCTTCAGCTTCAAGAATTGCTGATTCTTTCTTACCTTCTGCAACAAGGACTGTAGACTTCTTTTCACCTTCAGCCTTAAGGATAGCTTCACGTCTTTCACGTTCTGCCTTCATCTGCTTCTCCATTGCATCACGGATAGCTGCGGGAGGCATAATGTTCTTAACTTCTACACGGTTAACCTTGATTCCCCAAGGGTCTGTAGCAACATCAAGTGTTGAACGCATCTTTGTATTGATTGTTTCACGAGAAGTAAGTGTCTGGTCAAGTTCAAGTTCACCGATGATGTTACGAAGAGTTGTTGCTGTAAGGTTCTCGATAGCGATCATAGGAGCTTCAACACCATATGTGAAAAGCTTGGGATCAGTAATCTGGAAGAATACTACAGTATCAATCTGCATTGTAACGTTATCCTTTGTGATAACGGGCTGAGGAGGGAAGTCAACAACCTGTTCCTTCAAAAGAACTCTTTTAGCAACCTTGTCAATTACAGGAAGCTTGAAGTGAAGACCTACGTTCCATGTATCCTGGTATGCGCCAAGTCTTTCAATAACGAAAGCCTGTGCCTGAGGAACAATCTTAATGCATGAAACAAGAACGAGTAATAAAATTACTACTAAAATTGTAACTACGTAAGGCATATTATAATCTCCTTTTTAAATAAATATTATTTAACCATCAGTTTTACGCCTTCAACAGCTTCGACGACAACAACTTCTCCGACCTTAATAACCGGAAGTTCTATCGATCTTGCACTCCACTCCATACCCCCGATTCTAACCTGGCCTGTGCCCTCAATGTTATTGATTTCGCTTATAACGATGGCTTGTTTACCTATCATTGCTTCAACATTAGTCTTTGTGCGACTCTTGTTGAAATACTTCATGGCAATAGGACGTGTAAAGTAAAGTAAAAGTCCTGATACCACTACAAAGGCAATTATCTGAACATACAAAGGAAGCTTTAACCCTGCAAGGATAGCTGCGATTAATGCGCCACCTGCAAACCAGATGGTAGTAAGTCCCATTGTTATCAGTTCAACAACAATCATAACTGCCAAAATGATTAACCAAATAATAGACATCTGCATATTCATTTCCCCTTTCCTTAATAGAAAACATGATTACCTATCTCAAAGCCGTCGTGGGTTCCACGGCGTCTAAAGTGAGTCATATCACCAATGTTTGTATAACCATTAAGTACTTCTCTTGCGGCCTGCATACAAATTGCCTTGGGTCCTGCATTGTATACTCTTGTAAGTGAACCCGATTTAGCAGGTGTGAACTGTCCTGAAGCATAAATTACGTCGTAAACTGTTGCAGGATAAGCTCCACTTCTGACTCGGTTCATTACAACTGCACCAACTGCAAGCATTCCTTCGTAGGGTTCTCCACCGGCTTCACACTGGATAAGTGCTGCCAAGAGCTTCTCTACGTTTTCGTCGGACTGCATTGCCTCGCGCTGTCTTTGGAGACTCTTCTTGTACTCCTCTTCAGCACGCTTTCTTTCTTTAATAGCTTCCATGGTCTCACCATGGTCGATATTGAATTTAACCTTTACATATTCCTTCTGAACATAGCCTTCATTCTCATCATAGACGATGCGAATCCAGCCATCCTCATCCTCGGAAATAACTTCAACCAGCGCATTCTTGGCAAGAAAACCATAAATTGAAGATTTGGTATTGGGCTCACTTCTTACATAAGTAACGTCAGCCGTTCCAACTGCTGTCATTGTTCCTACAGATTTTGCAAGAGCTTCAGCTTCTTCATCAAAAAGAAGGTATTCATTGCTGGCCCAGCCAATAAGCTCGCCGCTTTGAATCTGACTCCACTCCTCGCCTCTTTCAAGAACGATTCCACCACAGTCTTTATAAATCTTACCTACAATATCTGATTCAATGTCCGCTGATGCTCTAACATTTAAAACAGCCTTTACATCCGCCATTACAAGATTAGAACGGTAAATCTCATCGATTTCCTCTTCTTCAACCTCTAGGGCTATATCCTTGATGTTGGCTTCATTATATGCATCAGGGGTTAGTACTTTAGGTGCTCCTATATTCTCTCCGCCAAGAACATCTCTTGCCGGTCGAGCGCTTGCCTTGGCCGGGTCAATAGTCCAAAGAAGGACCATCGAAAAAACCAAAAGCAGGCTAAGCACCTTCTTTGATTTAAACATATTACAAACCTCTCACGAAACTGCTAAACGCCTTTTCGTGCGCTTTCAAAAAAAGATAACTTAAGTCGATCTTTCCTTATAAAAGATTAACTCGAAAGTAACTTTTATCATACCAAAATGTGATATTAGTGTCAAATTAGCGGGATTTTATGACCCTTAAAAGTGCCTGTTTTATACGGCTTTCTTTTGACAACTATAATTTCTTAGTTTTATCCATTACTGCATCCATCGCTGACATAACTGCTCCGCGAAGTCCTGCTGTCTCGAGCTTTTCAACACCTTCGATAGTTGTACCACCGGGTGAGCAAACCATATCTTTAAGTTCGCCGGGGTGAATTCCGCTCTCCTGCATAAGCTTAGCGCTTCCAAGAACTGCCTGAGCCGCAAACTCGTAAGCCATCTTTCTGGGCATTCCGTGCTTTACGGCACCGTCTGCCATAGCTTCCATAAACATAAAAACGAAGGCAGGTGAACTTCCGCTTACTGCTCCAACTGTATCCATAAGGTTTTCTTTTACTACAAAAGCCTTACCAAAGGATGAAAAGATGTTTACAACTGTCTGAAGTTCGCTGTCTGAAATCACCTCTGAAGGTGTGATTCCTGTGCATCCCTCACCAACAAGTGCGGGCGTATTTGGCATTGTACGAACAATCTTAAGACCCTCTCCAAGATTTTCCTTAAGCCATGAAAGAGTCTTTCCTGCTGCCACAGAAACGATAAGCTGGTCGGGATTTAAGCGTCCCTTAAGCTTTCCTGCAACAGTATTTAAAATCTGAGGTTTAACTGCAAGGATAACCATATCGGCCTCAAAAACATCGTCAACCAGATCAGTGTAGGTTGCAATGCCGTATTCACTATTCATTCGTAAAGCTGTACTTTCGGTGTTACATACCCCAAGAATATCCTGCGGTGTTGCGATATTTGATTTTAAGATTCCCTTCAATACGGCTGTCGCCATATTTCCAAGGCCTATAAAAGCAATTTTCATCTTATGTACCTTCTTTATTTAATTTACTTTAAAGCGCATACATCAAAAGTGCGGCGCTTACTGCTGCGTTTAATGATTCGAGTTTTCCCTGCATCGGAATGATTACGTATTCGTCTGCAAGTCCTGCCGTTTCATCCGTAAGTCCGTTTCCTTCGTTACCGATGAAAAATACAGCACCTTTACTATAATCCACGTCCTTATAGCACTTTGTTCCTTTTAAATGGGCGGCAAAAGAAGGAATCGACGCTTCTTTAAGCTTCATGACAGCTCCCTTTAAATCATCTGTATATAAGAAGGGAACCCTGAATATTGAGCCCATTGTCGAACGAACGGTTTTAGGATTATATAAATCCACGGTTTCTTTGGACATGATGATTCCGCTGGCACCTGCGCCTTCTGCAGTTCTCATTATTGTCCCTAAATTTCCCGGATCCTGGATGCCTTCAAGTACAAGAAAGAGAGGCGCCCTACCATGCTCGTCTCTTTCTTTTATTGCATTCTCAAGCATCTCATCCAAGCTATAATTACGCTGTTTTACTATACACAAAACTCCCTGAGGAGTCAGTGTATCTGTCATTTTCTTAAAAACTTCATCAGATACGACTTCGACTTTGGAAGATGCGTTCTTGCCGGCAAGCTCGACAAGCTTTCCGGCCGCAAGGTCCTCGTCTTTATGCTCAGTTAAACCGCAAAGTCTTTTAAGTCTTCCTGTTGTGTCTTTAAAGCTTTCACTTACAAAGACCTTTACAAGTTCATCTTCAGAAACTTCTGAAAATAGATGCTCGCCTTCTATTATAAAGACGCCTGCCTCACGACGTGCGCGACCCTTTTGATTTAGTTTTATTACTTCTTTAACCTGTTTATTATCTAAACTGCTTATCATTACAAATTTATCCTTGTCGCGACGATATTAAAACGTCCCGCGCCTTTGGCTACTTAACCCTCGTTCAGAATTATCTGTTGCTTCTTGAAAGTAAGAAGCTTGTTTCAAACTGGTAAGGGTTGATTTCTTTCTTCATTGCAAGTGCTTCTTCGATGTCGATATCGCAGAACTGTCCTTCTCTGTAACAGATACATCTGTTGGACGCACCCTTTGCAAGAATGTCTGCTGCGTAAGCACCCATGATAGACGCATAGTATCTGTCCTTACATGTAGGGCTACCACCACGCTGCATGTAACCTAAGATTGTTGCTCTTGTTTCGATACCTGTTGCGGCTTCAATTCTTCTTGCCATTGATGTTGAATGTCCGATACCTTCAGCATTGATGATAAGGTGATGTGTCTTACCGATCTTGCGGTTTGCAATGATGTTATTTACAAGAGTCTGTTCGTTAAAATCATACTTTTCAGGAATAAGGATGTCTTCAGCACCACTCGCAACACCGCACCAAAGAGCGATGTAACCTGCGTTACGACCCATTACTTCGATGATTGAGCAACGTTCATGGCTTGATGAAGTATCTCTAACCTTATCGATTGCTTCCATAGCTGTATTGATAGCTGTATCAAATCCGATTGTGTAATCTGTACAAGCAATATCAAGGTCGATTGTTCCGGGGATACCGATTGTATTTACGCCGTGCTTTGCAAGTGCCTGAGCTCCTCTGTAGGAACCGTCACCACCGATTACGACAAGTCCGTCAATTCCGTGTTTAGCACAAATATCGGCTGCTTTCTTTTGCACTTCTTCTTCCTTAAATTCAAGGCATCTTGCGGTTCCTAAAATTGTACCGCCTCGCTGAATAGTATCTGAAACGCTTTTAGCGTCCATATCAACGATTTCCTCGTTAAGTAAGCCAAGATAGCCTTTCTTGATACCCTTTACGGCTACTCCGTTGTTAAGTGATTTTCTTACTACGGCACGGATTGCCGCATTCATTCCGGGAGCATCGCCTCCGCTTGTGAGTACACCAATTGTTTTTACTTCTTTTGCCATGAGTATTTATCTCCTTTTTCAACTGTCAATCTTCATTGACTGTCATTTGTTAACCGTCAAACGGGCCTGACCGTCCAATTCTAGACCGTCAAACGGATATTTTCCTGTCCAAAGAGTTGTGACAACTCTTCAATGAGTTCGGGACTTGCATTAACTGTGTAGGATCGTCCCAGGTCCTTTTTGGCATTTATCGATGAAATGTAGATGATGACGTTATCTCTTCCATCGTATTCGCTAAGGGTTTTTAAAACCTTCTCCTCGGCGGCCATGTAGTCTTCCTTGGTCGTAAACTGAATCCAGAGTTTTCTCGGGATTTCGTCAAAAGAAGTTATCTCTTCACAGATTAGTTTTCCGTCTTTGTCTTCTTCAACGGAGGTACGACCCCTTACAAATACCTTGGCGTCCTCAATTAACTTACCTGCATACTTTTCGAAGTCTTTGGGGAATACGATAACTTCAACGCTTCCAAGCAAATCTTCTATTTTAATAAATGCCATTGGCTTGTTGGTCTTGGTGTATTTGATTGTCTTTTCGGTAATCATTCCACCTATGACTGCCCTTGCACCATCCATAACCTTTACGGTGTCAGTTTCGGGATCAAGCATGAAGTCCGAAGCCGTTGCGGTGATTTTCTTTTGCCACAAAGCCTTGTACTCTTCAAGGGGGTGTCCTGAAACGTATATTCCGAGCACTTCTTTTTCAAAAGCAAGTTTGGTCTCTTTACTGTACTCTCCAACATCCGGAAGGCTTTCTACAAACTCATCCTTGTCCTCGTCAGATGCAAGGTCAAAAAGTGTCATCTGACCTGCCATAGAGGATTTCTTGTTAGAGGAAATGGAATCCATTATCTGTACATAGATACTCATGTACTGCTTGCGGCTTCCGCCCATTGAGTCAAATGCACCTGCTTTAATGAAGTTTTCCATTGCTCTTTTATTAAAATCGTAGTCTGACATTCTTGTCACAAAGTCAGTAAGGCTTGTATAAGGACCTCTTGCCTTTCTATCATCAACAAGACCGTCAATTACGGGTCGGCCTACGTTTTTAATAGCTAAAAGTGCGTATCCGATTTGTCCGTCCACTACTGAAAATGATCTCTCGCCCGTATTGATGTCGGGAGGAAGAATCTTGATTCCCATGTTTCGGCAGACGTTTATGTATTCAGACACCTTGCCGGCATTATCGATTACGCTTGTCATAAGTGAAGCCATAAACTCTACCGGGTGGTAGTACTTTAAGTAGGCTGTCTGGTAGCTTACCACTGCGTAACATGCGGCGTGGGACTTATTAAAGGCGTACTTTGCAAAGTCCATCATATTGTCATAAATCTTGATTGCGGCTTCTTCGCTGATGCCCTTAGAAACGCATCCCGGAACACCTTCCTCGGCGTTTCCGTGAACGAAGTTTTCACGCTCAACTTCCATTACGTGTTGCTTTTTCTTACTCATGGCACGTCTTACGAGGTCAGATCGGCCAAGCGTATATCCGCCAAGATCTCGAACTATCTGCATAACCTGTTCCTGGTAAACGATACAGCCATAGGTAGGCTCAAGTATCGGTTCAAGCTCAGGTGTCAGATATGAAATATTGTCCTGATTATCTTTACCCTTAATATACTGAGGAATAAAATCCATGGGACCGGGGCGGTAAAGGGAAATTCCCGCGGTCATATCTTCAAGTGACTGAGGCTTTAACTCCTTCATGAAGCTTTTCATTCCGGCACTTTCAAGCTGGAATACGCCTTCGGTTCGACCGGTTCCGATTGATGCCAAAACCGCCTTGTCGTCGTAGTCAATGTTGTCGATATCTATTCTTTGGCCTGTTGACTTTTCAATAAGTCTTACGGCATTTTGGATTACTGTAAGTGTTCTAAGCCCCAAAAAGTCCATCTTAAGTAAGCCTAATTCTTCGAGGGTTGTCATTATGTACTGTGTCGTAATAGAACCGTCGGAGCCTCTTTGGAGGGGCACAAATTCATCGGCAGCCTTAGGGCAGATAAGTACACCCGCTGCATGCATTGATGTATGTCTTGGAAGCCCCTCAAGGCGTCTTGACATATCGATAAGATACTTAACCTCGTCGTCCGATTCATAGAGATTTCTAAGCTCGGGGTTCATGGTGAGGGCCTTATCAAGTGTGATATTTAATTCATTTGGTATCATCTTGGCTATCTGGTCAGCTCGTGAGTAAGGTAAATCAAGTACTCTTGCTACGTCACGGATTACACCTTTAGCGGCCAGTGTACCGAAAGTTACAATCTGAACAACCTTTTCGGCGCCGTACTTTCTTGATACATAATCTATGACTTCCTGCCTTCTTTCGAAGCAAAAATCGATATCAATATCGGGCATGGATACACGTTCGGGATTTAAGAATCGCTCAAAAAGAAGGTTGTATCTTATGGGGTCGATATTTGTAATCTTTAAACAATATGAAACGATACTTCCGGCTGCCGAACCACGTCCGGGGCCTACCATGATATCGTTGCTCTTAGCGTAGTTGATGAAATCCCATACAATAAGGAAGTAATCTACGTATCCCATCTGCTTGATTACGCCAAGTTCATAGTCGAGTCTTACTTTCAGTTCTTCAACTCTGTCAGGGTATCTTTCCTTAAGTCCTTCATAACAAAGGTGATTTAAGTATGTCCATGAATCATAGCCTTCAGGCACTTCAAAATGAGGAAGTTTTGTAACACCGAATTCAATTTCAACGTTACATCGATCGGCAATCTTCTGGGTATTATCCAATGCCTCCAAAGCGTAAGGGAAAAGTCCGCGCATTTCCTCTTCGCTCTTTACATAGTACTGTCCGCCTTCGTATCTTAAGCGGTTTTCATCATGTATGGTTTTACCTGTCTGAAGGCACAAAAGAAGGTCATGCGCTTCCCAGTCCTTGGCATAGGTATAATGAACGTCATTTGTTGCAACAAGCTCAATGCCTGTTTCCTGTGACATGGTAAGAAGTGCAGCATTTACATCGTGCTGTTCGCTGATTCCATGGTCCTGAAGTTCCAGAAAATAGTTACCTTCACCGAAGCAGTCTCTATATTTTAAGGCTACCCTCTTGGCTTCCTCGTACATACCCTTCTGAATGTATCTTGGCACTTCTCCTGCAAGGCACGCAGACAATGCAATAATTCCTTCATGATACTTTTCGAGCACTTCAAAGTCCACTCGGGGCCTGTAATAGTAGCCTTCTGTAAAGCCGATGCTGACAATTTTGCAAAGATTAGCATAACCCTTGTTATTTTCAGCCAGTAAAACGAGGTGGTGGTATCTGTCCTCTCCACCTGTAAGTTCCTTGTCGAAACGTGAGTTGGGCGCTACGTATACTTCGCAGCCAAGAATGGGTTTAATGCCTTCTTCTTTTGCAAACTTATAAAAGTCAATGCATCCGTACATGACACCGTGGTCAGTAATGGCCGCGCTGTTCATGCCAAGTGCCTTGACGCATTTAACATATTCTTTTATTTTGTTAGATCCGTCCAAAAGAGAAAACTCTGTATGGACATGAAGATGTGTAAATGCCATCCGCTTGCTTGTACCTTTCCCAAATTATCGCACAATTTCCTAGAAATCCAGGTTAATTATAGCACAATTGGCTAAACGAATACATAAAAACTTTGTGAAGATGCCGCGTATGGTTTTTCTGTTTCATGAAAAAATGAAAACCCGCTTTCAGGATATGCTTTAGTTTTAATTGCATATCATAAAAGCGGGGTATTATTCTTAAAAAGTCTAAACTAAATTAGCTTTCGCAGATGGAAATTTGGTGTCGCTATCGTCAAATCAGCGCTAAGTAACCAAAACTTCTTATAAGTACTTCTTTAAAACGTCAACCTTGTCTGTTGCTTCCCAGGGAAGATCGATGTCTGTACGTCCGAAGTGACCATAAGCTGCTGTAGCTCTGTAGATAGGTCTTCTAAGGTCAAGCATCTTGATGATTCCTGCGGGACGAAGATCGAAGTTTTCACGTACGATTTCAACTAACTTTTCATCTGAAAGTACGCCTGTACCGAATGTATCAACCATAATTGATGTAGGCTGAGCAACACCGATAGCGTAAGAAAGCTGGATTTCGCACTTCTTAGCAAGTCCTGCTGCTACGATATTCTTGGCAACATATCTTGCTGCGTAAGCTGCTGAACGGTCAACCTTTGTGCAGTCCTTTCCTGAGAAAGCACCGCCGCCGTGACGAGCGTATCCACCGTAGGTATCTACGATAATCTTACGTCCTGTAAGACCTGCATCTCCGTGAGGTCCACCGATTACGAAACGTCCTGTAGGATTGATGAAGAATTTTGTCTTATCATCAACAAGTTCAGCAGGAAGAATGGGATCGAATACATACTTTTTGATGTCTTCGTGAATCTGTTCCTGTGTTACCTTGTCATCATGCTGTGTTGAGCAAACAACAGCTTCAAGTCTTACAGGCTTTCCTTCTTCATCATATTCTACTGAAACCTGAGTCTTTCCATCAGGTCTTAAATATTCAAGAGTTCCGTTCTTACGAACTTCTGTAAGCTTAAGTGCAAGCTTGTGAGCAAGGCTTATGGGGTAAGGCATAAGTTCAGGTGTTTCATCTGAAGCATAACCAAACATCATACCCTGGTCTCCGGCACCTGTATCAAGGTCATCTTTCAATGCACCTTCTTTGGCCTCAAGAGCCTTATCAACGCCCATTGCGATATCTGCTGACTGCTTATCAAGTGCTACCATAACAGCACAAGAGTCAGCGTCAAAGCCCATATCACCGTGTGTATAGCCGATTTCGCGAATTGTTTCACGTACAATCTTGGGTACATCCAATGTAGCCTTTGTTGTGATTTCACCTGTTACTAAGGCAAAACCTGTACAGCAAGCTGTTTCACAAGCTACACGGCTCATGGGATCCTGCTCCATGCAGGCATCAAGAATTGCATCTGAAATGGCATCGCAAACTTTGTCGGGATGTCCTTCTGTTACTGATTCGGAAGTAAATAATCTTTTTTCCATAAAAAATCCTTTCTTTGATGGCGGATTGAAATAACCTTAGACAAAAAAACCGCCTGTTCTTTCGAACAAGCGGATTGGAATCTTTAGTATCTCAACCCTCTTATTGTTCGACAGCGCCCAATGCTTGGGCTACTCGCTCAGGTTGGCACCTTCCTTACGGGGTTGCCGTGGCTTCACAGATCCTTTGTA
>JAKSRS010000049.1 GCA_024403515.1 Lachnospiraceae bacterium
AGAGCGCCGCCCTGTCACGGCGGAGGTCGCGGGTTCGAGTCCCGCTTAGGTCGCTGAGTTATTTGCTCAGTCTTTTTTTTTATAATTTATATAGTAACTACTTTGTGGGGTCTTAGCTCAGCTGGGAGAGCATCTGCCTTACAAGCAGAGGGTCACAGGTTCGAGCCCTGTAGGCCCCATTGACACAAAGTGTCATGCCGGCGTGGCGGAACTGGCAGACGCACAGGACTTAAAATCCTGCGGGACTAACCTCCCGTACCGGTTCGATTCCGGTCGCCGGCAGTAATGAAAAAAGCTTAAAATGTTGATTATTCAACGTTTTAAGCTTTTTTATTTTTCATTTACTTTTTATGCAATATTTGTATATTTAATTTATTAGCTTAGAATTGTAATTATTGATTTTGTTTGAAAGTAAAGGAAAGCGGTATTCTTCACTTTGTTTGACATTTAAAAACCTTGAATTCACAGGCTTTGTAAGGGAATTTATATTTTAATGCGAAATGTTTTTGGCTATTTTATCAATAGAAACGATGGTATGCATAATGCTACTATTGATATGTTCTTAAATTTTATGTCAGATTTCTCCATGCACTAAGGAGAATTAATGGCCAAAAAAAATAAAACGTTACAGGAACTTACAATTAAGGATAATTTCATGTTTACTGCCGTTATGAGTAATGAAGATAACGCTAAAGCAGTTTTGGAGTGTATACTTGGCATTGAGATTGAATATGTTAAAGTAGAGTATGAAAAGACAATACTTTATAATCCTGAGTACAAGAGCATTAGGCTTGATGTTTACATTAAAGATGGAAACGGACGATTCTTTAATGTTGAAATGCAGTCAGCAAGTGAAGAGGTCTTCAAACGGTCCAGATACTATCACAGTATTATAGACTCAGATATTCTAGAGTCGGGGGCTGATTATGAGACTTTGTCTGACAGTTATGTGATATTTATATGTGATTTTGATCCCGTTGGATTTGGGAAATATAAATATACTGTTAAGAAAGGTTTTAAAGAAGCTGGAGACTATGAGTATAATGATGGAAGTTACACATTGTTTCTTAGTACGAAGGGCACCAATGAATCTGAGGAATCCAAGGATCTTGTAAGTTTCCTAAAGTATGTGGAAGCGGCACAAAACGATTGTAATATAGATTACAGCAGTGAGTGTGTTCGCAGATTACAAAAATCTGTTAACGATATAAAAGCAAGTCGAAAAATGAGGAAGCAATATATGAATTGGCAGGAAATAAGGCGAAATGACTTTAATGAAGGAAAAGCCGAAGGAAAGGCTGAAGATTTGAATATGGTTAGATCTATGCTTCTTGATGCCATTTCTACAATTGGCGTTGCGTCCGATGAACTTGTTGAACGAATTATGAAAATTGACAATTTAGAAAATCTTAATGTGGCAGTTAAACGTGCGATAATTGCTACATCTGTTAGTGAGTTCGAAGAGGAACTGACTAAAATCAATTTATGATCGTGGGGTGTTCTGCCCTGATTTACTAATAATCATTCATTAACGGAGAAATCTGGCATAAAAAGAATAAAACGGAATGTTACTGCATAGTCTCAATATACTTTATTGGAATCTTTGGACAGGGGAAACTTTTTGTCTTTTTTATTGAAGAAGTTGCAAAACCTAGACTTTAGTCCAGATTACATTTCGAGAAATAGGTGATAATATGTATCGAAGATTAAGTAATAAACGAGAAAAGGAGACTTGAGGTTATGAAACAAAGAAAAAAACAATTATTAGCCTTTTTGCTTTCTATTATCTTTGTAGTAAGCAGTTTTGCAGGCTCAGTGAAAGCTGAAGCAAGAGGATATTATCCTATAAAAGGAATTGAAGAGAATTATTTTGAAATATATGCTTTGCAATATCCAAATAGTGATTTTTATAATACTGGAGGAATGTTTAATGCAACTTATATCGAAAGTGAGGATAGTAAAATAACTATTGGTAAATATGAAGATGTATGGACAGTTCCCTCTGAGGGCATGGGAAGTGGGAAAGATGCGTGGCTCATTGATGGAACGGGTGGAGTAAAGTGGAATCACCCATCATTCCGTCCAACAGATAAAAAGATAAAACTTTCAAAAAAAACTATCAAAAAAGACGAGGACATAAACATTACTGTTGATGCAAGTGATTTTTTTGATGATACAGTAGACGTGACTTACCAGTGGTATGTGTATGATGAAAAACCTTTGGCTTTAAATTTTGAGGAGTCAGAATTTTGGAATACTCCATCACTTGTAAACGGCAAATATTATTTCACAAATAAGGATAGTACAGTTCCGCGTGGAGACACTTATGCTGTAATCAACGGAAGTGTTGCATCACAAATTTTACCCGGATATGACGTGCACCTTGCAAATGTGGACACAAGAGGTTATGCATCAGAATATGCATCATATCTTCTGGCTAGCTACGCTATGCCTTTAACTATAGATAGTGGCAATACTTTTTCTTCAGGTTATCCTACTACTGTATTTCTTAATCAAAGTTCTGATGACGAAATTGTTCCGTCCGGCTTATTTGAAACCTCGATTTATGGAATTCAGTTATATGATAAAAAGATAGAGGGTGCTACAGGCAAAACACTTGTACTTTCCAAAGATAGTCCTTTCTATGATCTAACAAAGCAGTATTACTGCAAAGTTACTACGGTTGAATATTTTCTGGACGTGGCTTATGATACTGAATATTTGATTGGTTATATTTATCCTTCTCAGGCAGTCAGTATAGAACTTGCAGGATCCGACATTGACCTTTCAAAATGCAGTGTAACTGTCAATGACCAGTCTTATACAGGAAAGAAACTTGAACCAGCAGTTACTGTAAAGAATGGTAATGTGGCAGTAGATAAATCTAAGTATACAGTAACTTATAAAAACAACACCAATGTTGGAACAGCTACTGTTACAGTAACTGCTAAAACCGGATCCGGATTTACAGGAAGTAAGAGCGCTAAATTCAAGATTACTAAGGCTAAAAACGCTATTAAGGTTAACGACAGCATTGAAAAGGCAGTATCTTCTAAAGATCAGTCATTTAACCTTAACGCTAAGGCTTCTTTTGGCTCATTAACATATAAGTCAAACAACAAAAACGTAACAGTATCCAAAACCGGAAAAGTAACTATAGCTAGAAACTTTATTGGTGCTGCCAAGATTACTATTGATGTAAAGGGTACATCAAACTACATCGCAGCTAGTAAAACAGTAAACATCTCAGTTAATCCTTCTAAGATTTCTGTGGCTAAGTTAACAAATCCTTCCAAGGGAGCTATCAAGGTAAGCTGGAAAGCAAACGAGAAACTTTCAGGATATGAAATTCAGTACACAAACGATTCTAAGTTTAAGAAGACTGTTAAGACTGTAAAGATTAATAAAGCTACTGTTAATGAAAAAGAAATTAAGAACTTAAAGAAGGGCAAGACTTACTACGTAAGAATCAGAGCATATAAGACTATTTCAGGAAAGAAGTATTATAGTGACTGGTCAGCGGCTAAGAGCATAAAGATTAAGAAATAGTATTACATAAGTGTAAGTAAAAGGCTTGAAAGATTTTTATCTTTCAAGCCTTTTATAGTATACTCCGAGATGTTTTTTTGGAAAATCCTATAAAAAAGTTTCAAAACCCAGACTTTAGTCTAGGTTACATTTTGAGAAATAGGTGATAAAATGTATCGAAGATTAAGCAACAAACGAGAAAAGGAGACTTGAGGTTATGAAACAAAGAAAAAAACAATTATTAGCCTTTTTGCTTTCTATTATCTTTGTAGTAAGCAGTTTTGCAGGGCTGGGACTAAAAGCTAATGCCGAGGAGCTGTGTGAAGCATACGGTTATCTTTACCCGGATGATGACTATTATGATTATTTCGACTGGACAGAATATCGTCTATTTAAAACAGGCAATGATGCAGAAGATATTATATTTGATAACTATGATAAAGTTTGGACCGTACCATCAGAAGGTGTTAATAATGGAAATATCGCATGGGCGCTTGATACCACTTCTCTTCATAATGAAAATTATTATGCGGATATTCCTTCATACAAGCCAACTCGAGGAAAGATTGAGATTGGTAAGAATGAAGTTGATACAAGTGGAAATATTGTCATGACTGTTGATTATGATGATGAATTATTTTCAGACATTAATAACCTTTCTTATCAATGGTATGTATATGATGAAAAGCCTTTAACATTTGATTTTAAAGATATGAAAGGAAAAAATAAGTACTGGCAGGATCCGGTTCTTAATAATGGAAAATATCTATTTAAGAGTAAAGAATGGACAACCACTGAGGGAGAAGGAAGAATTCAAACCCCAATAACAGGTAAGCTCTCTTCACAGATTTTGCCTGATTATGTAATTAAAACAGGATGGCGTAGTGTTAAGATAACAAATCTTTCTCCAATAAGATATGATAGATCTGCCGTGTCTTTGACTTTTGAAGACGATGGCATTAGCTTTTCAACTTGGTCAAATTATGAAAGATGGGGTGATGGTCAGGGAACAAAGATAGCACCTGCCGATTCATATGAAGTTTTAGTATATGGTATCCAAAAGTATGAAAGGGCTATTCCCGGTGCTACAGGAAAAACTCTTTCTCTTCCTAAGACGGATCCTTATTATGATATAAATAAGCAGTATTACTGTGTTATTTCAGAAGATGTTACAATTGAAGGTGTGCCTCTTCATTTATTATATTCTTCAAGAAAAGCGAATGTGAAGAAGGATATTGATCTTTCAACCTGTTTAGTTACCGTTTCAGATATGCCTTATACAGGTAAAGCTATCAAACCTTCTGTGACCGTAAAGAATGGTAATGTAACAGTTGATAAATCCAAGTATAGTGTAACTTACACAAATAACACAAAAGTTGGAACTGCTACTGCTACTGTAAAGGCCAACGCTGGCTCAGGACTTAAGGGAAGTAAAACAGTTAATTTCAAGATTACTAAGGCTAAAAACGTTATTAAGGTTAATGATAGCATTGCAAAGGCAGTATCTTCTAAAAATCAGTCATTCAATCTTAATGCGAAGGCTTCTTTTGGCTCATTAACATATAAGTCAAACAATAAGAACGTAACAGTATCCAAAACCGGAAAAGTAACTATAGCTAAAAACTTTATTGGTGCTGCAAAGATTACTATTGATGTGAAGGGTACATCAAACTACAGTGCAGCAAGTAAAGCAGTAAACATCTCAGTTAATCCTTCTAAGATTTCTGTGGCTAAGTTAACAAATCCTTCCAAGGGAGCTATCAAGGTAAGCTGGAAAGCAAACGAGAAACTTTCAGGATATGAAATTCAGTACACAAACGATTCTAAGTTTAAGAAGACTGTTAAGACTGTAAAGATTAATAAAGCTACTGTTAATGAAAAAGAAATTAAGAACTTAAAGAAGGGCAAGACTTACTACGTAAGAATCAGAGCATATAAGACTATTTCAGGAAAGAAGTATTATAGTGACTGGTCAGCGGCTAAGAGCATAAAGATTAAGAAATAGTATTACATAAGTGTAAGTAAAAGGCTTGAAAGATTTTTTCTTTCAAGCCTTTTTACTATTCTTCTTTGTTTTTGTTTTTCATGAAGAAATCTATTGCTTCAATTGCGATAGCGCAGTACAAAGCTTTTTGATAGGCTTCTGTTCCGGGACTGGTAGTCTTAAGGGGTTGTAAAACCTCTTCGAAGTAGTGTTTGGCAAGTTCGATACTGGGACGGTCAATCCTTCTTTTGCCGGTAAGAACATACCAGGTTCCGGTTCCTTCATCAAAGTAATAGTTTTTAGCGTCTGCTCCGTTTGGAAGACTGGGAGCGGTTAGCGAATGGTATAGGTCTTTTATTAGTTTCTCTTTAGCTGATTTGTCGTTGTCCATCGTAAATCCCCTGATAGTGACGTTGTGCACCTTCTTTTGCACGATTCGTCTTTTTTTCACAGAAGACATTATATACAGCAGCTATTACCGAAAAATAAAAATATGGTTTTATTTATGCTTATATTTTATAATGTCCTTGTGTGATAACTACTCATTGGAATTAATGGAAGGATAAGTAATGGTGGGTAAGAAGTTTAGCGTGGCATACGGTGCTTTTTCGTTGCTTTTGGCTATTTCAGTAGTTCTTGGAAGGGATGTATATAAATATAATCAGGTTGTCATTGATGGTGCAGGAGACTTTTTTAAGCTTCTGCTTTTTGTGGTTTTACTGGCGAGCGTTGTTTATCTGGTAATCTGGGGCCTTGGAAAGATCCACGCGCCTCGTAAATTGGGCGAGTCATTTCTTTTTACACCTTTTAAGGTTAAAAGGCACTGGGCCTTATTGCTAGTATTTTCACTAATCATTTTTGTATGCTGGCTTCCGGCGTTTTTATCATATTTTCCGATGGTTGATGCTTACGATATTTTCTACAAGACACCATACTGGTTTGGGCAGCATTCGCAGGCAACTACGGGGGATTACATTAACCATCATTCGGTTTTGCACACGTTCTTTTGGAGCCTCGCAGTTAAATTTGGAAACAGGTTTAGTGTACTTCCTTTTATTCCTTACGCGCTAGGCCAGATGCTTGTTAGCTCAATAATCTATGCCAAGGTCCTTGTTTTTCTTAATAAGAAAGGGGTTGGAAGGATTTGGACTATACTGGCAATTGTTTTTTATGCGCTTCCCGTAAATGCGATTTTTATGCAGGTTCCCACCAAGGATGTATCGATAGCGCCTGTTTTTACCTTGCTTATTCTAAATATCTACAGAATGGTTACGAAAGACGTCGGTTACAAAAAGGCGGTGGGAATACCGGTTGCGATTTTGGAAGGACTGATTTGCTGCCTGCTTAGAAACAACTTTGTGTATGCTTTCGTAGTATTTTCTATATTTGTATTTTTTATGCAGAAGAAAGTTCGATTAAGATTTACAGTCTTTTCAATTTCGACTGTGCTTCTTTATTTATTAATCACAGGTCCGGGATTTAAGGCGATGGGAGTTTATCCAGGGGAGAAGCATGAGGCTTTAAGTTTACCGATTCAGCAGTTATCGTACGTGATGATAAATGCACCACAAAAACTTAGCGAGGAAAATAAAAGTGAGATTATGATGTATTTTCCTAAGTATGATAACTTCAATCCACGCTTCGCTGATCCGGTCAAGGATAATGCCAACGATGAAATACTTGAAAGCAACATTTCGAATTTCATTAAGCTCTGGCTGAAGGTTGGGCTTAAGTGTCCTAAGGAATATGCGGATGCGTTTTTAACACTCAATATTCCCTACTGGTATATTGGCGCGAGTCCTCTTGATCCATATTCTGAAAGAATCTATATCGAAACCGGAGATGAAGAAGACCATACGCCGGTAGCTAAGGCTCTTTACGAGTTTTATGATAAAGAGAGTAACTTTAAGGGTATAAACAGTCTTGCGGTTATTAATATTTTGTTTTCACTGTGGACTCCGCTTTGGTTATGCCTTTTCGGATTTTTCAGGACAATATCTAAGGGGGAACGACATAGGGCAACTGCAATTCTATTACCCTTACTATATATGCTTACGTTTTTACTTGGACCGGTAAGCTGCATGAGATATATCTATCCGCTGTTTGCGGCTTATCCGCTTCTTTTCTTTCTTTTATCAACTGGCAGATTGTTAACAAAAGAATAAATGTGTGTTATATTCACATATTATAAGCGCAGAGAAAGGGAAAGGCTGTAAAGGTGAAAAATGGCTGGTAAAGACAATACACTGAATATGACTGAAGGAAGTGCGCTGGCACTTATAGTGAAGTTTTCGATTCCTATGCTTATAGGAAATCTTTTTCAACAGTTTTATAATCTTGTAGATTCTATTATGGTAGGCAGGCTTGTGGGTTCCGATGCTTTTGCAGCGGTTGGAGCTTCAAGTTCTATTACCTTTCTATTCTTCGCACTTTGTAATGGTATTGGATCCGGAGGTGGCATTATTACGTCGCAGTTCTTTGGTGGGGATGATACTAAGCGCGTTAAAAGGTGTATTACAAACACCGGTTATATCATGTTTGTATTTCCACTTATTGTTGGTATAACTGCATTCTTTTTATCAGATCCTCTACTCAGACTTTTGGATACACCTTCAGAGATTTTTAAAGATGCGCTTATTTATGTGCGTATTATGTGCATCGGTATAGTTTTTGTATCTTTATATAACTATATTTCATCCATGCTTCGTGCTTTGGGTGATTCCAAAACTCCCCTGTATTTTCTTATTGTTTCAAGTTTTATAAATATTGGACTTGATGCTTTTTGCATTGTTGTGCTTAAGATGGGCGTTGTGGGAGCCGCAGTTGCGACTTTGATATCGCAGTTTTTGGCGGGTATCGGATGCTTTATTTTTGCAATTAAGACAAATCCATACTTTAAACTTAGTAAAGAGGATATGACCTTCGATAAGGATATTACCTTAAAGACTATAAAGCTTGGTATTCCTCTTTCTTTACAGTTTTCACTTATTGCTATTTCCTGCATGGCGCTTCAGAAGGTTGTTAACTCCTTTGGCCCTGTAGCGGTTGCCGCTTTTACGGCTACAAGCAGGGTAGAGCAGATTATTCATCAGCCCTACCAGACAATAAGTGCAGCACTTTCAACCTTCTGCGGTCAGAACTACGGCGCCAAAAAGGGTAAGAGGGTTATTAAAGGATTTCACCAGTCACTCATCATTATGGCTTTGTTCTCTCTAATAATGCTTCCAGTGATGCAGTTTGGAGGAAGAACTATAGTTAGTATCTTTGTGGAAAAAGAAGCAGTTATCGAGATGGGAGCCAAGGCACTTTCAATTACAAGCTATTTCTACGTTTTCCTTGGACTTATCTATGTGGCAAGAGGTGTTTTAAATGGTTTGAGCGATGCGTTCTTTGCACTGTTAAACGGTATTGTCGAAGTGCTTGGCAGATTTATTGTTCCTGTAGTACTCACTTCAATAGCAGCTATTGGTCTATGGGGAATCTGGTGGTCAGTAGGTGTCGTTTGGTTGGTAAGTGGCGTTACAGCCTGGATGAGATACAGAGGATACACAAAGCGCAAACTAAAGCCTCTAATGGAAAGTGAAAAAAACTAAAAAACTAGACTTTGGTCTAGTTTACATCACAAGCACTGTATGATATTGTTGTACAGTGCTTTTATTATGCTAGAAAACACAATCCATCGTGGAATATGGTGAGGTGAAAAAGTGGAAGAAATGTATAAAGTGGAAGATGTGCGAGAACGCTGTAATATGCACACGGACGAAATTCTGGAAAAACTTGAACAGGCCAAAGAAAGTGGGAATCTTGAGGAAACTATTCTAAGCTTTTTTGCGGCTTGTGAGATGGATATGCGAACCATATGGACATGCAGAGATTATCTTATTACTGACGCTGAGAACTTCTTCAAGAAGTACCCTGCGCTTATTTCACTAAGATGCGTTATCGAGGCAATGGCAGGAAGGCTCGATAGTGCAGAAGCTTTTTTGGACTTGTTAGGAAAGCCCATCGATGATCTTGAAAAGTCCAAACCCGGTCCTTTAGATATAGTTAGAATAATGACAGAAATCGTTATGCCGCAGGTTGATAATGTGAGGGCTCTTTCGCATGCATACTATCTTGCTGATAGCTTAAATAGTCCTTTGCTTGGACTTGCGCTTACAGCCTGTAGACCAAGTGTAATAAATGGCTTTCGTGACATGACAGAGTTTTGCCCCAGTATGGAAGCAAACGAGGCCATTGTTTGTAAGGCTATCGAGAAGATCTACGGACGAAGCGGTAAGGGCGTTTACGAAGTTGCACTTGCTGAGTGGAAGTATGAAACCGGTAATGCTTTTGAAGCATTGCTTATCATAGCTTCGGTAATTCCTACTTTGGAAGGCGTTAAGGATGTCAGATGTCTATTCACTGCTTACATGCTTCAGATGCGAATACTTGTTTTTGGAGGTCAGACCAAGACCACCAGTGAGATATTTGAAAAGATACGTAAGAAGGTTGAAGATAACTACTACGACGAACTTAAAGACAGCCTTGATGCAGCGATTTGCCTTTACCACTGCTACGAGGCAGACTACGACTATATAGAAAACTGGTTGGAAAACAAGGCTCCTAATGAGAATAAAGATGTATTTTTGATGGATATGTACTGCTACTTGGTTAAGATGAGAGTATACCTGCAAACAGGAAAATACATGCTTACGATTCTTCTTTCCAAGCAGATGATAAGCTATTTGGAGCAAGGCCACAGACCACACGATATGTGCGAATGCCTTCTTTTGACAGCAATGGCATGTTTAAAGGCCGGCGATGAACCGCGCGCATTGGAGAACTTTATAAAGGCGCTTGAGATTGGGAATAAGTACGGTTATGTTCGTGTTTTTTCTGATGAAGGGCAGATTGTAGTTGAACTTATAAAGTTATACAAGGATGCATGCAAAAGAAAGGACATTGAATATATCGAAAGCTTCGATGAGGAGTGGCTTAAAAAGATAAGAGGATACGCTCTTGAAGTAGCGAGCCGCTATCCTGATTATTTAAAAACAAGGCAGGAAGAGTATGCGACCTTAACAAAAACGGAGCGTCAGATAGTGCTTCTTATGTCAATGGGGCTTCCAAATGAGGATATAGCCGATCAGATGGACAAGAAGGTAAAAACGGTTAAGTTCCATATAACCAATATATTTAGAAAACTAAATGTTTCAAATCGTCAGCAGGCAATTAACAGAGCCAAAGAAGTGGGATATTTATAAAAAACGGGCAGAAACTAATTGAGAAACAATAAACGATTACGCCCTCTTTAAACTATCGGTTAATAATCGAGTGCTAGCATAAGCCGAAATTATTAATTCATTAGAGAGGGCGTATTTTAATGAAAATTAAAAAACTATCTATGCGACTTGTCGTAACAATGCTACCTGCTATTATTCTTGCATTATTCTTTACGACATTAATCTCAACAGAAATGGCTAAAAAGCAGCTGTCGAACACTATTGCCGACAAGATGGAGGCAGAACTTTCAGCGACAGAGGCTCATATTTCGGACCAGCTTAGTGAAGTCGAGTATTACACTAAGGCAATGGCTGATACACTTAGCGCTACCTTAAATAATGGTGACAGCTTTGATGATATTAATAAGGTTTTTGAATCTATCATTAAAGAAAGTGAACTTGTTGTTGCCATGGGCGCCTTCATGGATCCTGAAACCTGGAAGGGTGCTGTGTTAAATGACTATGTTGTAATGGACGGTGGAGAAATTTATGTAATGGATGTTTCAGATACCGACCTTACTCCCACTGAATGGTTTATTCATTGTAAAGGTGAGAAAACACCTTTCTATACAGAAACCTATGTTGATACAACAATCGGTATTTTGATGACTTCTTACTGTGTACCCATCATTGATAAGAACGGCAACTTCATGGGCGTAGTAAACACAGACGTTGATATGAGTGTAGTTCAAAAGACTGTAGATGACGTTGATCTTGGTGGCTCAGGAAGCGCAACACTTATAAATACCACAGGATTCTACCTTTCAGGTGTTCCTACTGAAGAAATTTTAGTAAAGAACATTACTGAAGATGAAACTCACAACATTATCGCTGCTTCTGAAAGCATTCTTTCGGGAGAACTTGTCTGCAATAATGTGAATATTAACGGCGAAAAGAAGCGAATCTACAGTAAGAGTTTTGAAAACTATGACTGGATATTGATGCTGGAACTTAGCGAGAAGGCGATTAATAAATCTGTTCAGACTGTAAGTGCTTCGTCATTTGTTATCGGATGCTTAGTTACATTGATTTGTGCGGTAATCATCATTTTGTTTGCAAGACGTCTTGCAAAGCCTATTGTTGAAACACAGCAGATGGCTATAAAGATGTCAGCAGGTGATTATACAGTAGCTCCTATAGAAACTAAGTCAGAAGATGAAGTTGGCGTTATGTCTGAATCATTAAATCAGATGCTTGAAGCTAACAGAAGCGAGATGCTTAAAATTTCAGAGAATACAAATACAATCAGTAGTAATGTAGAGACCTTGGACGGTGCTGTATCAGAACTTAGTTCAAGCATTGAAACAATCAATGCAGCTATCCACGACATTAATGGCTTAATGATGGATAACTCGGCTACGACCGAAGAACTTTCGGCTTCTGTTACTGAGGTTAAGGATGCTGTTGATAACCTTTCAGACAAGGCAGATGAAAGCAATCAGGTTTCCAAGGAAGTAAAAGAGCGTGCTTCAGAAATTGGCAAAAGAAGCTCTGCTAATTTTGAACGTGCTATGGCTATGAATGAGCAGTACGAAAAGAAATTGAGTGTAAGTATCGAGAATGCCAAGGTTGTTGAAAAAATCGAAATCATGGCCGAAGGCATTAATGAAATCGCTGACCAGATTAACCTGCTTTCTTTAAATGCTTCAATCGAAGCTGCAAGAGCAGGAGAAGCCGGCAGAGGATTTGCTGTTGTTGCCGGTGAAATCGGTAGCCTCGCAGCTCAGACTGCTAATACTGTAAATGACATTCAAAATACAATCGTTCAGGTTAAGGATTCGGTTGATACACTTGTTTCGGATTCAAGATCACTTATAGATTTTATAAACAAGGACGTTACAAGCGATTATAAGAGCTTTGTTGATACAGCCAAGCAGTACGAAGAAGATGCAAACAATATGAAGGACCTTTCAACCTTTGTATCTGAAATTGCCAAGAACTTAAGTACTACAATGAACGATGTCACAATCGCCATTAATTCCATAGCTGATGCTTCACAAAACTCAGCCAAGGAAACAAGTACAATCATGGAAAGCGTCGAACTTGTAAATGATCAGGTTCACAATATCGCAGCTATTTCTAACGATCAGACTGACGTAGCCAATACCCTTGATTCACTTGTTAAAAATTATAAGCTTTAAAGAGTTTTATAAGCCCGGGACCGACGGATATGTAGCAACTTTTTCATCACATCAGAAGAAGGGGCGACATATTACCTGAGTCTCGGGCCTTTTTTCTTTTGCCCTTGCATTAGGAATGTTATTGTGATAATATTCTGATTTGCTACCCGAAAAATTATAACCTATTTTGGTGACACCAATTATACGGAGGTAAGAACGGTGAAGGGAGAATACTATGGCACAACTCGGGAAGATGAGGCCCGAAAGTATGCACAGGTAAAGGGAATCGCTCTTAAAAATGTCAGCATGAAACGAGCTGATGTACAAGGCCTTAAAAATGAGCTTCATGAGCTTTCGGAAGTTTATGATGCCGATGAAAAAGAAGGTCTTGCCCAGTGGTTTATTAAAGACAACAGGTTTAAAGAAGTCCGTAAAGAACTTCTAAGAGCCGAAAGAGCAAGTAAAAAGCCCTATTTTGGAAGAATTGATTTCAAGGACGAAGAACTGGGAAAGAGGGAGACTTACTATATCGGTAAGCAGGTTATTTACGAAGATCCCGCAAGTCCCGAGGTTATCGACTGGAGATCACCAATCGCGTCAACCTACTATGATCAGAACCTTGGTGAGTGTAAATTTATTGTACCAGGTGAAGGTTACCAGACCATAGAGCTTGAACGCAAAAGAACCTATGAAGTCGGCGATGATGGGGTTAAAGACTTCTATGATTCTGAAGTAGTAGCTAACGATGAGCTGCTAACTAAGTACTTATCTAAAAGTTCAAGAAATGTGCTTGGTGAAATCATTGCAACAATCCAACAGGAGCAGAACGAAGTAATTCGAATTAACCCAAGACACAACGTTATTGTGCAGGGAAGCGCCGGAAGCGGAAAAACCACAGTTGCGATGCATCGTATATCTTATATTCTCTTTAATTACGAAAGAGAGTTTAATGCGCAGGACTTCTACATCGTGGGAAGCAATAAGATGCTTCTTAACTACATTACAGGAGTTTTGCCGGATCTTGATGTATATGACGTAGGTCAGATGACTATGGAGGAACTTTTTGTACGTCTTTTGTATGAAGAGTGGGATCCCAAATTCTACAAAATTAAGAAGCTTGATAAAAAGGACAGTGCGGCCCGTGTCAAAGGTACGATGGAGCGTTTTATTCGCCTTGAAAGCTTCTGTGATCAAATTATTCGAGAAACAATACCAAACGAAGATGTTAAAATTGAAGAGAGTAAAGCTCTTGTTATGAAGGCAACCGAAATAGGCGGTGTTCTTCAGGCAATGAAGGGGCGAAACAAAGTCGAGATTGATGAAAGACTTACTGATCTTTTAATTAGCAGGTTTGAAAATGAACTCTTTGGAAAGGGCCTTTCATATCCTTTGGAACTTCAAAAGAAGCTTTACACAAGATTTAATAACTATTTTTCAAGACTTAAGGTTAAAGAAAGCGTATGGGACTTATACGATAGATTTAACAGTCTTGAATCAAAACTTTCTTCAGAACTTATCTGGGACAGATTTAATCCTGATCTTTATGATCTTGCGGCTCTTGCCTATATTTATAAAAGAGTCAAGGAAACTGAGGTTATTAGAGAAGCCTGCCATGTTGTAATTGATGAGGCACAGGACTTTGGCATTTTTACATATGCTTCCTTAAAGAAGTGTCTTACAAAATGCACCTTTACAATCATGGGGGATGTATCACAGAACATTAGCTTAGGATGTGGATTAAATGACTGGGAAGAAGTTAAGAAAATCATGCTTCCAGACCCTTATGACTACTTTGGGCTTTTACGTAAAAGCTACCGAAATACCATAGAGATTTCGCAGTTTGCAACCAGCGTTTTGGAGCACGGAACATTTCCGATTTACCCCGTGGAACCTATCATAAGACATGGAAAAGAAGTGGTGACCGAGAAAGTCAACGAAGCTTCAAAGCACGTAAAAATCCTCGAAAACAAGCTAAAAGACTGGATCAGTGAATACGAAACCATAGCAGTAATCTGTAAGGATTTATATGAGACACAAAAGGTCTATGGCGAGCTTTCAAAACTAAATTTAGGACGTAGTGTAAACCGCTTTGACGAGGAAAATATGTCAATTGAAAACACTATCACAGTACTTCCTATTGAATATTCCAAGGGTCTTGAATTTGACTGTGTTGCCATCTATGATGCTTCGGATGAAGCCTATCCCAAAGAGGATGGTTACTGCAAACTTTTATATGTAGCAGCAACCAGAGCTCTCCACGAACTATATGTTATGTATGAAGGTAAGCTTACAGGACTAATAAGCGACCCTGTATCCGATGAGCGAAAGAAAACTGCCTTTTTAAAGGATGACTTTAGGAAGATGGCTATTGTATTTGAAGAGGATACAAGAACCCGTAAAGAAAAGGCCAAAGATCAGGCGTTTTTGGGTGATTCGGAACTGGCACTTAGAGATAAATACGGCCCTAAAAGAAACCAGGCCAACGCTCCTTCGGCCCAGTCTTTGGATACAATAAAGGGCATTAGCGTAAAGAGTAAGGTCATCGCTACTAAAAAGCCGACCCCGGCCATTAAAAGCCTGGAGCCTAC
>JAKSRS010000005.1 GCA_024403515.1 Lachnospiraceae bacterium
CCATTTTACGGAAAAACCCTTATTATTCTTGCTTTTTTCCGTAATTTACCGCTGGCGACAGGTTTTCGGGAAGCTTGTTGGGTGCATTTTACGGAAAAACCCTTATTATTCTTGCTTTTTTCCGTAATTTAC
Organism: Lachnospiraceae bacterium; assembly: GCA_024403515.1. Taxonomy (GTDB): domain Bacteria; phylum Bacillota; class Clostridia; order Lachnospirales; family Lachnospiraceae; genus UBA1258. The sequence goes on from JAKSRS010000005.1 coordinate 133, forward strand.
CGCTGGAGATGATGTTGCGGGAAGCTTGTTGGGTCCATTTTACGGAAAAACCCTTATTATTCTTGCTTTTTTCCGTAATTTACCGCTGGCGATCTCAGCACTCGTTTCCTATGCTGATTATAATTCTTATGCATATACAACAAAAAAAGATGCTTACGCATCTTTTCCATTAATAACATATAGCAGCTGATAGGGGAATCGAACCCCTGATTCCGCCGTGAGAGGGCGGCGTCTTAACCGCTTGACCAATCAGCCATAATCGGTAAATACCCGACTTGTGTATATTACACGATTACGTCACAAATTGCAATAGTTTTATTTCATCTTTCCATCAAATCACATTTCCGTCCGTCTGCCCATAAAAAATGCATCCTCAAGGTTACTAAATCTTGAGGATGCAACGTTATTAATTCAAATATTCGAAAAACATCAATCACTACATAATGCAGGACTTGAAACACTTCATAATAATATCCAAAAGCATCAGTCACCGCCTAAAGTCCGACTTAAAGCATATCAAACAAGCTGATTTGGTCGGATTCGGGAAGACCGACAAGGATTCCCAAACGCTCGAGGTCGTCGGCGTTGGTCTGGGATGCTTTGGATCTTGCGCGGAAGTTGTCCTTGGATAAGAAGGGACCGTCCTTGGCTGCTTCCACGATTGCATCTGCCGCTTTTTCACCAAGACCATCGACACTTGTAAATGATGGCATAATCTTTCCATCGATAACACTAAAGAGTCTGGACTGGGCCCTGAAAAGGTCGATTGGCATAAACTCATAACCTCTTGCATACATTTCCTGGACAATTCTCATATCACGTATTGAGTCCTGATCCTTAGGTGTGGGATGTTCGAGTTTCTGAAGTTTTGAAAGTTCGTCTTCAAGTTTTTCCTTACCAAAGCACATTGTTTCGTAGTTGAATGCCTTGGCACGGATACTGAAGAAAGCTGCATAATATGCCAAAGGATAATAAACCTTACAGTAGGCAATTCGCCACGCCATCATAACGTAAGCTGCCGCATGGGCTCTGGGGAACATGTACTTAATCTTCTGGCAGGATTCTATGTACCACTCGGGAACATCACATGCTCTCATGTCCTCTTTCCACTGAGGCCACTTATCACATTTTCCTGCCGCAACCTTTCCCTTACGAACCATTTCCATGATTTTAAAGGACTCTTCGGATTCAACACCCTTGTTAATCAGGTATGTCATGATATCGTCTCGAGTACAGATTGCTGTTGAAATAGTTGCTATTCCATCACGAATAAGATCCTGCGCATTATTTAACCATACGTCGGTACCATGGCTAAGTCCTGCAATTCTTATAAGATCCGAAAAACAGGTTGGCTTAGCCTCAATAACCATTCCCATTGAAAAGTCAGTACCAAATTCAGGTATACCGAGGCATCCAAGCTTACAACCTAGAATATCTGAGGGTTGAACGCCCAGGGCTTCAGTGTTTTCAAAAAGCGACATAACCTTTGGATCATCAAGAGGAATTGATAAAGGATCAATTCCCGTTAAGTCCTGAAGCATACGAATCATGGTAGGATCATCGTGTCCAAGAATATCGAGTTTTAAAAGGTTATGGTCGATTGAATGGTAATCGAAATGTGTTGTTATTGTATCAGTTTCGGTATCGTTTGCTGGGTGCTGCACGGGTGTAAATGAATTGATGTCCTCTCCCACAGGTAAAACGATAATACCACCGGGATGCTGACCTGTACTTCTACGTACACCAACGCATCCGCCTACGATTCTGTTGATTTCACAGTCACGTTTTCTCATACCCTTTTCTTCAAAGTACTTCTTAACGTAACCGTATGCTGTTTTATCGGCAAGTGAAGCGATTGTTCCGGCACGGAAGGTCTGACCTGCACCGAAAATAACTTCTGTGTATTTATGAGCCTTGGACTGATATTCACCCGAGAAGTTAAGGTCGATATCAGGTTCCTTATCTCCCTTAAATCCAAGGAATGTCTCAAACGGAATATCAAATCCGTCTTTCTTTAAGTTGGCACCGCAAACCGGGCAGGCCTTATCAGGCATATCCACTCCGGCTTTACCTCGATATTCTTTGACTTCGTCTGAATCAAAATCGTAGTAATGGCACTCACTGCAATAGTAGTGAGGAACCAAGGGGTTAACTTCAGTAATACCGGACATTGTAGCAACGAAACTTGAACCTACTGAACCACGGGAACCTACCAGATATCCATCTTCTACCGATTTCCAAACGAGTTTCTGCGCGATAATGTACATAACGGCAAATCCGTTTGTGATAATTGAGTTAAGTTCTCTCTCAAGTCGTTTTTCAACGATTTCAGGAAGGTCTGGGCCATATATTTCGTGGGCCTTGTCATAGCAAATCTTTGTAAGCGTCTGATCCGAATTCTCAATAATAGGTGGACACTTATCAGGTCGAACCGGCGAAATCGATTCACAGCAGTCAGCGATCGCATTAGGATTCGTAACAACTATCTCAAGTGCCTTGTCTCTTCCAAGGTAGCCAAACTCTTCAAGCATCTCATCTGTTGTATGAAGGTACAAAGGTGCCTGATCATCGGCATCAGCAAAGCCCTGTCCCTTCATGATGATTCGTCTGTAAATCTCATCCTCAGGATTCATGAAGTGAACGTCACAGGTAGCAACGACGGGCTTATTGTACATTTCACCCAGTTTTACGATTTCTCTGTTTATATTTAAAATATCCTCTTCGGAATTGATATTAGCATGCTTTTCATCGCGAACCATGAACATGTTATTACCGCGAGGCTGAACCTCTAAGTAGTCATAAAAATCAACAATTCGCGCAATTGTATCCTCGCCGCGTTCATCAAGAAGCGCTCTATAGAGTTCTCCCGCTTCGCAGGCCGAACCGATAATCAACCCTTCCCTGTGCTTAATAATCTCACTTTTAGGAATACGTGGCCTTTTATTAAAGTACTCAAGGTGCGACTTACTTACCAGTGAATACATGTTAACGCGGCCTGTATTATTCTTGGCAAGAATAATAATGTGGTAGACAGGAAGCTTTTTAACCATATCCGGAGAAATCTTTGCAAAGTCAATCAGCTCATCTAATGTCTTTACTCCCTGGTCCATAAGCTTTTGTGAAAGCTTTAAAAAAATCTGAGCTGTACATTCAGCATCATCAACCGCCCTGTGATGGTTTTCAAGCGGTACCCCTAACTTACCGGCCACAGTTTCAAGCCTGTAGTTATTGAGTTCTTTAAGTATTGGTCGAGCCATACCGATTGTGTCAACCGAAGTAAACTCATAAGATATACCCATCGCAAGAGCGTTGGCCTTTATGAAAGATGTGTCAAAAGAAGCATTGTGGGCAACCAGAATCGAATCGGCTGCAAAGGTTAAAAACCTTGGCAAAATGCTTTCAATTGTAGGCGCATCCTCAACCATACGATCATCAATACCCGTAAGTTTGGTTATACGATAAGGAATCGCGCATTCAGGATTTACAAATTCTGAAAATCTTCCTATAATCTCTCCGCCCTTAACTTTAACGGCACCGATTTCAATTATTTTATTCTTAACAGGTGAAAAACCAGTTGTTTCTATATCGAATACGACATAAGTGTCATCGCTAATACTCTGGTTTTTGGAATTAGTTACAGTTTCAACAAGGTCATCTACAAGATAGCCTTCAACACCGTAGATAACTTTAAAGAAATCATCGGGCGTTGGATGTTCATCTCCCGCTTCAATCCTTTTCTTTTTCTCCTTATCCCATAAAGCATCCCATGTGTGATGAGCATCTGTATATCCCTGCACAACACCGTGGTCAGTTATGGCAAGCGCCTTGTGGCCCCATGACTGGGCGCACTTTACAAGGTCTGAAGCATCGGATACGCCATCCATATCACTCATCTTGGTGTGGCAGTGAAGTTCGACACGCTTCATAGGCGCAAGGTCCATTCTCTTTTTGCGCCAGTCAGTAGATTCCATAATTCCATTAGGTGAACCGATTGAAAGTTCATTGTCAAATGTATCGAGCTGAGGAATACCCTTAACCTTAATAAACTTCTTGGGTGCCAGACGCTTTAAATAATCGTCTGCCATCTCGGTTTTTACGAATATTTTCATTCGCATTGTATCTGTAAAGTCAGTTACATCGATAAAAAGAATACTCTTCTCATTACGGATATCTCTTCTGTCGGTAGCTGTAATCATACCGCGAATAACGACACTTCCGATTTCACCAACGATGTCTTCAATAGGAATAATAGGTTCCTCTTCGTCGATTTCCCTGCCATAAATAACCAGCGGATTATCGCTGGATTCATCACTATAGCGGGACGTTTTGAATTTTCTGTTAGGTGTAAAGCCTGACTTATTAAAGTCACTTTTAGGCTTGAATTCCTTCTTTTCAGGCTTAGAGGCTGCCTGTTCTTTAGCCTTAGTTCCGTCCGATGAGTTTTCAGCAGTATTTGCAAAAGAACGCTCAGCCGCTGCGCCTTCTTTGGCTCCATCTGAAGAACCTACGCCGGCTGAAGCTGCATCGCCGGAAGAAGCTGTCATTTCACCTGCTAAAGCCTCGCCATTAGAAGCCGCCTTTAGAGCACCTTCTGAAGCGCCGTCAAATGAGCCATCTGCACCTGAAGCAGTCCTTACCTGGTTTGCAAGAGTCTGGTTAACAAGCTGCTGGATTCTGTACTCATCCCAGGCTTCCTTGTTGGACTCTTCTACCTCGTCATACTGCATGACAAACTCAGCGCGAAGTCCAAAACGTTCACAGCACACTTTGCTTAGGTACTGAAGGATTTCCCGCTCACGGTTATGATAGATTTCTCTATCAGGAATCATTATTTTAATTCTTTCCTTGGAAATTTCTTCGTATTTCATCTTCTTGAAACAGTTTTCAAGGATCTTGGCATTTTCAGAAAGCTCATAAAACATGCTTTCCCAGTACTCATCAAGAAGATCTTTTACGGAATACTTATCAGAAAGATGGTATTGTTCAAGAATTCGGATTTCCACCTCGGTACCGGGGAATAGCTGTTTTCTAATCTCCCCGGACACCTGATATATATCCTTTTTAGAAATTATGTGATTACTTTCAATATATACTTTAATAAGATCACGCCTTTTGGTTGTAACTACTCTGTTTACAGTGACGTCATCAAACATTTCTTTAAGCGAATCTTTTAATTTTAAAGCTTTAAATACTTCTAAAAATGGCTTTTCCATATATCCCCCATGGAAGTGCTTTCCTAAGGGAAAGACACTTTATGCCCAGTTATCAAGTTCTTCCTTAAGGGCCTTAAATAACTGGTCTTCAGGAACCTTGCGAACAATCTCACCCTTTTTAAAGATGAGTCCTTCTCCGTTTCCTCCGGCAATTCCCAAATCAGCTTCTTTGGCTTCTCCGGGGCCGTTTACTGCACATCCCATGACCGCTAACTTAATGTCGTAAGGATAATCACTAACAAGTTCCTCGGCCTTGTGTGCGAGTCCAATCAAATCTATCTTGGTACGTCCGCATGTGGGACATGAAATGACTTCGATTCCTTCATTTCTAAGTTCCAAAGTTCTAAGAACAATCTTGGCTGCCTTAATCTCTTCTACGGGATCAGCTGTAAGTGAAACTCTGATGGTGTCGCCAATTCCTTCTGAAAGAATCATACCAAGGCCAATTCCTGACTTTAAATTACCTGAAAAAACCGTTCCTGACTCCGTAATACCCACATGAAGAGGATAATTAGTCTTATCAGCAATAATCTTGTGAGCCTTGGCGCACATCAAAACATTTGTTGATTTTAAGCTTAATACCAAATTGTCGTATCCCATATCTTCAATACGCTTGGCATTGTTTAAAGCACTTTCAACTAAACCTTCGGCTGTAACGTGACCATATTTTTCTATCAGTTCTTTTTCCAAAGAGCCTGAATTAACGCCTACTCGAATAGGAATATTTCTTTCAGATGCAGCCTTAATAACCTCGCGAAGTTTATCGTCGCTTCCGATGTTTCCGGGATTAATTCTTACCTTGTCGGCCCCGTTTTCGATAGCCGCAACCGCCATTTTGTAATCAAAGTGAATGTCAGCAACCAAGGGAATTGAAATTTCCTTTTTTATTTCCGCGATGGCCTTAGCAGCCTCAAGTGTAGGAACCGTACTTCTTATAATCTCGCATCCCGCTGCTTCAAGGCGGTGAATCTGCTCGATTGTCGCCTTAACATCTTCAGTATGTGTATTTGTCATTGACTGGATTAAGATAGGATTTCCGTGTCCAATCACCTTATTTCCAATATGAATCTCTTTGGTATTGTCTCTATATGACATCTGATATCTCCTCGTCATAGAATTTATTAGTCTGCCGGTCCACACGGCAATTCTCATCGTCACTTTCTAAGTTTTATCTTCCCATCAGTCTCATGATATCGTTAAAGAAAATAAAAATAGTCAGTAAGAACAAAAGAATGATACCGATAAAATGCACGATACCTTCTTTTTCCGCAGGCACAGGCTTGCCTCTTACAACTTCAATGAGCATAAAGATGAGCTTTCCGCCATCGATTGCAGGAAGTGGCAAAAGGTTGATGACGCCTAAGTTAACGCTGATTAACATCGCAAAATTCATCATAGTAAGAATGACGCTAAGTAAACCGTACTCCTTGGCAGCCACGTAATTGTCGCCAACTGCCTCGGCAATGCCCACAGGACCTGCCACGTTATCCATCGAAAGCTTGCCCCTAAAGAGGGTAAAAAGTGATTTTAATGTGTTATTGAAATTGAATCGAATTTCATACCAGCTATATTTAAAGAGACTGAGACCTTTACATTTAATGTACTGGTTTCCACCTTCAATACCGATGAAATATCTGTTTTCAGTCTCGTCAAAAGAAGGCGTAACCACTGTTTCTAACTTCTTTCCATCATGAACATACTCGATTTTAAGGTCTTCGCCACTGTTAAGAATCGAAATAAGTGTAATATCACGCCAGATATGGATTCTCTCACCGTTAATTTTTGTGATTGTATCTCCTACACTAAGTCCGGATTCAGCCGCGGGCCGCCCCTGTGTAAGGCCGCTAATAATCGGTAAGTCCGAACCACAGAAAGAAACGATTACAAGAGCAAAAATCATTGCCAGAATAAAGTTAAAGAAGGGTCCTGCCAAAACTGTTGCAATTCTTGCCCAGACACTTGCTTCTCTAAAGGACTTTTCGCCCTTAACATCAATGTCTGCAATTGATTCGTCTATAACTTCTTTATCGTCAGACTTTTTTAAAGCCTCGGGATCAATTTCCATTCCGTCAAAAACGCAGGCGCCACCTAAGGGTAACGCTTTTAGACAGAACTTTGTTCCTTTTCTTGTGAAATGAAAAAGTGTAGGTCCCATTCCCACGTCAAATTCTATTACTCGTATTCTGTTTCTTCTTGCCACAATAAAATGGCCGAACTCATGGCTTATGACTACCACGGAAATGATAATCAGAAACCACAACAAAGTACCTATTGTATTCATTAAAAATATCCTTTAAATATATAAAATAGTTGCAAATAAGCGCCTGTCTAACCAAACTTCTTGCTTAAAAGATCATATGTCATGCTCTCAGCTTCAAGAATCTGTTCAACTGAAGGATTTTCAACAACCTTAATTTCATTCATGGCGTATTCAATCATGTCGTAGATGTCTGTAAATGAGATTCTCTTACCAATGAAGGCTTTTACTGCCATTTCGTTGGCCGCATTAAATACAGTAGGCATTGAACCGCCTGTCTTGGTTGCATTATAAGCAAATTTAAGTCCCTTAAATGTCTCAGTGTCGGGCTTAAAGAATTCAATCGATGCAAGTTTGAAGAAATCAATGCGGTTATCCTGCATAGGTCTTCTTTCAGGATAGAAAAGTGCATACTGAATAGGAAGCTTCATATCCGGCACTCCAAGCTGGCCCATTACCGCGCCGTCAATAAATTCAACCGCTGAATGCAAAATACTCTGAGGCTGGATAAGAACCTGAATATCATCTTCAGATACTCCAAAAAGCCACTTAGCCTCAATCACTTCAAGGCCTTTATTTACAAGGGATGCTGAGTCGATTGTAACTTTCTTTCCCATGCTCCAGTTAGGATGCTTTAATGCATCTTCTACTGTCATAGTTTTAAGTTCATCATATGTTTTATTTCTAAAAGGACCACCTGAAGCAGTCAGTAGAATCTTACTAATCTGCTTGCGGTTTTCACCATTAAGTGACTGAAAGATTGCGCTGTGCTCACTGTCAACAGGCAAAATGGAAACACCCATCTTCTGGGCAAGTGGCATAATAATATGTCCTGCGCAGACAAGGGTTTCTTTATTAGCAAGGGCAATTGTCTTTTTGGCTTTAATAGCTTCAATTGTAGGTCTTATGCCAATCATTCCAACTAAAGCAGTGACAACAATGTCAGCTTCATCAAGCCTAACAATCTCTAGCAGGCCATCCATGCCTGAAAGAACATTTACATCTGTATCTTTTACTCTTTCTTTTAAATCTTTAGCCGCTTTTTCATCAAACATAACAGCTGCGATGGGCTTATACTTACGGATTTGCTTTTCCATAAGTTCAACATTTGTTCCCGCTGCTAGAGCTGTAACGTTTAAACCTTCCTGAGCGTCTACTATTTCAAGTGTCTGAGTTCCGATTGATCCTGTGGATCCTAAAATAACAAGATTTTTCATATAATCTCCTAATGGATGCTATTTAATAAAAGCACTGCCAAAAAGTAAGTTATTGGAGCTGTAAATATCATACTGTCAAAGCGGTCAAGCACACCACCATGTCCGGGGATGCAGTTACCGTAATCTTTAATGTCTTTATTTCTTTTGACTGCTGATGCTGCCAAATCTCCAACCTGCGCGATAAAAGCGCCAACTGCGGCGATGATTGCGAGCATCCACTCAAGGTTAGGGATGTCAGTTACATGCACTCCCATGTAGAAGTGGCCGTAAAGCCATGCGATTAAAGCGGCACCAATCACACCACCAAAAAGTCCCTCGTATGATTTCTTAGGGCTAAGTTTAGGGAAACACTTGTGGTTTCCGATAGTTTTACCTGTAAGCATTCCGACGCAGTAAGCACATGTATCGTAGCCCCAGGAACTGATGAAAATCATCCATACAATATAGCTTCCGTTTGTAAGTTCTCTTGTAAGATAGACAAAAGAAAGCATTAAGGGTGCATAAAGATATGCGAATATGCCGCCCATGACCTCTTCAACCACGAACTTGGGGAAGAAAAGAACATATATTGTAAGAAAGATAATAATTGAAAAAACTACTGCCATACAAAGAAGTGTAGTCTGGTTTGTAAAAGCAAGTAATGCGTAGTAAATAACTATCGCTATGTATCCAAATATTGATAAAGCATCCAGATACTTCTTATCTCCCTTATGGAGTGCCTTCATCATCTCATGATAAGCAGTTACCGAAAGCAGCAAGCAAATTCCTGCTAAGGCATAACCTCCAAAATAAATAAATGTAAAAGAAAGAATTAGAAGCACTGCTCCGCTGATTAGTCGTGTTAAAAACATTATTCCTCCTCCAAAACCTTTCCGAATCTTCGAGTTCTTTTAGCATAGGCCTCACAGGCAAGTCGTAATTGCTCTTTATCAAAGTCAGGCCATGCAACATCTGTTACATAGATTTCAGAATAAGAAATCTGCCAAAGAAGGAAGTTTGAAATACGAAGTTCACCACAGGTACGAACAAGTAAATCAGGATCAGGATATCCTGATGTATCAAGCGCATCCGAAATCATCTCTTCGTCAATATCAGAAGGATCAATGATGCCTTCTTTAACCTTACCGGCGATATCAGTTACCGCACGTCTGATTTCATCTCTTGAACCATAGTTAATGGCGATTGTAAACTTAAGTCCTGTGTAATCTTTGGTTGCTTCTTCAAGATCTGCAATGCTCTTTTGGATATCATCATCAAGTCTTGTCTTGTCACCGATTACACGAACCTTCATGTTATTCTTGGAGGCACGCTGAATACAGGTTTTCATGTAGTTTCTAAGAAGCGTCATAAGCTGCGAAACTTCATCATCAGGTCTTGACCAGTTTTCAGTAGAAAAAGCATATACTGTAAGGTATTCAATACCCATGTTGTATGCATCTTCACAAATCTGCTCTACAGTCTTAGCACCCTGAATGTGACCATAGCTTCTAGGCATCTTTCTTGCCTTGGCCCATCTTCCGTTTCCATCCATTATTATTGCCACATGGCGTGGTACATTCTTTACTTCTTCCATCTTAACCTTTAATCCATTCACTGATAGTGTCTGGACTTATTCCTTTCTCCAAGGTTTTACCGATACACAAATACACAAAATGGGCAGGTAATGAACATGTCACCCTGCCCTTTTTATAATATTTTTTCTTAATTCTAACGCATCAAACTTTAAGGATATCTGTTGATTTTTCTTCACAAGCTGAATCAATTTCCTTGATGAACTTATCAGTCATCTTCTGAAGTTCATCTTCAAGCTTCTTGATTTCATCTTCAGAAACATCTGTCTTGGCAAGCTTCTTAAATGCATCGTTACCATCACGACGGATGTTACGGATAGCTACCTTGCAGTCTTCACCCTTCTTCTTAACGTCCTTTACAAGTTCCTTACGTCTTTCCTCTGTAAGTTCAGGGAAAACAAGACGGATTACTGAACCATCGTTAGAAGGTGTAATACCTACTTCTGAAGACATAATAGCCTTTTCGATATCTTTAATAAGAGATTTCTCCCAGGGAGCAATCTGAATAATTCTGGGTTCGGGAACTGTAATGTTACCAACCTGCGCTACAGGTGTAGGTGTTCCATAATAATCAACGCGAACCTTATCAAGTACGTGAGGATTAGCTCGTCCTGCACGAATTGTCGCAAATTCTGATGTCATGAAGTCAAATGCTTTCTGCATTTTCTCCTGATACTGTTCTACTCTTGAATCCATATTTGGGTCCTCCAACTATTATACTGTTACTCTTGTACCATTAAACTTGCCGCTTAATGCCTTAACAATGCTGTTTTCTTCATTAAGATCAAATACAAGGAATGGAACTTTATTATCTCTTGCCATTACGCTGGCTGTTGAATCTACAACCTTAAGATCGCGCTTTACAACTTCCTCTAATGAGATTTCATCAAATCTCTTGGCATTAGGATTTTTAGCGGGGTCATCGTCATACACACCATCAATTGACTTGGCAAGAAGAACTGACTCGGCTTCAATTTCAATTGCACGAAGAACAACTCCCATATCGGTTGAGAAATAAGGATGTCCTGTACCACCTGCAAAGAATACTACCTTACCTTCTTTAAAGCACTCAACAGCAGTATCTTTACTAAACTGCTTTGTAAATGTTGAGCAGATAAAAGGTGTGAGAATTTCAGTCTTCATTCCTACTGATCTGAAAATTTCAGATACATATAAGCAGTTCATAACAGTCGCAAGCATACCAATCTGATCGGCTTTTACACGATCAATGTTCTCGCTTGAACGACCTCTCCAGAAGTTTCCACCACCAATTACGATACCAACTTCATTGTCCTTGGAAATCTGTAAAACCTGAAGAGCAACCTTTTTAACAGTTTCTTCATCAAAGCCTGTTTTCTTGGGGCCGGCTAATGCTTCACCACTTAACTTTAATATAATACGCATAACAATTTCACCAATCTATTACTTATTTTTTAATTATTTCTTATTCTTCTTGAATTCTTCAAAGAAGCTTGAAGGACTAACATCAGCGTAGCACTGTGAGCAGACACCTTCGATAACGGCACCATTGTTAATCTGAACTGATTTGGACTTAATGTTACCCATTACAATAGCAGATGTATCAAGAATAACTGGTCCCTTAACATCGATATCACCCTTTACAGCACCGGCGATAACTGCGCTTGTAGCAAAGATGTTACCGATAATAACTGAGCTCTGTCCAATCTTGATTGAACCTGTTGAATTTACTTCACCGGTAATCTTAGCGTTTTCAGCATATACTTCAGCAGCCTTAGAATCACCTTCAATAGAACCTGTGATATTAAGTTTACCGCTAATTACGATATTACCCTTAATTGTTCCAAGAAGTTCCATGTTGCCTGCAGATGAAATATCACCTGTGATAGTCATACCCTTTGTAATTACGGCTGTTTCATCGCTTGCCATAAATACATCCATTTTCTTGGGCTCAAAAGAAGGCTTTGCAGGAGCTGATTCCTTCTTAACCTCTTCATCAACAATATTTAATAATGCATCAAGATCAATTTCTTCCTTATTAGCTTCAACAGCAGCTTCAGCCTCATTTACTTCATTTTCAGGTGAAGTTTCGTTTACAGCCTGTGAAAGGTCCTCTTTCAAGTCTGAGAAAAATCCCATGTTCCTAATCCTCCGTTTTATCTTTAAAGTTATATAGTTTCTATAAACAAATCCTGTGGATTTATTATCAATTAATCATCAAGATGAATGTGCTGAATCGGGTTAGTCTCTTCAGTAATAGGAAGAATAACCGTCTTCTCCATGGACTGAATATACTCAATAATCTCAGGCAACGCTTCCACTGTTGTTACCTTAGAAGCCGTATCATGCATAAGCACAACCGCCTGACTGTAATTTTCAAGATCCTTGGTTACGTTTGCGAAAATCTGATTCTTTGAAGGAATCGGCTTACTCGCGTCCTGAGACGAAATATTCCAGTCGTGATATGAAATACCGTTGTCCTTAAGGATCTTTCCGAACTCTCTCATATCAATCGAGCTTACCTTGTTGGAGCTTCCTCCAGGAAAACGATAAAGAGTAGACTGTACACCGGTTACCATATATAAAAGGTCCTGAAGCTTTTTAGTATCAGCCCAAAATTCTTCTTTACCCGCATATACTACAGAATACTCATGAGTACAGGAATGCATTCCAATTGAATGTCCTTCATCAACTATTCTTCTGTATAACGCTTCATTATCTCGACCACTTTTATATATAACAAAGAAAGTGGCTTTTACATCATATTCCTTCAGAATATCAAGTATCGCATCAGTATTGCTGCTGGGGCCATCATCAAAGGTCAAATATACCTTTCGATAACCGTCATACAACTCTTCTAAAGACAAATCATCAAAATCCATCGGTATCTGATCATTGAGTATGATTTGGTCCAGTTTATCTTTACTATCCTCTTCTATAGCACTCTGCTGTTGCGCCTGATCAATCTTGCCTATTTCAAAATTAAGACGCTCATTTTCTTCACCATATTCCTGTAACTGCTCCCGGGTCTTTATAACCTCAGTCCGTAAAGCATGTATTCTTATGGCAAGCAAAAGAACGACTACCCATGGCAAAATGTACCCGGCTCTGCGACAAAATCGGATAATCTTTTTAAGACGTTCAACTCGTTTTCTGCGGGAATCCTGATAGTTTTTATTTTCCTCATCAGTCATTAGCATTCACCGTAAAAATTTCATTCACACAGAGTTCATTTTACCATATAAAATCTACATTTAAAACTAACAAAAGAATATTTTTTTACTCTCTCTTGTATCCGTTAATATCAAGAGTCTGACCTTTTCTAAGTGTAATCTCACGATCTCCGTTTTCAAGCGAATATCCCTTAGGGCACACTATACGGACATCCTTGTTTCCAAGGTTAACAAGTGTGGCTCTGATCCACTCACCTTCTTTTTCCAAAAACTTGATACAAACATTGTTTCTGGCCTGTAAGCCCTTGATGCAGACATAAGGAAGTTTGTCGCATAAAACAGGAAGAAGTTCAATCTTGTCCATGTCTGAATATGCAAACATTTCATAAGCTGCTGCAGTAATTCCAAGGTTGGCATCCATCTGGAAAAGAGAATGCTCGTTGTGGCCTGTAAATAGGTTATCAAGTGTGAACTTGGTTATAAGTCTGTTGAGTGCAAGATACCAAAGATTATCATCTTTAAGTCTTGCACTTATATTGGCAAGATGTGCAAGTCCCCATCCCGAAATCGCATCTACACCATCTAAAAGTCTATACTTGGTCGCGCTGTGGCACGCTTCAAGCAAGGCATCATTTCCATCGGACAAAGCTTCGTGTCCCGGAAATACCATATAAAGGTGTGATGAGTGTCTGTGATGATAATCATCCTTAAAGATTTCAGGAATCCATTCCTTAAGGGCTCCATCTTCATTTACTGCATAATCAGGAAGGTTTGAAAGTTCTTCCTGCCATTTTTCAATATTTTCTTCTTCGATATCAAGTATCTTGCAGGCATTAATTAGGTTTGTATAAACCTCTCTTGCAATGGCAACATCCATCGTTGAATTGATTGCAGTAGGCGAATCATTTCCAAGAGGAGTATTTTCAGGTGAATAAGACGGGATAAACTCGTATTTTCCGTCCGCTCCTACCTGCATGAAGTCTTCATAGAAAAGAACAACGTCCTTCCAGAATTTAACACCTCTTTGAAGAATGTTTTTATCAAGAGTGTATTCATAATAATCTTCATATACCTGAGATAACCAGCCCGCTCCTGCTGTCCAAAAGCACATAGGCCAGGGCATTCCGAAATGACGAAGATTTCCATCTGACGATACTCTGGGTGCACTAAAGATTCCGCGACAGCCATAATATGCCATTGCGTTCTTTCTAAAGTCTTCCACATAGCTTTCGAGCCAGTCGAAATAGTTTCTTGCAAATTCAGGGAAGTCGCCGGGAAGAACCTGCCACATCATCATCTGAATATTTTCATCCAATGTGTAGTCTGAACTCCAGGGAGGTGTGGGGGTTCCGTTCCATACGCCCTGAAGGTTTGGAGGCAGGGTTCCGAAACTTGAAATTTCAAGGTATCGACCCATGTCTACCATTCTTTCAAAGAATTCAGGCGCAAGAGAATCCTTACTCATTTCTCTAAGTTCATCGTTTGTATAAGCGACATTACTGTCACTGAAGTTTACGGTTACACGATTAAACATCTCACGATGAATGATAACGTGTTCCTTTAAAAGTTCATCATAGCTATCGGGGGCATTTTCAAGATTTCTAAGTACCGCAAGTCTTGTTGCCTCTGCTTTCTTGCCCTTCCATGGAGCAAGCGTATAAAGAATTACAACCTTGTTGGTCTTAGAAATGTAAAAACCGTTTCCTGAAGTATATGCTGACTTCTGGCTTGCGTCACAGATAATCTGTGCCATCGATAAATAACCGGATTCATCTTCGCTATGAGTCACTACGGAAAATAAGCAGTCACCTTCGCAGAAATGATTAGGCTCTTCAATGTGGGCTGCATTTTCATTTTCCTGTAAGGATATGTCAAAAGAAAACTTTTCTTTATTATTTGTAGATATCTCAATTGCCAAAAGGTTACGGCTTCTTGAAATGAAACTCCTTCGGCAGAATTCTGTCTTTCCAACCTTATAAGTTACAATCGCTTCACCTGTAGTAAAGTCAAGAATCTGATCGTAATCCTCGGCCTTTCCTGCTTCCATATCGATATGAAGTTCACTTGCAGTTTCAAAGGGATTGGGCCAGATCATGAAATCTTTAGGGCATCCATCCTCTTCAAGACCATCGATATAGTAACGGGTCGCCGCCTCATATTTGCCTTCACGAATCATCTTTCTTGTTTCTGCAAGTCTTGGAAATCCGTTAAAAGGACGGGACTCATTATTTTCAGGAAGAGGTAAATAAAGTTCTTCGTGGTTTGTAATATACACTTCCGAAATCGGGTCACCCATAATAAGGGCTCCCATGGTTCCGTTACCTATCGGAAGGGCCTCGTCCCAGTTTTTAGCATATGAGGTTCTGTGCAATCCTTTAAAATTCATTTTCTTTTGTCCCTTTTACATATTTTCAAAAGTTTTTAAGCCAGCCGGGCTTATTACATATTTTCAAGAATTTTTCTTGCTACGTAAACACCACTTGCCGATGCATGTGAAAGTGAGTGTGTTACGCCACTACCGTCGCCGATAATGTAAAGACCCTTGTACTCGGTTTCAAGATTTTCATCAAGCTTAACCTGCATATTGTAGAACTTAACTTCAACACCATATAAGAGTGTGTCTTCGTTGGCTGTACCGGGTGCAATCTTATCGAGTGCGTGAATCATTTCAACAATACCGTCGAGAATTCTCTTGGGAAGAACAAGGCTTAAATCGCCGGGTGTTGCTTCAAGAGTAGGTCTTACAGTGCCTTCTTCAATTCTCTTTCTGTTACTTCTACGTCCACGTTCCATATCACCGAAACGCTGTACAATTACGCCACCACCGAGCATATTGGATAATCTGGCGATACTTTCACCGTATCCGTTACTATCCTTAAAAGGCTCGCTAAAGTGCTTGGAAACCAAAAGTGCGAAGTTTGTATTGTCTGTTTTCTTTTCAGGGTCTTCAAAAGAATGACCGTTAACTGTTACGATACCATTAGTATTTTCGTTTACAACGATACCGTGAGGGTTCATGCAGAAGGTTCTTACCGCATCCTCGTACTTTTCTGTACGATATACAATCTTACTTTCATACAGTGAATCTGTAAGATGTGAGAAAATAACAGCGGGAAGTTCTACACGAACACCGATATCAACGCGGTTTGAAAGAGTTGATATATTAAGCGACTTGCAGACCTCTTCCATCCACTTGCTACCGCTTCGGCCAACTGAGACGATACACTTATCGCATTCAATTTCACCATCTTTGTAGGTAACCTTAAAACCCTTATCCAAAGCTTCGATAGTTTCTACAGGTGTGTGGAAGTAAAAATCTGCGTAATCTTTAAGTTCTGCATATATATTTTCTAACACAACGTAATTAATGTCTGTACCGAGATGACGAACGCTTGCATCTAAAAGTGTAAGCTTGTTCTGCATACAAATCTTCTTAAACTCGCTGCCGGCTGTTGAATACATCTTGGTGCCTTCTCCCCCATGAGACATATTAATGTCATCAACATATTTCATAAGCTTGATGGCTTCATCTTTTCCAATGTATTCATATAAGGTTCCGCCAAAGTCATTGGTAATGTTGTACTTACCATCTGAGAATGCACCTGCGCCACCAAAACCGTTCATGATTGCACATGTATGGCATCCGATACATGACTTGACCTTATCACCGTCGATGGGGCATTTACGCTTTTCAAGGGGATAACCCGCTTCAAAAACAGCAACCTTCAAATCAGGCTTTTTAATCATAAGTTCGTATGCCGAAAAAATACCACCGGGGCCGGCACCAATAATCGCTACATCATATTTCATACCTTTTTACCTTACCCTTAGCCGATTGGACTTTCTGTTCTGTAGAATGTAAAACATCCATCGTCTAAAAGCTTACCTTCCTCATTTTTTATTTCAACATTTAAAGAAACCAGATGTGCTCCGTATCTTTTAAGCTTGGCTTCACAAGTTACGTATTCTTTAACAATAGCCGGTTCCATATAATTTAAGTGACCATCTACCGTAGGAGTCAGCCTTCCGTGTGAACATGAAAGGGTTCCGGCGGTGATATCTGCAAGAGAATACAAAACTCCACCATGGATTGCTCCAAAGTTGTTTAAAAGTTCGTCTCTTACCGGAAGCTTAGTCATAATATAGTCTTCTCTAAGCTCCAAAAATTCTATTCCAAGCCACTGCATGTACATATCTCTTTTGTTGAGTTTTAACATCATGTCCTTGGAAACTGTAAATTTCTCGTTTTTATCCATTTCTTACCTGCAATTAAAAATATTCTACTAAAAACCTTCGCTTATAAGTATTTAATAAGTCTGTCGCGGATGCTGTCATAATGAGCATCGCTAAGTCCAAAGTTCATGCTCTTGTATGACCATACGCTTCGTCCAATACCGTACTTTTCAAACACCTTGTTAATTTCAATAAACCACTTTAAAGTGTCCTCAGGGTCCGCCTGGTCGATTACACCGTACTCACCGCAGTAAAGAATGACGCCTCTTTTATCAGCAAGTTCAACAGCTGCCTTAAAGAACTTATCAAAGAATTTCTCGCCAAACTTTTCATTCTCATCATCACAGTAGCTAAGCATCTTGGAGTCAAGATAAGGAAGCAGTGAATTATTGGCTTCGTCCATTTCCTTGTAAGTTTTGTCAAAAGAAAGTGAGAAGTCTTCTTTCATTCCCTGAATCCACATAGCTTTCTGATGAGTAAAGATTAAAGGCTCATAGCAGTGGAAATTGTAAACAATGTTTTCATCGTAAGGTACTAATAAATCAAGAACCGCTTCAACGCTGTTATTCCAGTAGCCACCAACAAGAATCTTAACTGTAGGTGCTATCTTACGAATTCTTTTAATGCATTCAGTCGAGATTCTGTTCCAGGGATCACAGTAGCTTTTATCTGTAACTTCATTTAAAAGTTCAAAACAAAGCATATCTTCATACTTACCGTATCTTTGAGCAAAGTTTTCCCAGAGTCTGTAGAATCTTTCCTGAAGATCTTCGTTTTCAAAAAAGCCATTTTCGTTGTCACCTTCATAGAAAGAATAACCAAAGGTTCTGTGAAGGTCTAAAACCATATGAAGCCCGGCTTCTTTACACCATAAAATAACATTATCAATGTATTTAAAGTTTTCTTCGATATAATTTCCGTCTTTATCTTCCACAAGTTCGTAGTCAACAGGAACTCTTATGTGATCAAGTCCCCATGACTTAATCTTCATTACATCTTCCTTCTTAAAGAAGTTATCGTAGTGCTCGATAGTATGTCTGCACTGACTTACCCAACCGCCAATATTCACACCATTCATGTAACCGTCAAAACGTTTCATATAGTCTCCCTTCGTCATATTTATTGTTCAAATATCAAGACATTTGGTATGTGTATTTTTATAAGGACATACATCAATAATTATAACAAAAAAGGACTATCTTTGGATAGTCCTTTTGTAAGTGATTTTGTATTTTGTTTTATGCAATATCATCTAACTGTGAAGTGTAAAGTTTGTAGTAAAGTCCCTTCTTGGCCATGAGTTCATCATGGTTACCGCACTCAACAATTCCACCATCATCAATGTACATAATCTTGTCACAGTTTCTAATAGTTGAAAGTCTGTGTGCGATGATGAAAGAAGTTCTTCCTTCAAGCATTGCATTAAGTCCGTTCTGAAGTGCACGTTCGGTCTGAACGTCGATACTTGAAGTAGCTTCATCAAGCACCAGTATCGCAGGATCTGAAAGTAAAGTTCTTGCAAAAGAAATAAGCTGCTTCTGGCCCTGGCTTAACGAAGAACCACGTTCCTTAACTTCAGTATCATAACCATCCTGCATATCATCAATAAATGACGCAGCGCAAACTGTCTTGGCCGCTTTCTTTATCTCATCCAAAGAAGCATCAAGCTTACCGTAACGGATGTTATCTGCGATAGTTCCTGAAAAGATGAAACTATCCTGAAGCATGATACCCATCTGTGAACGAAGTGACTTAAGTGTTACCTTGGAAATATCTACGCCGTCAATAAGTACTCTTCCGCTGTCAACATTGTAGAATCTTGATACAAGGTTTACGATAGTACTCTTTCCTGCACCGGTAGGTCCTACTAAAGCAATGCTCTCGCCTGCCTTAACTTCAAATGATACATCATGAAGTACTTCTTTACCCTCTTCGTAACTAAAGTGAACGTTTTCAAAGGTTACATTACCCTTAATAGGAGGCATCTGTGTTGCGTCCTCGGCATCATCTACTGTAATCTTTTCATTCATGGTTTCAAAAATTCTTTCAAGATATGAAATGTTATTGATGAAACCGTTAAAAATATTACCAAGGTTCATAATAGGCTGCCAGAATCTTGCGGCATAGCCTGAAATAGCTACGATTGTACCAAGAGATTTACTTCCGGCTGCAAATATTACAAGACCGCATAAGTAAATAGCTGCTCTTACAATAACGCCAATGATATCGATTCCGGGCCATACCATGTTGGAATATCTTACAGCCCACATCCATGCGTCCTTACATTCACCTGAAAGTTCATCGAAGATTTCGGCATTCTCATCTTCTCTTGCAAAAATCTGAGTAATACGTGCACCAACAATGTTTTCCTGTAAGTAGGCATTCAGGTTGGAGTTTTTATTGGAAACAGCTCTCCAGGCTCTTCTTTGGTGCTTTTTAATCCAGCTCATGAAAAATGCAAGAACCGGCACACCCAAAACGATGATAAGTGAAAGCTGAACATCAACCGCAAACATGAATATTACGATAAATATAAGGTTTAATGTCTCAAGTACTACGTTGATAAGTCCGTTAGAAAGCATATCCGATACAGAGTTTACGTAGTTTACAACTCTTATAAGAATCTTTCCGTGAGGCCTGTCATCATAATACTGGAATGAAAGCTTTTGTAAGTGTTCAAAAAGATCTTTACGAATATCGTAGATGATCTTCTGGCTGACATTAATCATTGTGTAGGATCTTATTGTTGTAAATAAGATACCAACTGCAAATACACCAACTAATACAAATACAAGCACGATTAACTGATGCATATCCTTATTGGGGATTGCTTCATCAAGGGCTTTCTTGGTAATAACGGGTCCAAACAAACCTGCGATACCGCCAAGACCGCTTAGGATGATTGCAAAAATCATCTTTCCAGCGTAACGCTTTACGTAGGAAGAAGCTACCATAAGCTGTCTTAAGTTAAACTCCTCTTCATAAGCTTCATCAACTTTGTAGGTATTTCTAGCCATTAAAGATCACCTCCTGTCTGAAGTTTGACAAGTTCATAATAGTAACCCTTCTTGGCGATGAGTTCTTCATGACTTCCTTCTTCTGTAATTCGGCCATCCTGAATAACAAGGATCTTATCGGCTGATTTAGTCGTAGAAATTCGCTGAGCGATAATAATCTTAGTACACTCAAAGTCGAGTTCTCTTAAGCTTTGCTGTATTTCTTTTTCCGTCTCCATATCAACGGCTGAAGTTGTATCATCAAGGATAAGAATTGAAGGTTCAATTGCAAGTGCTCTGGCGAGTGAAATACGCTGCTTCTGTCCACCGGAAAGACCAACACCTCGTTCACCGACAATTGTGTCATAACCTTCAGGCATTTTGGAAATAAAGTCGCTGGCTGCTGAGTATCTTGCAAACTTAACAACCTGCTCGGCTGTAAGGCCTATAGCACCATATGCGATATTTCCTTCAATAGTATCCGAGTAAAGCAAAACGTCCTGAGTGGCAAGACCTATGTTCTTTCTAAGGTCATGAAGCTTGTATTCATTTACGTTGATGCCATCAATTAAAACTTCACCCTCTGTAGGCTCATAAAATCTTGGAATCATCTGAATTAAGGATGTCTTACCACAACCGGTTTCACCCATAATGGCAACTGTCTCACCGGCTTTGGCCTTAAAGGAAATGTCCTTTAATACAGGAAGTTTTCCATCAAAGTACTGGAATGAAACATTCTTAAATTCAATTTCACCCTTAAATCTTTCAGGATGGTCGATTGCATTTTCTTTATCAACGATTTCAGGCTCAGCAAAATAGATTTCCATTACCTTGGCTGAAGCAGCTGAGAAACGCTGGAATTCATTCATGATGTTACCCATCATTCTCATGGGGTTAGCGATTGCCCATACAAGTCCTGAGAAGGCAACATATTCACCCATTGTAAGTTCACCGTTAATGATGAAGATACCACCAACGATAAGTAGGATTACACTAAGAAGGTTTGCAAGTCCTTCAACATAAGGGAAGAACTTAAGCCATGTCTTGTGGGTTGAAATACTGCTGTCTTTAAAGTCTTTATTGGCAACATCGAACTTTTCAATTTCGTAATCTTCTCTTGCAAATGCTTTTACAACACGGTTACCGGAAATGTTTTCCTGAGCATCTGTGTTCATCCATGCAAGTTTTTCACGAAGAGCTGCATGCATAGGTGCAACCTTGTTTCTAAACAGGATGATGATTAAGAAAATGAAAGGTGCCAAAACCATAATTGAAAGGGCAAGCTTCCAGTTCATCATAAGAAGGTAAACTGCTGTTGCCGCAAACAATGAGAAGGATTCAATGATAACTCGAACAACCCAGGCGATCATATGACGGCAGGCATCAAGGTCTCCTGTTACACGGGTCATCAAATCACCTGTTCTATAAGTTGCATAAAACTTCATATCCTGTCTCTGGATTTTGTCATAAAGGAAATTTCTGATTCTGTATAAGGCTTTTTGAGATACATGTTCGTATGCCATACAGTCGAGATATACAATAATTACACGTAAAACTGTAAATCCAACCATACATCCTAAAAGTTGGAACAAAACATCTCTATGATTCGCCAGATTTTCAGCTGCCTGATCACCTGATAAAAACATATCTACAATTTTACTTGAGAAAAAGGGAACTGTAAGCTGCATAACGTTGTATACAACTGTTCCGATTAAAGCAAGGATAAACAAAAAGCGAACACCTTCCATGTTCATCCATAGCCATTTAAGCTTCCCTACAGGGAACTGCTTTTCGCTACCAGTCTTTTTCACGTGTTCTGTTTAACTCCTCATTTGGATTTTATTGCACATAATAGTGCATTTTTATTACTTGTTTAGATTAATACTTTTATTATTATAGTCAAGCCTATTAGTGTAATGGAAAAGATATTTACAAATTTTAGATAGTTATTGGATTAAGTAAAAAAACGGATGAAAATCTGAACATTTTTCGGTAAATTTCTTTCAAAAAATGTATCCAGATTCCCATCCGATTTTATGATATTCTTTAAAAATTCAGTTCAAATTATGCGTTAAACATAACCTTTTCACTGTTAAATGCCTTAACCATTGCAACTGTGCAGATGATTGCAAGTAAAAGTGTTCCACTCATACATGCAAGGAAGTTACCACCTGTAAGTTCATTAGCACAAATATCCTTAATTGCAAGTGCGTTTCCGTAAACAGGGATTAAGTACTTGCTCATAGGAACTTCTTTACCTGTTGTAAACATTGTCATCATACCTGCAACGATTACTACGATATAGAAAGGTGAAATGTATGTGCCGGCAATCTTGGTATCCTTAGCATAGATACATAATGTACCGATGAGTGATACGAAAAGATAAACCATAGCAAGCATAATTGCAAGAAGTTCGAGTGCGCTTAAAACGCTGATTGAAATGTTTCCAAATCCTGATTCACCAACTTCTCCCATGATGCCGCCCATGAATCCCATAGCGACTACCATTGAAACACAGTGAACGATTGCTGATAATCCTGATAAGATGCAAAGTGATAAAAGCTTACCCATTACAATTTCAATTCTCTTAACAGGTGTGATAAGCATGCTTGCAAGTGTTCCGCGTTCTTTTTCTCCCGCGATAGCATCAACACCAACGCTCATTGCTCCTGCAAAAAGAAGGAGTACGATAAGGTAAGGAAGCATCATTGAAACAAACTGTGTATTAGCCTTAGCTTCCTTTACGATGTTTTCAGAACTTTCATTGAAAACATTGAGCATCTCAAGGCTTCCGATACGATTAGCAATAAGCTGGTCTTTGTAAGTTTCAAGCATGAGCTTGTTGAATACTGAATATGCTTCTGAAGAGTAATCTTCTGAACTGTTACGCCAAATCTTTACGTTAGGAATAGCATCGCCAACGTTTTTAAAGTTTGCAACTACTGCATCAAAATCCGCATCAAAGATAACAGCTAAATCGCCGTTTCCTTCAAGGATATCATTACGGTAGATATCTTCAACTGCCTTGAATTCATCCTCTGTCAAATAAGTAATATCTGCAGTCTGATCATAACCTGTTAAAGAAGCAAGTTCTTTAAATCCTTCAGGTGCATTAACTACTGCTACGATTGATTCGTGCTTTTCAACATCATCAATCATAGACTTTAACATAAATCCCATTAAACCATAAAGCACAATAACGATGAGAGCCGGCATAATAAACAAGCTAAAGATAAGCTTTCTATCGCCAAAAACTCTTTTAAGTTCTTTCTTTAAAATAACTGATGTTCCGCTCATTAATATATGTCTCCTTAAACCCTAAAAATCTGTACCGTGTTCGCTGTAAAGTTTGAAGAACGCATCTTCAAGATCAAATCCCTTAGTTTCCTCAAGGATTTCATCCAAAGTACCTTCACAAACCTTCTTACCGCCAATGATAATTGCAATGCGGTCACAAAGCTTTTCAGCTTCGCTCATTATATGTGTAGAAATAATAACAGTCTTGCCTTCATTTCTAAGCTTAAGAAGGTAATCAGTAACGCTTCTTGCTGTTACAATATCAAGACCTGATGTAGGCTCATCAAAGATAACTACCTTAGGATTGTGTACAAGGCTTACTGCGATTGCAGTCTTCTGCTTCATACCTGTTGAAAGGTCTTCAATCTTCTTGTCCTTAAATTCGTTGATGCCAAATGTAGTGAAAAGTTCTTCTTTACGCTTTTCAATTTCATCCTTGCTCATGCCGTGAAGCTGTCCAAAGAAGTTGAACATGTAATCAGGGCTGAAGTGAGGATCAAGCTTAATCTCGTTGGTTAAAAAGCAAATGTTGTCTCTAACCTTCTCACCCTCTTTGATTGTGTCATGACCACAAACTGTGATATTTCCTTCAGTAGGTGATAATAAAGTTGCTACACAACGAAGAGTTGTTGTCTTACCTGCACCATTAGGTCCAAGCAAACCAAATATTTCGCCTTCTTTGGTAGAAAGGCTTACACCATTAACAGCTACCTTCTGAGTATCTGTTGTTTTAAGTTCCATCATTTTCTTCTTATTAAGTTTGTAGATCTTAGTAAGATTGTTAATTGTAATCATATTTCATACCCTTTCATATTGATTAATCCCAAAACAATTCGTCCAACGTCTTGTCCAAAACCTTGCAGATTGATATGCAAAGGTTAATTGTTGGATTGTAATCCCCTTTTTCAATAGCATTGATAGTCTGTCGTGAAACCCCAACAGCCTTAGCCAATTCTTCCTGAGACAGATCTTTTCCGGCGCGGGCAGCTTTTAACTTCAAATTCTTCATACCATATCCTCGCCTTCATCATCTTTAGAACTGAAACTTTTAATAAACATTGCTACGAACAGTACTAAAAACAAAATTCCACATATTAAGTTGATAGCTGCAAAAGAAAGAACTCCATCCACAATCAATCTTCCGTCAACATACATAAAAAGTGACCATCCAAGATTGAAAAGACCGATGATTGCCATGAAGATTTCGTACTTCTTCTTGTCATTGTTAAGTCCCCAGTAACCATCATTCAAGATGTTATATACTGCGTCGACACCAACCGAAGCAGCTACGATGAACATGTAAATCGTTGCCTGAGAAATCGGAAGATAAATTTCCGTTACATCGAGGCATGCGAATATTCCCAACATCACAAGTGCTGTGAAGAAGGCATATTTAAAACCTTTACCTCTAATTTCATTCTGTCTTTCGTCGTATTCTGTTTTAATTTTCCCGTTCTTGTTGGCCGTTACAAACACCACCAGACATAGGATGATGCCTAACACCAGGCCTAAAGCAACCCCAATAATTCTTCCGTTCATACTTCTCCTTTAATCCGGTGCAAAAGAAAGGAGCCCTTTGCGCCGTCACTCATTTGTTAACATAGCATAATATAATTCACTGATTACTTTTTGTCAACTATCTTTTACATTTTATTTTATATTTTTTACAAGTCAAGGCGTAAAAAAGAACGCGGAAAAGCCGTAAAATGGCTAAATTCCACGCTCTCAGATTGTTTTTAACATTTCTAATTTTTTTAAAAAAGTTCCAAAAAACATGGCGAACAACACTTTATCTTTTAGGTATAGTCCAGATATTTTCATCCTGAAAGAATGTAAGCATGACAGGCTTTAAACAGTCACCATCTATAAGTTTGCAGTTAAAAGCTATGGAATTGGAAAAGCTGTTCTTAACCCAGTAAGAGTCAACCTTGTATGAGCATCCATCGATACGGACATACAAAGGTGCAATATGACCCTTGTCATCAAACGATGCAATAACCGGAACTATATCAACCGGGATATAGTCATGTGAATTGTACGATGCCTGTCCGCCCATGTTCATAATCCTTTCGTAGAATGTGTTACGAAATTATATTAGAACATTTGTTCGTTTTTGTAAAGTAGGATTATAGAAATAATATGCCAAACTTACCATTCCAGTCCTTTCTTTTTCTCAAGAATTCTTCGAACTGAAGCGTCTATTCTTTCTTCTGCTATCTCTCCATTTAAAACAGCAGCCTTGATTGCCTCAATTGCTGTTTCAAGTTCAAGCGGCATAAGCACAATATCGGCCCCGGCCTTTACAGTCATCACCGCCGCGTCTTTTGGGGTATAGTTTTTGGTTATCGCCTTCATATTCAGAGCATCGGTAACAATCAGACCCTCAAAGCCAAACTGATTGCGAAGAATATCTGTAATCATCTTTTCAGACAAGGTGCAGGGCGTGTTATCACCAATAACATTAGGAACCGAAATATGGGCAACCATAACACTGTCGGCCCCGGCCTTCATCGCATCTTTAAAGGGAATAAGTTCAGATTGCATAAGCTCGTCAAGGCTTCTGTTGGTGTATGCAAAACCCTCATGAGTGTCGCCTTCAGTGCTTCCGTGTCCGGGAAAATGCTTGTAAGAACTAAGTATGCCCTCATCATGAAGCCCATCCGAATAAGCCTTTGAAAACTTAGAAACCCTCTTGGGATCCGTGCCAAAAGAACGACTTGCAATGATTTGATTAAGCGGGTTGGTTATTACATCCGCATCAGGTGCAAAGTCAAAGTTAAAGCCAAGTTCTTTAAGGTAGCGTCCTATCTCCCTGGCTGCATTCTTTACTTCTTTTTTACTGCTCATAGTCTCCATAGCAGGAGTAGGCTTTAAGCCAAAAGAAGGATTTGAGGCAATTCTAAGTGTATTACCACCCTCTTCATCAACGCATATAAAAAGCGGAATACCGGAAGTCTCAAGCGAAATTTTCTGGGTATTTGCAATCATATTCTTGGTTTGTGAAGGATCGACGAGATTATCGCCAAAGTATATAATACCGCCCACGGGATACTTTTTAAGTCCCTCAAGCATGCCTTCCTCGTCAGTCTGAGTCTTATTAATATTACTAACCTGCTCAGGCCATGCAACTATCATCTGACATACCTTTTCGTGTAATGTCATGCTGTGAATCTTCTCTTCGATCATATCCAAATCCTCCGGTACAGTTATGTTTGGTCCAAAATCTTCCTGTATAATTTCCGTCTCACCATAAACAGGCTCATCAACTTCAGAACTCGCTTCAGAAATTACTATCTGCTTCTCTTCGTGATCTGTCTGATTATTCTTCTCATCAAAGAACACATCACTTTCCATCTGCTGAACTCTTTCATAGGATGCAACAATCCGATCCTTTATCGAGTATTTATTTATAAAAACTGCAATGCCGGCAAGCATTGCAGTTATAACTCCAAGAAATAAAATTGTTTTAAATATTCGTGTAACGATTTTTCTCATAGTATTTTTCATTATGACTTAAAAATCAAGACATTACATTATTTATTCAACACCTGTTCCCAGGGATTATTTTCAACAGTTCGCATATCTGTCAGGTCAAAGTTTTCTACCAAAAACCTGCCGATATAATCAGCCATTTTTCGGGCACCGGTGGAATTTAAATGACCTTTGTCGAAATAATCCGTCTTGCCATCCAGGCCAATCTCTTGGACCACATTAAAGAGATTAAGGAAATAGCAGTCATGTGCAGCCGCAAACTCTTCCATCGCATCACCGTATTTCCATTCATTCCCGGTTGGTTGGATATAGAAAACAACCTCAATATCGTTTTCTTTACAGGTATTTACGATTTCTTCCAGACATCCCACTGCATTATCTTTAAGCTTTTTCTGCGCCAAATCCTCATATTTTAGGATATCAACATCAGATGCATCATGCATTGGCATATAGCCCATATTGTATTTATATGTCGAATTAATAGGTAATGATTTAAATCTACCTTTGGATAACTCGGTCCAGTTATCATGAAAATAGCTAATAGGGATGAAATACGTCAAATATTTACCCAGATCATTCCCACAGCACTCTCTAATATATTCCCACTTGGCAGCACGATCCTTTATATAGCGCGAATAAAAGATTTCGGCGCTCATATCTTTGTTATTTATCACACTACCCACATAAAAACACTCCACAAGCGCTACCTTAGGTTTTTGGCTTGTAAGCGAATCCTTTAGAAACATTTTAGTGGTATTCATCTTCTGCCAGTGCCAGCCATAATTATACATACCAATGCCGTATTCTTTGTATGCTTCCATCGGATCTAAGCCTCTAAAAGCATGACTCGAACCGTAAACAATAACTTCGGCCGAATTTTGGGGCAAACTGTGAAAAACTTCAACTTGTGTATGTACATCGTCAGTATCAATTGGTCTTAGCGCATGTCCTAATTTAACAATCCCTATAAGTGTAATTGTAATTGTCAGAACAACTTCCAAACAATAAACTAAAGTTCTTTTCATTAGCACTCCTAAAACTGAAAATAAATAAAACTAGCCTTATCAAGTGATGCGCCATACTTACCAAAAAGAAGAATTGTAAGTATTGATGCTGCGATAAAGATGCTTCGAATAAGAACAAATCTTCTCATCATAAAGTCTCTTATTACGAAGCCTTTTCTTTTGCAAATATCTGTAAAAAGTAAGACTAAAATGGCAATAATAAGAAGTTTAAAATTCTTGACATCAAGCCCGCACTCATAAACAGCCCCTGTTGAGAAAATACTAAAATCAAGTTTAGTAAAAATCGAACCGGCAATCTCATTGGCCTGTTTAATGTTATCAGCCCTGAAGAAAATCCAGGCAAAAGAAACAAGCACATAAGTGATTAAAATTTTTATCAGCCTAACCAGCCATAAATCTGCTTTTATGTGGCAAAACTTTGCAATCCTATCGCGAATTGGAAGTAATATTTCTCCAATAACCTGATACAATCCGTTCAAACCACCCCACACCACAAATGACCATGAGGCGCCATGCCATAAACCACTTACAAGAAAAACAATCATTTTATTTAAGTACTTACGAAACTTACCCTTACGACTGCCACCAAGTGGGATGTACAGATAGTCTTTAAACCATGAGGTAAGCGAAATATGCCATCTTCTCCAGAAATCAGCAACACTTGTCGAAAGATATGGAGCATCAAAATTCTCCATCAAATCAACACCTAATATTCTTGCAGCTCCGGTTGCAATCAACGAATATCCGGCGAAATCACAATATATCTGGATTGAGAAGAAAAGAGTCGCAATAATTAGAAAGACCCCTGAATAATTTGCGTAATCACCATAAACGGTGTCAACAAAGATAGCCGCTCTGTCGGCAATCACGAGTTTCATAAAGTAGCCCCAAAGCATGAGTAAGAAGCCGCTTCTTGCGCCTTCAAAGTCAATCTTTTTAGGTTCAGCCAACTGCTTTAAAAGATTCTTGGAACGTTCAATGGGTCCCGCAACAAGCTGTGGGAAGAAAGATACAAACAAAGCGTATCTAAAGAAGTTCTTCTCGGCATATATTTCATCCCGGTATACATCGATGGAGTAACCCAAAGCCTGGAAAGTATAAAAAGAAATACCTACCGGAAGCAATATGTCGAATGTATGAATATTTAATTCAATATTCATCAATGCAAAAATGTTTGAAATAGATTCTAAGAAAAAGTTTGTATATTTAAAATAACAAAGAATACCTAGATTGATACACAAACTGGCAATTAAAACCAGTTTATTGTATTTTTTAATCTTATCAGCAGATAAAGAACTCTTCTTTATCTTTTCCATGAAAATACCGCTAAGATATGTAATGACAGTAGACGCTAAAATCAGAAGAATGTATCCCGGATTCCAGCACATATAAAAGAAATAGCTAGCAATTAAAAGCCAGATATATCTGACTTTCTTTGGAAGCGCATAATATAATAAAACTACGCATGGAAAGAAAAGTAAAAACTGGTATGAATTAAAAAGCATCTGACACCTCTTAGCAAATTCCGGCTAATGAAAGTGCTCAATATGTGCACCAAACATCCTTTATATAGTCTCATATTACTTGCATATTGTCTACAAAAAATAAGTTCAAAAGCGTTAGAGTAAGCCTTATATTTGGTACCACACCCAGTCCTTACTAATTAATTAGTTCAGTTTAAATCCTTCCCCAATAACATCATTAGATTCCATGATGATAAAGAAACAGTTTGGATCAATTCTTTTGGCAAGTTTACGTATTCCGTACATCTGCTTGTTATCGCATGCACACATAATAACTTCCTTACCCTGACCGGTATAACTTCCATATCCGTTTAATATAGTTGAACCTCTTCCGGTTTCTTCGGAAATAGCGTCACAAAGTAACTGACCCTTTTCGGTCACAATAAGGGTCACCTTGCCGCTATTGGTTCGATACATTAATTTATCTACAATAATGGACATTAAAGTAGCAATAATAATACCATATATGAAACTATCCGCATTCTTATAAAGGATCATTGTTCCAAGTAAGACAACACCTGCATCTAACCCAAACATAATGTTTCCAAAAGAAACATGTGGGAATATAGATCTGATGGCCATCATTAAAAAGTCAGTACCACCGGTTGATGAATCGCGCATATATATGATAGCGTAGCCGATTGCTGATATAGCAGCACAGCACACAGCTGCTAAAAGTGTATCGCCTGTATAAACAGGAAACATTGGAGCTATATAGTCGATGATTACAGATGTAATAATCATCGTTTTAAAAGAACGTGCAAGAAAACGCTTACCAATTCTTCTATAGCAGATAAGTATGGCAGGAATATTCATTGCAATAACAAACATACCCATAGGAATTCTATAAAGTTGAAATACAATAAGTGCAAGGCCATTAAATCCAACCATAGGAAAACCCATAGCACTTGCAAAATTATATAAGCCAACGGCAATTAAAATTCCACCTGCAATATCGCAGATTATATCTATAAAAAGCGTAGCGAGCTTTTCTTTCCAATTCTCTTTAACTTCCTTGATATAGGCTTTACAGCTACTTTTAAATGTTACTTTCTGATTCATCTTAACGTCTCTACTCATCTTGTCTTACTCTCTTAACCATTAAATACACAAAAATAAAGAGCCTTCGACGAATTATAATAAAACACTATAATTCGCCAAAAGCTCTTATAAAATACTACTTTGCGTAATCAGTAACTCGTGATTCACGAATGACATTTACCTTAACCTGACCGGGATATTCCATCTCCTCTTCGATCTTCTTAGCAATGTCTCTTGCAAGAATAATCATATCAGCATCGGTAATCATTTCAGGAACTACCATTACACGGACTTCTCTACCTGCCTGAATAGCAAAAGATTTGTCTACACCTTTGAAATTGTTGGATATTTCTTCTAACTGTCTTAATCTTGTTGTATACGTCTCTAACGTATCGCGTCTTGCACCGGGTCTTGCGGCTGAAATAGTATCAGCAGCCTGTACGATACAAGCAATTAAGGAGGTGGGTTCTACATCGCCATGATGTGACTCAACCGCATTGATAACAATAGCGGACTCCTTATATTTTCTACACAAGTCAGCACCAAGCTGAATGTGTGATCCTTCCATTTCCTGGTCAACTGCCTTACCAATATCATGTAAAAGACCAGCGCGTTTAGCAACACGTACATCTAAGCCTAACTCAGCAGCAAGTAAACCTGATAACTGAGCAACTTCGATGGAATGCTTCAATGCATTCTGTCCGTAACTTGTACGGAAACGCATCTTACCTAAGAGTCGTACAAGTTCGGGATGGATTCCGTGAACACCAACCTCGATTAAGGTTGCTTCACCTTCCTCACGAATCATTGTTTCAACTTCTTTCTGCGCTTTTTCAACCATTTCTTCGATTCTAGCGGGATGTATACGACCGTCTACAATCAATTTCTCAAGGGCGATTCTTGCAACTTCTCTTCTAATAGGATCAAATCCTGAAAGAACTACTGCTTCGGGTGTATCATCAATGATAAGATCTACTCCTGTCATTGTTTCGAGAGTACGAATATTTCTACCCTCACGTCCGATAATTCTTCCCTTCATTTCATCATTAGGTAGCTGCACAACAGATATTGTTGTTTCAGAAACATGATCAGCTGCACACTTCTGTATAGCTGTAACAACGTATTCCTTAGCTTTCTTATCTGCTTCTTCCTTGGCTCTCGTCTCCATATCTTTAATTAACTTAGCGGATTCGAGTTTTACATCATCTTCAACAATTTTCAGCAAATGCTCTTTTGCTTGTTCAGAGGTCAATCCGGAAATTCGTTCCAGTTCCTGTACGCGTTCTTCATTTAGCTTGGCTATCTGCTCTTTCTGTCTAGCCAGGTTTTCTTCCTTCTGTGCTAAACTCTGTTCTTTCCTCTCAATAGCTTCAGTCTTCTTATCAATGTTTTCTTCCTTCTGCTGAATGCGGCGTTCATTGCGCTGCATATCGGCACGGCGCTCTTTAATCTCCTTGTCCAAATCATTCTTGGTACGAATAGATTCTTCCTTAATCTCGAGCAAGCTTTCACGCTTCTTGGTTTCAGCTTCTTTAAGAGCGGCATCGATAATTTCACGAGCCTTAGCTTCAGCATTACCAATCTTGGTATTAGCTGATTTAGTACGTATTGCATTTACAACAATAGCTGTACAAGGTACGGAAATAACAAGAGTTACGACAGCTGTAATGATATACGGTACCATACAGGGCGCACCTCCTTATTAAATTTAAGTGTACTAATATTAATGTAGAATGTTCCCACATTCTAATAAACATTATTCACAACAACTCAATATTATCGGAAAAACAATGTTATGTCAAGTGCTCATCCATCACTCGTCGTACCAGTTCAATGTCAAATCCGCGCCTGTAAAAGTATGCAAGAAGTTTCTGCTTATCTTCATATTCAAGGCCTTCATGATAGCCCTTTTTTACAAGAGTTTTACGTATAACTTCGGCTTCCATCTCCCATGTCTGTCGGCCCGAAATATCCTCTTCTTCAAACTGAAGAAAGGCACCGTCAATGACCTCTTTGGAAAGTCCCTTTTGGATGAGCTTCTGCTTGATTTCATTGCGACCTGTAGTCTGAAGCTTAGAACTCACATAACTTAATGCATATCGATTATCATTCACATAGCCATACTGCTTAACATAGTCTATTGCTTCATCAGCAATATAGTCCGGATATCCCGAATCAAGAAGTTTTCTCTTAAGTTGATAAGCAGTATAGTCCTTGGTCTTAAGCAAGTTCATCGCACGAAGCTTGCAGCGTTTAGGAAGTATTCCCTTTATGATACTATTGTATGTTTCCTCAGATATAGCACTACCAGCCTTTAACTTAAGGATTCTGATTTCTCCTTTATATAAAACAAAGCTTTCACCAGTATCAAGAAAAATCTGGCTACGTTGTTTATTAAGCTGAATAATCTCCGTTATTTCCATAAAATACTCCACCATCACCCATTATCAGGGATTATTTATAACTCTCGCACTCCAGAGCCTATCCGTTACGCGTAAGGTTAAAAATTGGGCAGACAAAAAAGTCTGCCCATTATTGACATTCTTAAAATTTATTCGTCCTTAGCTTTAGATTTAGCTGTGGGTTCTGCAGCAGTTGCTGCAGCAGCAAGTCCGTAGTGTTCACGTACAAGACCATCGATAGTAGCAAGAATATCGGGGTTGTCCTTTAAGTACTGTCTTGCATTTTCACGTCCCTGACCAATCTTGTTACCTTCATATGCAAACCATGCACCACTCTTACTGATGATGTCACAGTTAACGGCAAGATCAAGAACATCTCCTGCGTATGAAATACCCTCGCCAAACATAATATCGAACTCCGCTTCCTTGAACGGAGGAGCAATCTTATTCTTTACAACTTTAACTCTTGTACGGTTACCAATCACTTCACCATTCTGCTTTAAAGCTTCAGTACGGCGAACATCCATACGAACTGATGAATAGAACTTAAGTGCGCGACCACCGGTTGTAGTTTCAGGGTTACCAAACATAACGCCAACCTTTTCACGTAACTGGTTGATGAATACTACAGTACAGTTGGATTTACTGATAACAGCTGTAAGCTTTCTAAGCGCCTGAGACATAAGTCTTGCCTGAAGACCTACATGTGAATCACCCATATCTCCATCGATTTCAGCCTTAGGAACCAAAGCTGCTACAGAGTCGACAACAATAATGTCGATTGCACCTGAGCGAACCATAGTTTCAGTAATCTCAAGTGCCTGTTCACCACAGTCAGGCTGTGAAATGTAAAGGTTATTAATATCTACACCAATATTGGCTGCATATACAGGATCAAGTGCATGCTCAGCATCAATAAAGCCTGCGATACCGCCTCTCTTCTGGACTTCTGCAATCATATGAAGTGTTACGGTTGTCTTACCACTTGATTCAGGTCCGTAGATTTCAATAATACGTCCCTTGGGAATACCGCCAAGGCCAAGTGCTATATCAAGGCTAAGTGAACCTGTGGGAATTGTTTCAACATTCATCTGAGCGGCGGGATCGCCAAGTCTCATTACGGTTCCCTTACCATACTGCTTTTCAATCTGTCCAAGCGCTGCATCAAGTGCGCGAAGCTTTTCGTCTTTTTCCATTTTAATCCTCCATATTTAGAACAGATGTTCTGATACTAAAATAAAACATTTGTTCGATTCTGTCAAGGGTAACTTTGGTTTTTTCCCTTAAATTTTCTTTTGAATGCATTATATTTTGGCACGTGTCCTATAAATGCACCTCCACATGAAAATTTTCCCTGTTTCCTATTCGAAATATTTAAAATTGCTATTGAAAATATGCCGATCTGACAACTGATTTTATTCCCGAATGAAGCATAAGCTTCTTAAATGCCATTGAACTGGCCCAAAATGATAGTAGAAACGCCCCATAAGTTAAACTCAAGGACTATCGCCTACTCATTAATTCTATAAAAATACGTCGCAAAGGTCAAGCCTTGGCGACGTAAGATTAATGATATTACTAAACACAAGTTATATCGACTTAATATCATATCACTATTATATCAACTAATTTATCGTGTTATCAGAATTATTATCTAACTTCTGCTTATAGGTTGGATAAAAAGAATCCCTTTCTTTTCCGGCAAGAATCTTACAAACACATTCACTAAATTTTCCAGCCCCAACACCATTGAGATGTCCGCAATCTTTATAATCTGATCTTTCCATACTCAAGAATTCTTCTTTTGCAAGATTAAAATCCATGTATTCCAGATTATTGTTAACAGCTATTTCATTGATTGCATCTACATATTCTTGAAAATTCTTCGCTAAACTCAGAGTCGCATCTGGCATTGGTGGATTAACCAACACCAATTTTATATTATTATCGCGACAATAAGTAATAATCTTGTCCAAATATTTCAAAGAAAAATCAGATATAGGATTTTGAGGATCAATATATGTTACTTCGTCAAAGACAAAGTCTTCATCTACAGCTTCAAAACTATAAACAAAGCCTTGTCCCCGATACGCCTCATTATCGTAAGTAACGTATTCGTATGAGTTGTTTTTGTACGTACCTTTAATATGCTCCTTTAAAGTCTTGTAATCAGCCGTATATCCGTGCAAAAAAGGAAATATTCCATTAATTATTCCATCTATTCCAAAAGCATCATACAAATAATCCCACTTAATGCGTCTATCTTTTAAATAATCTGCGATAATATATGTTTGTGTTTTATCTGCTTTTTTAAAGCTCTGCATAACATAAGTTACATCGAGATAAACAGTACCTACTCCATTTGTTTTGCTCACTTCTTTTAGCAAATAATACGATCCTTGCATTAGTTGAGCAGATGTACCTGCATTAAACACATTCAATCCAGTTTCCTCTTCTATCATGCCAACATCATAACTTCTATAGGTATGAGACGCCCCTAAGAAAAGAACATCTATATATCCATCTTTATGCATTTCGTCAAGCATTATTCTGGTATAACTATTAATATCAGAAACAAAACAATAATTAAAAACGAATGGAATGATTGCTATAATTAAACATTTCACAAATAGAACGATCGCCTTATATGCATCACTGCTCTTATCAATACTAAAACTGCGCATAAGCAAATGCCTTTCCGCCTACATTATAAGAAGCCAATATCATTATTATGCATAAGATATATATCATCCACCTTATACATACATTTTTTTTAGAAATAATATCTATTAAATCCTTGCCTTTATATAAATAAATATCAAATACAACTAAAGCGGCAAAAGACAATAGTAAGCAAAAACACCCTACCTTACCTGCCGGCACAACAGTAACCTTCATTGCAGATTTAATGGTTTCCAAATTGATATTAAAACCGACAGATTTTTTTATTCTTAGTACAGCATCGCGCAATGAGTCTGCCCTAAAGAACAGCATACCTACTGTAAAAATCAAAAAAGTCCTTATGGTTTGGCCGGTTCTCCTTATGACCCCATCCTTAATTTTTATTTTACCTGCAAGAGGTTCTAAAATTTGCCCTAGCACAATAACTATCCAAAACCACAAGCCTTCTCCTATCACATATTTCCAACTGTTACCATGCCAAACTCCCATAGCTAGCCACAAAACAAGCATAGACATATATAATGGTATTTTCTTGCCGATTTTTTTGCCAAACTTCTTTTTAGCTTTATCACCAATGCAAATCATAAAATTTGACTTTAATATGGGATTCATAATATATTTTTTCAACCATAAGCCAAGAGTAATATGCCACCTCTGCCAGAATTCCTGAATAGTCTTCGATAGTAATGGTGCATTGAAGTTTTCTGTCAGTTTTACTCCAAAGCACTCAGAAACACCAAGTATAATATCCATGCATCCCGAAAAATCTGCATATAATTGAAAAACATATCCCATGGTTAATATCCAAACCCACAAGCCATGGTATACATCCAAATTGTCCCAGAGTGCATTAATCATTATAGATAATCTATTTGCTATAGCTAATTTTTTCAACAACCCCCAGGCTATTCTTTTCATGCCATGAGTTACTCTATCATAATCAAATCTATGTTCTTCATAAAACAATGGGCTTAATTTTTCATACTCATTTATAGGTCCCGATACCATTAAAGGAAAATAGCTTGTAAAAAGTAATATTTTCAGCGGATTTTTTTCAGGCTTCGCAACTCCCCAATAAGAATCCAGTAAATATGAGGTAATTTGTAATGTATAAAAACTAATGCCTAACGATGCTACCCAAGAAACAGTATCGACATGATATGAAGATATTTTGCCTATGATTAAATTAAACGTATTGATAGCTAAATTTGTATATTTTAATGTCGCTAAAAGTCCGATATTAATGAGTAGTGAAATAATCAGTACTGTTTTCTTTCTACTTTGATTATCACTTTTCTCAAAATAGTTAACCGCTATCCATACAGATACAACACTAATCACAAGATACACAAATGTATACGCTTTAGCATTGAGAAAATAAAAAATAATGCTATCCGCTAACAAAACATACCACTGATAGCCTTTGGGAATCATCCAATAAGCAAGCAAGCTCACGGTCACAAAAAGCAAATAAACAAATGAAGTTATTTCCATAGTACTATCCCTTCATAATTCAATGTCATCGGCATCTTTATAGCCTTTTTTTATATACGTGTCATGATTATATCAACCATTTCTCCCACGTTCTGAAAATTATTTACTTCTCCAATATTGAATTTAATTGAAAATTTCTTTTCGACCGCCACTACAAGATTAATGTGCTCCAAACTATCCCAGTCTTCAATATCAGCTGCTGTCGTGCTATCACTTACAACTATTTCTTCATCATCAAACACATATCTAAATATTTCATTGAGTTTTTCGTATACTTCTTCTCTAGTCATCTTCTC
Organism: Lachnospiraceae bacterium; assembly: GCA_024403515.1. GTDB lineage: Bacteria > Bacillota > Clostridia > Lachnospirales > Lachnospiraceae > UBA1258. Next base: position 38,024 of record JAKSRS010000005.1, read on the forward strand.
ATTCCTCCACTTTTATAACGTTATTTTTTTTCTTATAGTCAGAGTTTATTTTAAATATCCATTCAGTATTTCCATCATCATCTTCTTTTATTTTTGTAAATCCCTGAAGCTGATAGAAATCTTTGACCATAGCATTTTTTGCAGTAGGATAATAGTATCCTCTAATTGTATCTATATTTTGTTCCGCGCACTTCTTCACTAAAGAATCCATCATTGCAAATTCCATATCACGTTTCAGCACACGGCAACTCATAATCCACAAATCAATCTTACACTCAGATCCTACTTTATGTCCTATAACAACAGAAACAACTCCATTGTCACCAAAACGATCAATAAGCTTACCGTAAAGTGTAATATACTCGGGATTTGATGCTATGGACTCTATTTCATTTTGCGTATATCGATGCGTTGTTAAATTGAATTGATTGCTCTTGTTGGTGAGTTGGGAAATACGCGCCATATAAATCGGCTCAAATGATTTTATGACCCCAACCATATCAAGAGACAGCAAATAATCTGCATAATTTTCGAAGGATGCTTGCAATTCTGCACGTTGAGCATTTTCCTTGTACATCTCGTTTCGTTTGATATCATCAGACGAAAACATTGTTACCTCAAAATATCCTCCTCTATCTATATTCTGTATATACTGATGAACTTCACCAATTTCTGGAGCAATTACTCCATGAAGTTGTTCTTCAACGATATGCCTTTCTGCAGGATTATCATCAACAAACAGCAAACTTTCCGGCAAAAGGTTAATTTCCTCAGCTATCTGCTTAAAATTGCGATCCTTAGGATCCCAATTTGCTTTTATAGATACAAAATCATCTTTATGTAGCTCACTATCTGGATGTGCTAATCCTGCTATAGCATTCGCTTCATCATTTTTGGAGTCAATGTTCAAAATTATGCCCAACTGGGTGTGCTCTTTAAGATATCTTTGAAACTCTGAATACGTCTGCCCTTCTGATTCCTCAGGGCCAATAACTATGTTGTCAACACCATCATCTCCTATAATGCCGCCCCATAATGTATTATCAAGATCAAGAACAAATCCTTTCTTATTTTTCCCAAATATAGACTTAATTATATTAGCAATATTAAAAGAAAGATATGGAATAGCATTTACATTCACTGCGTATTTGTACATATGATAATAAAAAGGATCTGACCACTCCTTTAACCCATAGTCAGCTGAAATATAATTGATGTCACAAATAAAAAAATTATCGTGTGTTTGCGCATACTCATAAAATATTAGATTCAATCTTGTCAAAAAGTTAACTTTTCCATGTATATCAGACGCTTCCTTATTTCCCATAAGTCTATAAAAAGGCATTTCAAAATTGTTTTGAATAATAGGACACTTATATCTTGTCAACAAACTATCCCATATTCCGAAAAATTTTGCCTTCTCTTTGCTTAGTAAGGAATCAATCGCATCAGCTGAGTCGCTTATCTCTGGGTATTTTGTAATATTACGGTTTGTGGTACATATATATATAATATCTGGATTGAATTTCTCTAGTTCAGGATTATCAAACATTGCATCCTGATAATACTGATTATATTCGCTCTCGTAAAAAGAGGGTTCAATCCCATTGTTCAACAAAAACAATTCCATGATAAGTTTTATATTGCTTGTCGTTGACCCTCCCAAAATGGCAATATTTTTTTTGATTCTTGTTGTTCCATCCGCAAGAAGCATTCTTTTAATGCTTTTCTTTCTGCCTAGTATATACTCCGCATCAAATGGATATAGTAGTTCCTTCATCAGCCCTGTTCACCCTTTCCTTAGCAAATATTACAATTTGCCTGCTTGTTTTATGGCAGATTATCATGTTCCAAAAACATTTATTTTTAGCTCAGTTTTTTCATTCCTGCCAGAACATAAACAGCCCATAACCATACTAATTTATGGTATATCACACCACCTTCGAAGTCAAGGTAAATCGCCTATCCAGCAATCTTATTACGTTTTACACATGATTGATTAGGGCATAGTTTTCGCTCGTATACCGAGCGAAAACTATGCCCTATAATACAATAGGGTACATCATCTGCTGTACCCTATACTACTTATTAACACATTAATCTAATCACAAACAAAACTCAATTTTTAATATAAAATATCACTGTTGCTGGTAAAATCTTTATATAATATAAACATTTCTGCAAAGCCATTCTTCTTGGCTGTGCCAAATATTACTGTTCCTATTGCGATAGATACCAGTTTTCTTAAGCAAGTTACAAGTAAATAAGGCAGAGAATTAAAGTAACATCGGAACATATTCAACGTGATTTCGCAAAGAATAATCTCTACCAGATAAATGCAAAACGACACCAAACTAATCCAAAAATTTCACTTTATTCTCTTTTGAATTCAACTCATATTTTTTCGTGCCACGCAAAATATAAAGACAGCAACATCATTTCGACAGATAAGCATCGATAACTTCATCCTTCAGAATATTCATAAATGCGGTCGCGCCGTCCTGATTCATATGATCAGCATCTCTAAAATACCTGTGGTTGTCACAAATCCTTGCATCGGTGCCGTAATCCAGATATTCTATACCATACTTTTCAGCTATCTCTCTTACTTTTTCATCGAATCTGCTTAAATATCCATCTGAATACTCTTCAAAACAATCTAAGTATTCTCGTGATGTAGGCAACGTAATCAAAAATATGTTGACGTTCTTTCCTCTTAATGCCTCAACGATGTTTTCGAGTGAATCTATTTTCTCTTCACACCACATGATACTTCCATCATTTTCTTTTCTTCTTTCATAGTGTTTCTCATAGGTCTTGTAAGCTGCGTCAGCAAATTTACTGTCATCCAAATAACTAACCGGTCTCTCAGGTCCCTTACCTCTCACAAAATCATAGATTGTGTCCAAAAAGTAGTCATACGAAGTCAGCACTGGGCACCAATGATAACAGATATCAGTGAACAAACTGTAGTCCGGTATATCTTTCTTGGGCAATATTCTATAATACCTTACTCCTTCTGGTTTATTAATATCAGTACTTCTATCAACTTCATTCAGCATACTAATATATGAGACATTGATGAAAACGATAGCTCCATCAGAAAGCCTATCTATATAATTATCAAGCACAATCTTATCTACACCAAATAGCTGTCCTGTCTGTGCAAAGTTAAATCCATTATCCGGGTATTGTTCATACGAAAAGCCATAATAAGCGTGACTATTTCCAAAATTACAAACATCAATTTTATCCGGTATATTGTAAAATCTACAGCTTTCCTCATCATGCCATATTCCATATTTCACATAGAAAAGATTTGCAATAAAAATCAGAAGAAGTGAAACAGCAAGAACAAGGCATATTTTTGCGAAAAACTTTAGTATTGACTTATACTCTTTCATTTATTAATCACTCTCTATCCATTCTGTATCTGACACGACATAAAAAAACTAGAATTGAAAATAAACAAACTGCGCAGCTATATCTTTACGCGCCATGATGATCAATGCAACAACAGCAATAATATAAATCAAAAATCGAACTATCGGTTTCTGCTTTCTTATTATCGTAACCACGTCGCCACGATAATAATTTATGCCATCATATATAGCAAGTACTAAAATGCATAGCAAAATATATAAAGTTTGAATATTCCCGCTAATGCCAGCTTTGCTTATAGCATCCATGATATATGTTTTAATTGAGATTATTCCACTAAAAACGTTACGATATATATACCATGCGTCAGATATGGAATTAGCTCTAAATAAAACCCATGCAAACATAACTACAACGAATGTAAGAATACGTCCAAAACATTTTCCTACTCTTGAAAGGATTTTATTCTTACAATGAATTATAGATTTTATATGCTTTTCAACAATCTGTGATGCACCATGCACTCCGCCCCATAACAAAAATGTCCAATTGGCACCATGCCAAATTCCGCTCACCATAAATGTTGTTAAAAGATTTACATCTCTTCTAACTTTTCCTTTTCGATTTCCACCAAGTGGAATATAAATATAATCTTTGAACCATGTCGATAATGATATATGCCATCTGCTCCAAAACTCGCTAATAGACGATGAAAAATACGGATTAGAAAAATTAGTCATCAAGTCAATATCAAGTAATTTTGCCGAGCCGATTGCTATATCTGAATATCCCGAAAAATCACAATAAATCTGTATAGTGAAAAAGAATGCCGCTAAAAGCAAAGTCCCCCCCTTATACAAATCTACCGAATTAAACACCGTATCAACATAAACAGATAGCATATCTGCAATAACAAGTTTCTTAAAAAGCCCTACAACAATAAGTATCATTCCATATGATGCTTTATCTTCATCAAATTTATGTTCGGCTTTTATCTGCGGTAATAAATTACCGGTTCTTTCTATAGGTCCTGCCACAAGTTGAGGAAAAAAAGAAACGAAAGTTGCATATATACCTAAATTTTTCTCCGCCTTTACTTTACCTCTATACACATCAATGACATAGCTCATAGTTTGAAATGTATAAAAAGATATTCCAACCGGCAGAACAAGTTTTTTAGTGAAGTCCCCTAGCGGAATCGCAACATTTGAAAATAGAATAGCCAAATTCTCAATTACAAACCCTAAGTATTTAAACGTAAATAGAATTCCTCCCGACAATACCACAGCAGCCGCAATACACATTTTCTTAATCTTTACACTATCTGTTCTTTCAATTGCCAGAGCGCACAGATAAGAAACCACTGTTGTTGCCATTATTAGAAGAATATATTTAGGATTCCAGCTCATATAAAAATAATAGCTGGCCACCAATAGCAGACACCATCTGAATCTATTTGGTATCAACCAATAAACAAAAAAGACTATAGGTAAAAATATAGCGTATGCTAAAGAATTAAATAGCATATTAACACCTCTGCATCATATTTCTAGTAAATGAGTTTTAAATATTTCATCACATAACTATCGACAGAATCTCTTTCAAGAGACGCACATTTTTCGGAATACTCATTTAACAGCGCCAGGTAATTCCAAAGTTTTCCAATCTTCTCAACCAAATCATCAACATCGCCGCTTTTAAATAAAAGACCATTTTCTCCGTCTATCACAAGTTCCGGAATGCCTCCAATCGCAGCGCCTAAAACTACAGTTCCTCGTTCCTGACTTTCCATGACTGAGAAAGGACAGTTTTCATACCACTCTGATGGACAAACTGAAAACTTAGCTTCCCTAATAAGTCTATCAAGTTCATCGCCAGATTTGAAACCTACATTTGTTATATTTTCAACGGCTTCAATCTCATCCTTTAAATCACCATTTCCGGCAAATATAAACATAATATCAGGAAGTCTCTTAGCAGCTTCAATTAAAGTTTTAACACCCTTTTCCTGTGAGTACCTTCCAAAATAAAGAATGTAATCTTTCTTCACGACATCCATTGATGGAGCGGTGTCAATAAAGTTGTGCATAGCAACAGTCTTATCTTTAAAAATCGGATTGGTATCCATCTTTGATTTCAAAAATTCAGAACAGCATATAATCTTATCGATATATTTATATGTACCTCTAAAATTCCAGTACACAGCTTCCATCGTTCCAACTGCAGATTTGGCTGTGCTGTTATGAATACACTTATTCTTCAAGCAGTTACCAAAATGTCCTCCCAGACACTTTTCACAGTTTTCATGCGTAGCAGGAATGTTCATCATATGATTTGGACATACAAGCTGATAATCGTGTGCTGTAAAGAGAATCTTACACTCACGATTGTTCTCTTTTCTCCACTTAACGATCTCGAGGATTATGGATGGAGTAAGCTGATAGTTGAAATTATTAAGGTGACAGACATCAGGCTTAAAATCATCAAGGACTTTTCGAATCTGTATTCTCGCCTCTTTGGAATAAATAGTCTTAATAGGATATGTTAGTTTGGAAAGCTTACTTCCGCCATGAAAATCCATATCCGAAGTATATGCATTAACACTATTACCAACACATCTTCCGACGTGTTCCATCCCAAAGTATTCAACTTCATGGCCCTGGCTTTTTAAACATTCGCCAAGTTTAAAAATATATGTTTCAGATCCACCATTAGGATATAAAAACTTATTGATTATCAAAAACTTCATAGAAACGATACCCTACTTACCAACGATAAAATCACATGCCTTAGCCAAATCAGCTTCCTGTTTTGAAGTGATATAGTTATATCTTTCTTTAATCTTTTCCTGGCTTATCGGATTTCTAAGAGCCATTGTAATTCGGCCTTCAATCTCTTCAATCTTATAAGGATTAATGTAGTATGCAGTGTCAGCATAAAGTTCCGGCAAGGAACATAATCCTGATATAAGGCAGGTCTTACCATATCTCATAACTTCAAGCGGAGGCATACCAAAGCCTTCATTCAGAGTTGGATATGCAAAAAGCTTACACTTGCTATATAAGTACTCAAGTTGCGGAGTATCTAAATAGTCGAGATTGATGAACTTATCCTTGTTCACGATCTGCTTACTCATTCTATTAGATATCTTTCCAACAAGAACAGTCTTTTCAGTAATAATGCCCTTGCTATAAAGATTATCAATAGCAAGTATTGCGCGGTAGGCGTTTTTTATCCATCTATTAGCACTAACGAGTAAAATGAAATTTTCTTCATTAAAACCTTCGATAGGCTTGGGCTCTTCTAAGTGCTTAGAAGGTGTATAGAATGTTCCATTTTGTATATTAGCAACTTCCGGCATTGAAGATTTAACCATATACTCAGTGTGATATGAAACCGTAATAAACTTATCGTACGATAAAATATCTGCTTTATATCTGTTAAGATTTCGACTTCTAATCTTCTTAATTGCCTTATATTTCACGACCTGCTTAAGAACTTCCGAAAAACGGTCATAGTACTTGTATGAAAACTTATCTACCGGTTCTTCGTAATCTCTCAAATCATGCGCAGTACATACCTTGGTTATCTTAGAGTTTTCAAGGCCATGAGGTGCTGCGATTCCAAGGTAATAAATATCGTATTCATCAACATTAATCACACTCTTTATGTCGCTACCGTTTGGTACGTCAAAAGAAGCAACATCGTGCTCCTTAATTAGTTCTTTAAGCCATTCATCCAAAAATCTTTTACTGTCAATGATGGCATATACTTCTACATCCTTCTTATGGTGGTCACAAACCATCTTATCGAAAAGTGTCTTGGTATATTCTCCACCACCGTGAAACTTAGAATCAATTGACGGTTGTGCACATCTTAAGTCAAACAAAAGTTTTTTCATTTTTAGCTCCTAACAAGACAATATGCCAATTTACAAAGTGTCTTAATCTTTTCGGTTTTCTGATATCGAATTATCAGATATGCTGCACTGAAAATATTGATTTCTTCAGGCAAATACTCTTTTATTTTATTTCCAGCGCGAAGCTTGTCGAAACTGTCATACATAATTCTTACAGCCTTATAGCACTTTGCTTCACCTGTAAGTCCTACTTCATTGGCTTTATCAACAATCTTATTAACAGTATCTGTAAACTCCACTCTTCGCTCTTTTCGAGTGTCCTTGGTAAGCGACCCAGAATTCTGTCGATAGTAATAAAGTTTTTCGTCAACAAGAACGATATTTTTACACTGATTTAAGTAGTTAAAGATAAAAAGCATATCTTCAAATGCAATCTTTGATTCATCAAAAGAAAGCCCGTGGTCACAAATGATAGATTTACGAAACAGTTTATTCCAGCAAAAACCTTCAATATCACGTGAGGTAAGAAAAAGGTTAGCACACTCTCTTCCTGTCACCACCGGACTTTTCCCGATATACTTTCCTAAAGTCGGTTCGTACCAGTCGGTAAAAGAACCATCTTCATACACATAATAAAATGAGCAGCAAGCCATATCTGATTGTGTATTTTCCAGATTATCAACAAGTTTCTCATACATAGACGCTTCAATGTAGTCATCACTATCTACAAACGTAATGTAGGCACCTTGCGACTCTTTTATTCCACGATTTCGCGCAGCTGCTGCTCCTGATTTTTCTTCAATTATTACTCTTAAACGTGAATCTTTTGATGCAAATGACTCACATATACTTATCGAACTATCAGTTGAACAGTTTCCTACAAGCAAGACCTCAATATCCTTGTATGTTTGATTCAAAACCGATTCAATACATTTACCAATATATTTTTCGGAATTGCAAAATGGAATTATCACTGATAATTTATTATTCCCATTTAACATTAGTTTTCTGCTTTCGTTCCTTGCGTTCCTTAAGTTTATCAAAGATTCCTCGTATTCCCTTTTCTTTAATAACCTTAAGTAGTTCATCTTTTCTATATTCCCATCTTCCACGTAATTTGAAAGGAACATCTTTATAAGGTGATTTCAGGTAATATGCGTACCATTCTTTGGCCTCTTCATTGAAGGTATATTTCCATGGCTTATTACTTGTTGCATAATGAATAATACAAGCATCATCAACAAGTTCATGTGCGTTAGCATATTCAGTCTTATACAATTCATTAAGTTTATTAATTGGATATGTATCATCCCTTAAAATTTTCCCGGGAATGCAGTTATATTTAATCGGAACATAAACATAGTTTTTATTTGTTACTATGTTGAAAGTCTGCTGATCCATAGAGCCACGGTCACCAAGACTTTTTCTCGTTTCAACCATGATGTCTCTAAGTTTTTCGTCTCTTATCTTCTTGGCATTATAGACAAGAATTCCAGCGTTAATATTTCCTGAATATGATTCAATATTCTCCATATCAAGGACACCCGCTGCATACGAATCACCAAGTTCGGTTGAATAAAAATCGTATAAATCACCACGAACAATAATATCTCCATCAAGATAAAGAATCTTATCGTACTTAGGAATCAATTCACTGATATCAAACTTTAGAAGGCATGCTTTAGATACATGTGCTAACTGTTTAATATCCGCATACTTGGATAAATCGACTCTGATAATGTTTAGCTTACAGCCTTCATTTTCAAAGGCATTAATGTATCTTTCAGATTCTTCGGAGCACTCTGCCATTATGATGAAAATATCATAGAATGTATCTTCATTTTTATTTTCTAACATTGATGTAATAGCGACACATGTAGGCATAACAAATGCGTCATCACAAATCATCGCTATGGGTATTATCTTAGTCTCTCTCTCCATTTGTTAAGTTATCCTTCATGTTCTTAGAAATATTATCAGATATTCTCGTCCTCTATCACATTTGCAATACCAAAAGAATCTCTTTTAGTGTTAATTGCTAAGCCCATCTTTAAACCTGAAGGTTTATCATCATTGACAAGAATCCTTTCACCATATGGCGCGTCAAAAATAATATGATTGTACCTTATTCCATTTCTAAGCAAAAACTTCTCAGTCTCGTCCCTATATTCGCTCTTTCGAGCTGTAATAAAGATAATCATATCTTTATCTGGTATCTTAGCAAAAAAATCCATAGCACCGGGAAGTAATGTATCTTCGCCGTCTATTTTGTACCCATTATGTTTTACTATCGTTCCATCAAGGTCAAGTATCCAAGTATGCCCTAGGGTTGATAATATTATTGAATCATTTTCCATTTTTAAGCATATCTCCTATAGCACCACCCGGATGATTCGGTTTGAAGTCGTCTTCCAATGACAAATGGAATCTTTTAGCAAGTTCCATAGCAATCTTCTGCAGAACAATAAGATTGATTGTTGTCGAGTGATTTGGAACAACATCCCACGCGTCACCTTCATGCAACAGATGCACAATCAGTTTGTTATCCATTTTATTGGCTAATGGACTTTCTTCTTCAAAACTTAGTAACCATAAACCAACACCTTCGCGTTTTTCGAGCAATTCCTCCAAGTAAATTGATTCTACAGTTGCACCACTCTTAGTAAGAATGATCACTGTATCACCAGGCTTGACCATACCTAAGTCGCCATGTACAGCAGTATTGGTATGAAGAAAGTTTGCGTCCAGGCCAAGAGACAGCATAGTACCTACAAACTTATCACAAATTGGCACGTTCTTGCCAAGTCCTGAAGCTATGATTTTATGACCGCTTCTAATTGTTCTTTCACAGTCATCTATCAGTCTGTTCATCTGTTCAACATCAATAGACTTCAACGCTGAACCAATTGTATTCCAGTCATCTAAGAAATAATATTCATAGGCACTACTCATTGATAAAGCTTCTTCAAGATAGTACAAACCATTATAAAAAGCTCCGCAAATTGAATCATAGTCTTCCCAGGCATACGTCGTTAAGCTCAGCCATACAATGGCAAGGAATAATTTCATCTGCTGTCTTGATACACGGCCATCCAATAATGCAAAGAACTCATCTTCTAATTCCTCCCAATGGTTAGACTCAATATCAAGATCAACTGCTTCATCACCTATATGCAATCTAAATCTCTTTAAGTTAAATTGATCATAGTTACTAAACAAAGAATAATATAGTTTTACCCAGTCATAGGCTTCGTCACCATACAATTCAGTTGTTCCAAAATATCCTCTCGGATCAATCAAAACCGGTGTTCCATCTTTGGACAACATGATATTGCTAAAGGTGCAGTCTCCATGAATAAGTACAAATTCTTTGGGTAGATACTTCATCACAAGTTTTGTTACTTCTTCCTTGTGGTAGAAGATATTTCGGCAAACACGGCCGTTCACGGTAACATATTCTTCGTTTGCAAAAGGAACCAGATATCTGGTTTTTTCAAGTCTTTCAAATGTTTTATCTATATAGGCATTCTTAAAACTATCAGCATCTGAAGCGACTGAGCCAAGAGAATGAACATTGTTTAAACAGTCTACTAACTGATTTAAAATATTCTTCTTTTCACTCAAAGAAATGTTGTCACATTCATAGATGTTTTTTCCATCTATGTAATCCATACACAACGGTTCAAAACTGTGGATGTTCGGTAAGTTCTTAAATGAACAATCCTTTAAAGCTTTATACCAAGCAATTTCTCTTACAGCAAGTTTTTCACCCTGACTGTCTATTGCTTCTTTATAGAATTTACCGTCCTTCACATACACCTTATTAAATGGACGACACTTTGCTTTTGAAAGTTTACTCCAGGCATCATAAAGGCCATATTCATGTGTATGATATAATCCCTGCTCTTCGAACGTCATATTCTTGGATTGAAGCCATCTGACAAACTCACCTTCGCACGGGACATCGCAAATATCTTTTTTATCGTTAAATATAAAGAATCCTGCTACACCAAATTCTTCACTACGCTCTTCTTCAAACTTCCCGTTTTCATATTTCCAACGACAAGAGAAATCTTTTGAGATACCAATAACATTGCCATCATACTCAGGAAAAGCATAATCAGTAGGAAGAACCAAATCACACCATATAAGTAAGAAACGTTCACCTTCCGGCACTAGTCCAAGTGCCTCAGACATTCCTGCACATGTACCACTATGTCCACTTCCGCATACAAGTGAATAGTCTACTTCTGCAAACTCCTTAAGGTAGCGCTCTAAAACATCGTATTTGTAGTCACCAATAATAATGTATTTTTTATCAGGAAACTTTCTAAACAGATGAAAAATCATAGGAAGGTTTTCAATCGGAACCAATGCTTTGGGCTTATTGGCCGTTAAACTTTCCATTCTTGTTCCTTTTCCACCTGCTTGTACAATTATATAATTTGGTTCAAAGCCACTTCTTGTATTCATTGCTACTTACTCCCAACCTTCAAATACTTTATTAACGATATCATCCTGTGAAATATCGGCATTAACATCAACATTTACATATATTTCTGAGGGCAAACCGGTCTCCTTTAGCATCATGTTCTGATGCTCATAAAAATACCCTGGTCTTTTATCAAATTCCGTACCTTGATACGTAATAACTCTGATATTTTCAAATCTTGCCAGCACTAATACGTCTATCATTCCACTTTGCGACGCAATGACATGTCCCATATACTTAGCTGCTTTCAGAGTCTGCGTAACACTCAAACTAAGCGTTTTTACCGAATCGTCGTATGCTTTCTCATTAGGTCCGGCATTCAAATACACCGAATATCCCATTTTTCCAGCTTTCTCTGATATTTTTTTCATTAGGCTAACATCTAGTGATCTTGCACACTGTGCGGATGGAACAAGTAAAATACCTTTTCCTTTTGGTAATCCTAATTCTTCAAACAACTTTATATCGTTCTCGCTTGGTTCAATATTAGGAACCGACAGTGGTTCTCCCATGTTAAGTCTTAAAATAGAATTTACATTGACATCCGAAAAAGATAAATCATAGTCCGAAAACTTTTTAATATCAATATTACGGTTGTCATTAAGGAATTCATAGTGCTTATGCACGTACCATTTTATTATTCCATATTCGCCATTTCCAAAATAGTAAGGAATCAGCCTTTTGTCTGACTCAATACTCATTTCCTTACGTATATATAAATAGTGGCTTAAACGGAACAAATCCTTGGCATCATCTACAGTAATAATCTCATCAATATCATCTTTCCACATCATTGCCATATCACTATACTTCTTTGGTATAACTATGCCTATTTGATTGAGATTATGAAACTTTTTATATGATCTGACAGCAGCTAAAGCCATCATATAGTGACCAACATGAGCGTCGACAATAATCACGTAAGTCATATCTTTCATCTGTTTAACTATTCGATTGTATGACTTAGTTCCAAGGCTCCAATATATAGCCCCATGAAGGAATGAATTATTCTTAATACAGTCTTTTGCAATTTTCACCACACGCATATCACTACCACACTATCCATCACCGCTACTCTATTGTTTCTGTTTCCACTATTGTCCCGCCACTTACAGAATACACTTTGCTACACTTACGCACTGTTGTTAGTCTGTGCGCTATAACAATGATTGTAATAGTTCCATTCAAATTTTCTATAGCTTCCATAACTGCAGATTCGGTGTCATTGTCCAATGCTGAAGTCGCCTCATCAAGAACCAACAAATCCGGATTAGTATACAGTGCCCTTGCAATTCCAATTCTTTGCCTCTGTCCACCGGATAATCTAACGCCTCTGTCCCCAACTTTTGTGAGCAAGCCATCAGGTAATCCTCTTACAAAATCTGCCAGTTGGGCCTTTTCCAGCGCTTTCCAAGCGCTTTCAACATTGCTTTCTCCAGCGCCAAAAACAACGTTCTCCAAAATTGTATCATCCATTAAGTATATAGTTTGCGGTATATATCCAATAGAATTGTGCCACTCGACCAAATGATTATTTATATCTTTCCCATCAACTGCAATAATACCTTTATTTGGTGCAAGAACACCTAAAATCAAGTCGATGATTGTAGTTTTTCCTGCACCAGAAGGCCCAATGAATCCTACCATTTCATTCTGCTTAATATCGAAATTAACATTTTCAAAAACATAGTCTGATGCTTCAGGGTATTTAAAGGAAACATCACGCACCTCAATCGATTTATTAATAGCTAATCTACTATCCTTATCATATTTGCTTAATTCATTCTGACGCATCGAACGATATTCTTTTAAATCGTCATATATGTTATTTGTCGCTGCTTTTGCGAAGAGAATATTACTCATCGACTCAGAAATACGATTAAAAGAAGGAAGCAAACGAATCGTAACCATAACAATAGAAATAATAGTATTTGCAAATTCCTTCATATTCAAGTCAAATACAAATGCAATTGCTACAGACAACATTATTCCCATAACACAAACTACCTCTAGTATGTATTTAGGAGCACGTGTTCTCATCTGCTTAGATATTCCAATAGGAATTCCGATATCATACACATCACAATATTTCTTATAGAAAAACGAATCACGATTCGTAGTTTTAATCTCTTTTATTCCACCAAAGATTTGCAAAAACCACTGTGAAGCTCTTCCTTTGTTTTCTCTTATAACCTTACCTGCTCTTACCTGGTATACTTTTAAAATTTTATAGGTGATTGCTAAAACAACTAATAACACAAAGCCTATTACAACAGTCATATGACTAGTGTCAATAATCAGCAAATAAGAAACAAGTGCTACACAAATAACCCCTTCAACCACTATATTTGAAATAGCCTGAACCATATCGAAAAAAGTATTAACATCGGTGAAAACGTTTCTCTGTATTTCAGCAACATTATGTTCTGTATGATATAAATAGTCCTGACTTATATAGTATTTCATCAGTTGAAAATTAATATCTCTATTACAGTTATAGATTACTTTAAGTTGATATTTGTATTGGCACATAGCGAACAAATTCTTAAGTGCAAAAATAGTTACTGTAGCAACCATTAATATCAGTGCCATTTTACCAGCAGAAGAAACACCCGTAATCTTTTGAATTATGATACATACTTTACTATTAAACATGTCTTCCGGGTACAACACGATCTGAACCACTGGTAGAAGAAGCGAAATACTTAACGCTTCTAGCACACCTGAAATCAGTGTACATATTAAAACAATCAAAAATTTAATTTTCTGTTTTTTATTAAAAATATAATTTAACTTACTTATCATTTACAATCATCCCAACAAAAATATATTTTCGTCAATCATTCATTACAAACTGGCCATTACAGTCTTTCTATTAATCTTTCTACCAAATAATCAAAATCAGTACTATCATTTATTCCTGTCAACGAAGGCACTACAAACGGATAGTCGTCCTTTCTCCTATAAAAAGCTTGCTCTTCATACATTATTACATCACATTCTATCCCCAATTCAACCAATAGATCACTAAGTCCGCTTTGCAAACTTATTACACGATTGACTTTGCTAGCAAGATCAACCAATTCAATCAAATCAGGTTTTATCGTGATTGCATTCTCTATGTCCATGTTTCCATTTATATATACTTTATATCCTTTAGATATAATTCTTGAAACAAGTTTCTCCCAAAACGTATTAGGAATCATCTTAACGGTTTGCGCCAAAGGGCAAATCAAAATAGTCTTTCCCGTAAAATCCAAATTACTATTTCGATTACTCAGATAATTTCCTATCAAACTAATATCGGGCTTTTTAATTTGACTCCTAATATCAATCTTTAAATATGTAGAATAGAATTCTGCATGGTATCCTATCTTACTATGTTTACATTTGTTAAACAGATCTTGTGAATGCTTATTTTTCCAAATATCATTAACAAAACCCGTTTTTAAATGATTCTTGTCGCTCAAATAATAAGATAAAGCCCTTAGTGGTTTGGGATCCAATGCGAAAACATCATCAAATGTCTCATACAACCCTACGATCGGTATGAATCTATCGAAAGTAATAACACAACATTTATCAATGCCCCATTGTTTTTTATAAGCTTCCACATATGAGCATGTGAAAACAACTTCTCCTATATGAGAAGAAAGTACAAAAGCGTTCTTGTAAAGCTTTTTATATTTGCGAAAAAGAAGCCAACCTCTAATATATGAAATAATTTTTAGACGCGACAAAATATTTTCATCTTCTGTAATTCTTCTGAATAAGAATTTTTCGCTAAGTACCGCTTTAGATTTACTCATCATACTCATATCAAATCCTCCACATTGTCAGTTATAAACAAAGTTGTAAACTTTTTTGTGATCTAAATCTGAAATCATCCTTTTATCATTACAGAAACCACCTTAAGAAGCATCTTAACTTTTTTCTTCATGTATCCTCTACAAAAGAGCAAGCTGGTAGATTCTCTGATTAATCTTCGCTTTAAATCACGTATCTCTTTTTTCTCTTGTGGCATGTTTCTCTTAATTGTTATAATCATGTTTATAATCTGATTCACAAGATTATATCTTGCAAGAGTATATAGTTGTTTTTCATTCTGCATTTTGAAGAATGATACTCTGTCATTTTCAACGTCAACTATTTCCAACCAGCTAAGTGTAAACTTCGAATGCATAATACTTCCTGGTCTTTGAGATCTATAGCAGTATTTTGCAGTTTTTACATTATGGATTTCACTGGCTTTCCAGTAAATTTTGTATAATACTGCAACATCCTCAAATCTCTGAATCGCAGGAAATCTTATATCTTCCCACAATTCTTTTCTGTATAGTTTTCCCCACGGAACTCCACCCGACTGGTATTTTCCTTCGAGAAGCCTTATACACAAATCTTTGCCATTTATTTTTTCTTCCAAATCACTGTTGACCTGATCACCACGATTTGTCTGTCCGTCAGCGGTAAAAACATGATTTCCGATCTGAACGATATCATATCTTTCAGATTCAGCTAAAAGCAATTCAAGATAGTCTTCATCTATCCAGTCATCACTATCAATAAAAGTAATGAAGTCACCCGTAGCAACATCTATTCCATGATTCCTAGCCACTGATGCACCTGAGTTTTCCTGATAAAAATACTTCACCCTCGTGTCAGCATCTGCATACTCTTTGCACAAAGAAGCACTATTATCAGAAGCCCCATCATCTATCAAAATTAGTTCAAAGTCCTTGAATGTTTGTCTTAATATACTGTCAACACAGTTCTTTAAATACAATTCTGTATTGTACACAGGTACAATGACTGAAATTCTACTCATCTTTCTAATCTTCCTCACAATACGTAAGACTAAAGAATACCAAAACTACTTAACCCTACCAGTAGGAACCTCTTTCAATCTGCTTGTAGCAAGCCGGTGGAGTGTCAATTGGTCTAATCCAATATTCAGTCTTCCAACTTTCTAACTCTTTTCCCCAACGTCCTTCTAAGCCTTTTCCATATATGCCGAAGAGTTTAACCAAACTACCGCATAGTTCTATTGCTGTTTTACCGCTTCTTCGTACGCTTGCAGCTAAAGGATAGCCATACGCACCGCAGCCAATAAGTGCAACATCAAAATCTATTGCAAGGACTTCTCTTTCCAGTTTTTCAAACGCATCAAACCAGTCTTTATAATCTTCAGTATTCTCACCCATCTGAGTTTCAGGAGACTTGTATGTAATAAGTTCAAAGTCCGGAAGACATCTTTCTTTAACATTACAAAGTTTTTCTTTTATAGCGTACTGCTTCGTAATACTTTCAGGAAATGATGATACTACTAAAACCTTCTTACCAGCCAGCCCTTTTGACCAGTGATTATCTTCTATAGAGTTTACCGAGTGACCGGTTACTTTATTATATTTAAACAGTTTTCCGTTTTTTACATAATGATTAGCTATATAATCAACATATAAAGGTTGCCAGCAAGCAAAGTAATCAGTATCCTTTACTGCTTCAAGTGTAAGTTTTGCATACTTATCTACATCGGCGTCAACATTGTTCTTATCTCCAAAGAATCCCGAGGTTCTGTATAACCAGCTTATCCAATTTTCGCTGTATTCAGTTCTTCCACCTAGTTCTTTTTCAATATATTCGCCAACAATATTTGCTTCTGTCATTCCAAGACGTGCAAACATAAACGGTTCATTATTACATAGTTTATGAAGCATCTGAGCATTCAACTCATCATTCTCGAGCAGTTGCTTACCTTTATATAACCATTTAAAAACTGCACGATCTACTTCATCATCATTTTCACCAAGCTTATATTTTGCATTTATTAGTCCGCGCAATTTTCTTCTTACGCGCATCTCAAGGTGCCTAAATACTTTTGCCATGATATCCTCTTAAGATTGAGTTTTTACTTCTTGCCAGTGAGTTTTTTTACCGCTCTTACTATTTTTCTGATAAACTCTTTGATTCTTTTTTTCAAACGCTTCTTCTGATTACATGGTCTGATTGACTTTATGCCCAATTTCTTTCTGAAGAAAGCGTTTATAATCACTCTGATTTTGTGGTTATCTATCAGGTGACCATGTATCACCGCTGTTTTAGCGGGCTTGTCGCTCATTACTTCACTAAACAGTTTTTCCCACAAAACAATGATTTCTTCGGGATAAAACTTTTTCACAAAATTGTGTGCTGCATCGCCCATTTTCTGATTCAGTTCCCGATTCTTTAATAACTGAATGATGTAGTCTCTAAACTGTTTCTTGCTATGATAAAGAAATCCACTGTTTCCATCATCAATTACATCAAAGAAGCTGAAACCAGCTATTGTAACAACAGGCATTCCGACATTTTGCATCTCAACAGCGACATTACAAAAAGTTTCAGTTTCACCACTGGGATTAGGCACTCCTACAGCAGACTGTCTGAGAATGTCATACTTTTCATTTCCCATAGTGCCATGAAAAATAACCGAATCCATTAAACTTCCATCAGAGTTAAGTAAGTACGGAATAAACTGTGCTTCATAACTTTCAGATGCAACACCATACTTCCCTAATTTTTCATCTTTATTGTATAACTGTCCCGAACCGATAACATGAAGTTGTGCATTGGGAACTTCTTTAACAATGTTTTTCCACTGTTCGGCTAAAAGGTGAAAACCTTTAGCAGGAATAAGTGCTCCCATATAAGTAACAAATGGCTTATAGTCTGCCACACGCCTTTGTTCTTTAGAACATGGATATAACATGTTACCTATAATTGCCTCTTTATAACTGATGTCATCATCATAATAATCATCAGCTTCCTGTCCACTTTTAAAAACAATTCTTTTAACACAGTCATGCTTATTAAACTGAATAAGTTTTTCGGCACTCGGGAAATTATTGGCAAGCAGAATAAGTCTGATACCGTTATCTGAAACTCTTGAATACCAGATATCATCTCTTAAATATGCATTTGTGAGCAATATATCAGGTTTTTCTTCTTCAAGTTCCTTGTAATCTTCAGATAATACAACGGAACGAATCTCAGCGTTTATATGGAAATTACTGTTGTAATGGAATGCAATCACTTCATCTTCCGGGTGATTACAAGCATACATAAAAGCAATCTTTAAAATGCTGTATTCAGTTCCACCAATTCCATCGTTTCCATATCTTAAGTCTATATGTTTTTCAGAATACTGTTGATCTTTAAATTCAATCGCTAATTTCATAACTTGCTTTCGTGTCCTTATTCGCCCATTTGACTCTTTATATCCGCATCAACAA
This sequence comes from Lachnospiraceae bacterium, assembly GCA_024403515.1. Classification (GTDB taxonomy): domain Bacteria; phylum Bacillota; class Clostridia; order Lachnospirales; family Lachnospiraceae; genus UBA1258. The sequence continues at coordinate 57,024 of JAKSRS010000005.1, forward strand.
TCTCTTCACCGCTTCTGGTCTTTAACTGTTCCATACTCTCTTGTGAAAGGCCATTGTTGACCACTGCGCACATGTCGCAGGTGCTGCATTTATCAAGTTCCTCTTTGGAAACCTTGCCATCCCTGTAATCACGGACAATTTTATTTTCATACATACTGTATGGATGCTTACTAAACAATGCTTTTATCTTATGAAGCACTACCCATGTAGCAGGCTTTAAAATATACTTATGCATTGCAGGAGAAACCGAACCAATCATCCAGCAGTCACGGTCGCAACATCTTACCTTGCTTCTGACAGCATCAGCCTCGGGACTGTTCCAAAGTTCATCCCAAGACTGGCTGTTGAGATTCCCCATTACTTCTTTATCCTTAGTTCCATTACAAGGCATTACATCTCCGTATGGATCAATAAAGAAAGTATCAAAACTCATATCACAGGGAAGAAGTCTCTTCTGTCCATAGATATAGTTTATAAGGCCATGATTGAAATAAGCTCTAAACCACTTTTTAGGACTATTGCTCCTTAAAAGTTCATTGATTAAATCTTCAAAGTTTTTAGCAACCATCGGTCTGTCATTAATAATGTTTTTAGCTTCCACGAAATAGAAACTATTATGAAGCGAAGCTGTTGCAAATTCCATACCCATTTCATTAGAGATTTGATATAAAGGAACCAGATCAGGAGCATTCTTATCCTGAACGGTCATACCAAAACCAACGTCCTTCATTCCCATCTCTCTAAGTTTTTTAAGAGTCTGATATCCTCTCTGATAACCGTCTTCAAGGCCTCTTATAGAATTATTAGTATCTTCAAGACCTTCGATAGAAATACGAATTCCAACCTGCGGAAACTCTTTGGCCAAATCGATGATTCTATCTGTAAAAAATCCATTAGTTGAAATGACAATTCTATCGGATTTTTTATATAACTCTCTTACTATGTCCTTTAAATCCGTTCTGATAAAAGGCTCTCCACCTGTGATGTTTGTAAAGTACATCTTAGGAAGCTTCTTAATAGTTTCAATACTTATTTCTTCTTCAGGCTTGGAAGGTGCTTTATATCTGTTACACATAGAACATCTAGCATTACATCTGTATGTAACAATAACCGTTCCGTTAAGTTTCTTATCCAGCTTTTCGCCCATCTTAATCTCCGTAAAATATCTTATTTTCTTCTGTAAAGTTCTATCGTTTTTTCAACGACTTCGTCCCAGTTATACTTTCCACAGATGTAATCTGCAGCTTCAGACTTGTATTTAGCTACCACTTCGGGCTTATCCGATAATTCCTGCATAACTGTTGAAAGTTCTTCAACATTATTTGTTTCAAAAGAAAGACCCTTGCTTCTTGTTACTGATATATTTTCAGGTATATCAGAAGTTAAACAGCAATTTCCGAAACTCATTGCTTCAAGAAGACTTATAGGCATACCTTCCAATTCACTTGGAATCACATACACATAAGCATTACTATACAGTTCATCTTTTAATGTTCCCTGGACAAATCCGGTAAAGATGATTCTTTCATCATCTCCGGCAATGTCCCTTAGTTCTTTAACATAATCTTCGGTATCGCTACTTCCACCGGCAATAACAAGCTTTTTATCAGTATTAATCTTCTTATATGCTTCAATTAATACCTCTACCTTCTTCTCTTTTGTAAGTCGTGATAAAGATAAGAAATATCCATCTTTTTCAAGATTCCAGCGGTCCTTAATTTCATCCGCTTCTCTAACTACCGGTCTGTTTACACCATTAGGAATATATACAGTTTCTCTATTATAACTTTCAAGGAAATACTGTCTTACGTGCTTACTTAGAACAATAATCTCGTCAGCAAATTCGACAGCCATCTTCTCGCCAAACTTTATGACGTTCGACGCAACAGATCCCCACTTGCCACTCCTCTGCCAGTCAAGACCATGTATTGTCGCAACTGTTCTTATACCAAAAAGTGAAGGAATCCAGATAAATGCACAGGGACCTTCAGCATGATAATGAACAACATCACAGTTGCTGAACACTACTTTAATACTTGCAAAGAATGAGTATACAAAAGCTGCAAAACCTTTTCTTTGGATAGTCGGAATTGTAATAATCTTCATTCCTTCATATTCTTTAAGGTTAGCATAATCGACAAGGTTGTATTCTGAACCGGCTACGTTATCGCCACTTCTGTTGTAGATGTCTACCTGATGACCAAGTTTTACAAGTCTCTTCCCGATTTCTTCAACTACAACTTCAACTCCGCCTTCAAAGGAAGGAATTCGTTTCTGTCCAATAGACGCCTGATGCAGTACTTCCTTACGCTCAGGTCTGAAAATCTTAACAAAACTTCCACCGGTTATGGAAACTTTATTGTATAAGCAATCTCCTATAATCCAGCCGTATACAAAAAAGTTAGTAGGATCAGTAAAATATCCACCGGTCATCTGGAAAATGGTAATGTAAATAAATAAGGCTTTATCCAATAGACCGCCGTATCTCACACAATAGTAACCGATTAATCCAATGCAGATTAAAACGAGAATTATACCGAATATACCGCCTTCAGCAATAATTCTAATAAAAGAATTAGGATAAGCCTTATCAGCGCCCAAAATACTTAGTGCGTGAACAGTATTCGCATTGCCAAAACCTACGCCAAGAAACTTAGTCTTAAATAAAACAGATGAAATATTCTTTAAAGGCATGATTACTTTAATATTTGTACTGTAATCCAGGCCCCCGGCTATTGCTTTTACTCTTTCAGAATATATGCTGTTTGCAGCAATCGAGACTATTGTTGCCACTGTTACAACAGACACAGCAATGGAATATTTCTTGATTTTTTTCTTCTTATTTCCACTAATTCTAATCTTATGTATGCATGTCAATATTAGTGTTGCGTCTACTGCAATAAAAGCACAGACAATGCCTCCAAAACCGTATGACATATATAGATTAGCAACCATAACAAGACCTGCAATAACGAGTCTCCAGATAACATCCTCGGTCAGGAGGTAGTAAACGATAATAACAAGTACAAGTCCACTGGCGAAGGCAAGAGAACCTGCGTCCATATAGAAAAGTCTAAGTCTTTTAACAGCATCCATTCCGTTAAGAAGACTGTCACTTACCCATAAAGAAGAATTAGGTAAAAGCAAAGCAAAGAATGTCTCGATTGCATGAACCCAGGCTACTGTTTCGGCAAACCTTATAAAACGCCACTTCTTACAGTTATAAGCAACAAAACACATGAAGGTAATGTTTAGAACCATTTTGGCGAAGAATATCCAGCATCTAATAACATTGATTCCGGGATACAGAAAAGACATAATGGCACATATTAGGGCGAAGGGAATCGATAACTTTAATACAAGTTCCAACTTATCCCTACGCATTACAAGATAAAAAAGAATCGCAAAAGCAGCAAACAGATACATCATATCCAGATTGCCGTCACGACCAAAAATGTATTTAGATGTAAAAAGAATTCCCTGTAAGTATTCCATACAATCCTTATCCCTTTTTACCACATAAATATACAAGATATATTTTATACAAATACATCATAAAGGTCAATAAAAATAAACAAACCACAATATCTCGTAGTTTTTACAAAAAACAAAACGAGATGTGACATTGTCACATCTCGCAAAAAAACTACTTCTTAATTGAGTACATTTTATCACTAATCATTTTACATATCATGGATATAGTTAACGTGATACACAAGCCTACTGTAAGTTTTATATATGCTTCATATCTAAACCTACCATATCCAATGACTTTGTTAACAATCGGATGTATTAAGTACGCATACATTGACACTCCGGATATCATGAGAAGAGGTTTTGAAGATATTATCTTCTCACTGACAAGGCCCTTACTAACAGCAAATAAATATATAATTGCGCTGTTAGCCATTGTATAAGCTGATGTGAACAAGATTGGTCCTGGGAGGAAACCACGTAACCCAGCCCATGGCGAGCATAATACAATTAAAAATAAACCATAAATAACACACAAAGCGATTTCGTAGAGCGTATACTTTCCATTTTTGTTATCATGTTCTACAGTTAGGAACAAATCAGCTATATTGTACCCCAGTACTATATCTATTAGCCTAAAAACGGGCAATTGATAACTAAGTCTTACAAATATATTATTTCCTGTGATAGTTGAAAACACTCCCAAAAGAATATCTAATATTAGTTCTGCCACAATAAGAGAGGTGATGCAAACAAAAATTTCCTTAGAACTTCTATTCTTTTTCTTCATATGTTTCCAAAACACTGGAAATAGCATATTTGAAAAGACTATGCCACATAAGAACCAGTTAACGCTGCCAATGTTGTATATTTGCGGAAGCACTGACCATGCAGACAAAAAGCCCAGATTTGCAATTAAATTTACTATTTTTACCCACAGAACCTGTCCATTATTAAACTCAACCACAAAATAAAACAGCAGATATATCACATATAATGGATATATTTTCTTCATTTTCTTACACGAAAACAAAAAACAGTTTCTTATAGTCGGTTCTGGAACCTTGTCGTTCAATCGCGAAGAATAAACCATTCCGAAGCCAGACAATATAAAAAACAATGACACTCCACTATACGACATATACTTAAAGGGATTATATACGTTGCTATGAGCAAGAAACACCATTAAAAATGCTATAGTTCTTATTCCTTCAAGTGAATCAATTCTTTTAGTCTTCATCTTCAATTCTCCAAAAATTCTGGCAAATCACGAATGGATCCATAAATAATCTTACTTTCCCATCATCTCATCTACATCTTTAAAAGTACATGTTGCCCATGACTCGTAGTCGTTGGCGCAGATGCAGACTTCGTAACCTAAAGGTGTGTAGACTGCGAAGTAGTTGCCATCGGAAATGGCCTGGTTGATTTCGTCAGCAGTCATATAGTCTAAAGGTTCGGGAGACTTACTATTAAATGTATTTATAAATATCTCACCAAAGTTTTCGGGTAATTCAATGTCATCAAGAGGGCTTATGATTGCACCTGTATGCATATCAATTGTCATGCCTCTTACCCTTGTTCCCCAGTATTCGCGATTCTGCATTGAAAAGTCCGGTGAAATGAAGTAGTAATCCATAAAGAGAATACTCAAAACGTCCGAATCCATGTATGAAATATAGGCATAGTTATTTACGCTGAAATTCTCGCCTTCAGCATCCATGTTAAACCATTCATAGGCCTGGGCACACTCTGCTGATATTGTGTAGATAATGTCGTTTAAAGCGTCTTCCTCTTCAAGTCCTGTATTGGCAAGAATCGGATATCTCATGTAAGCTTCTACATTTTTAGGGCATGAGCTGAACTCATCATTTAAATTTTCTTTGTTAGTGTAGTAAAAAGAACCCATGTAAACATCATAGTTTGTACCTTCTGCTACATAATCAGAAAACTGGTAAAGCTCCTCATCTGCTTCATAAGCTACAGGTTTAAGCGGTTCATTGTCTACCCAGTCAAAGATTTCAGGTCTTTCCTTGACAAAAGAAACAAAACTTCCGGGATATGGATATATTGTAAGGTTATCCGAATCTAATTCTGTTTCCTCATAAAGCGATACTTCATCCATAAAAGAATCATCGTGATTTCTATCATAGATTTTGTCTTCTATCATATCAAAGACGTTATCTATCATTTCGCTAAGACCGCCGCTTTCTTCTGCTGCCTGAAAGATTACGACAATAACAACAAAGAATAACCACCGTATCAGACCGGCTTTCTTACGTTTTCTTTTAACGATGGCTTTACCATTTACTGATGTAGAAGTTACTGTAGTATTGGTAATTGTACCCGGCGTAGACTTATAAACAGTACTGCTTTGCGAGTTTTCACTACTGCTTCCCTGCGAATAATCATCTCCACTTTCAGAAAAGCTGCTGCCCTGTGAGTAGTCTTCTTCTCTTACGCTGAATCTGCTACTGTCCGGGCTTTCAAAACTACTGCTTGAAAAATCCCTGTAATTGGAGGTCTTTCTAATCACCTTACCATTTAAATATACGTTTCCGTCTGCACCATGATCATCGCAATGGTCCTGGTGCGCATTTCTATTGTAGTCCTGCCACTGTCTGCTTTCGCTTCTCCACTTATCCATTGTTGAGTTGGAAGATTTTCCAATCAACAGGCGACCGCAGCTGGTGCACTTACCATCTTTGGTTACCGCACCACACTTTGGACAAAGATCATACTGTGATCCCATTATTTTACTCCCTTCATTCTCAAAGACTTTCACTAAAAGTTATTTCATCTTAGAAAAAGTTACATAGCTCACATTTTAATAACACTATTTTAATCCACTACTATTTATAACATTTCTTGCTTTACTTTTTCAACCACAACCGAAATATCGTCAAGATACATTTCAAGGTGACTGTTTATAAAGTCTGTATGTCCACTTTTAGCAGCCATCTCCATAATCTCGGAGAATTCTCCCATAGAGTTTTGTCCAAGCTGCCTGCTGGTACTTTTAAGCCCGTGAACCTTGGTTCTGAATAAATCGATATCTGTCCTAAAGATTTCCGGAAGTGACTGTAAAATGTTTTCACATTCTTTTATATAGCTTTCCTTTACCTGATTAGTAACACCTATCTGCGAACCGAGCATAAGCATATCCGTTACCAGATATGGCCTTCTATACTTGTTGGGAAGATTCTCTTCAATCACATCCTTTAGTTTGGCCATTACTATCGGCTTTTCAAGATAGTCAGTAAAACCGTGTGCCTTACTTATGGTCTTCATCTCGTCTGTGATATCTGCAGTAATCATGATGACAGGCTTTTCCTTACACTTGCTGTCCCCGGATTTGATGACATCCATTGTCTCAACTCCGGACATAATAGGCATCATCTGATCAAGCATGATTAGGTCATATTCATTGTCTTTGCAAAGTGCAACCGCCTCTCGTCCGCTATATGCTTTTTCAATCATAAAGCCCCATGGACGAGTCATTTCCTGGAAAATTTGCTGGTTTACATCCATATCATCTACCACAAGTACCCGGGCATTGGGATATCGATAGGCCGGAACAACTTTATTGAAATCCTCAATTGTTGATATAGGTGCCAGATTCTTATCTATAACAAATTCAGGCTTATCCTTTCTTGTGTCTCTGCTTCCGTCGGGTAACAAGTCACAAAAGTCCTGATAGAATGTCGCTGTCATAGTTGTTCCGGATTGTCCGTCACTTTCTGCCACTATATCTCCACCCATCATTACGCAAAGCTCCTTAATGATTGAAAGACCAAGCCCGGTTCCTTCTATGGCCTTTTCGCTGGCGTAACTTACAAACTCTGTAAATATGGTTGATATCTGTTCTTCACTCATACCAATGCCACTATCACTTACAACCAGGGTAATAAAGGCTCTGCCTTCTTTTTCCTCCATAGAGACATCACAGTTAATAAATCCTGATTCAGTGAACTTAACTGCATTAGATAAAAGGTTTTGAACTATCTCTCTTATACGCATCTCGTCGCCTGAAAGCTTTTTAGCAATCGGCGTATGCGATTTTAGTGTAAACTCGACGTTCTTTCCTCGTAAGTTCACAAGGGTTGTAAATGCCTGATCTGAAATCAGTTCATAAAATTCATAAGGTTTATTTTCAAGTTTTAAGACCCCGTTTTCCATCTTGGAATATTCAAGTATTGAATTTACTATCGAAAGAAGGTTTTCACCTGCCTGGCGTACCTGATCAACCAACATCGATGTTTTTTCTGAAATAGGATGTCTTCCGAGAATAATCTCGCTTCCCCCGATAATGGCATGAAGAGGGCTTCTAAGCTCGTGGCTCATCTTGGCAAGATACATACTCTTATTGCTTGCATCCTCTTGGGCTCTTTTGGTCTCGTTCTTTTGCGTTGATACATCATTTAAAAGCCATATAAAGCCTGCTGGCTTTCCCTTCAAAAAGACCTTCTGAAGTAAACAGTTATAATACTTTCCTTCAATTTCTAACTCTGTCGGGTCTGTATAATGAGTAGCCCACTCAACCATTACATCCTTTTTACGATAATTTGTCGGGTTGGCTTCAAAGCCTTCAATCATACGCGGGAACAGTTCTCTTGCTGACTTACTCGCGTCAAGATAAAACATATCTTCATCAAAGAGAATGCTGGCTGCGCCTACGGATGAGAAAAGTTCATCTTTAATAACTGTTGTTGCATCTATCATCTTATAGGTTCTAAGAAGGTAGTTAATTATAAAACAGGTAATAAAAAGTGCAGGCGCCATTATATATTTATCTTTAATGTTCCATATTATTGTAATAACAAAGCCTATAAGTGGAATCAAAAATCCTGTAAGTAATCCCACATTTGTGGCTCTTTGCTTTCTTGTAAAGGACTTTTTTATTAAGGCCGCAACCACAAACACAAGCAGATGCGCCGAGACAAAAATCAGAAAGAAAAGAACGAATTTACGATAGCTTGTTCCTTCTTCAACCTGAAGGCATATAAGAACTACCATAATAATATCAAGCGCTGATACCAGAACATGAATTATGGCATGCTGCTTTATCTCCATTAATTCCACTATGTAATAGAAAAGTATTGAGAATACCTGGACCAAAAGAAAGTCTTTAAGCAACCTGAATACCTGCGGAGCCCCAACAAGTTCTTCGGTCAAAAGATAAAAGTAATATAACGATATAACGACCAAAACCATAGGCAAAAGTCTATGGTTTTTAGAGTGAAGTCCTACAAATATATAATTTACAACTGTTAAAAGAGCAAAGCCCAAACAAAACAGAATAAGTATCAGCATTAGCAGTCAATCCTCCATTCCTTTACTATTCGGTCAACTTCTTTTCTTACATAGAAGTTTTGGAAAGGTTTAGCTATGTAGCCTGCGGCGTTTAGCTTACGGCAGGTAAGCACTGTCTCTCGGTTACATATAGCTGTTAAAAAGAGAATCGGTATGTGATCCTTGGCATAGTAGTTATTTATTCGTCTTGTTGTTTCGATACCATTTAATTCAGGCATATCGATATCCATAATAATCAAATCCGGCGCTTCGTTATTCTCAAGGTAATTAAGTACATCCATACCGCAAATGAAGGTTTTAACGTTATAGTCACCTTTCAAAATATCCTTAAGTATCTCAAGGTTTGTTTCCATATCGTCAACGGCAAGAACTGTCTTAATAGGTCTTAACATCTCACTTCGTTTTTCTTCACGCTCCAAAACCTCGGGTTTTCTTGCAGCGCCTTCAAGAATTGTTATATTCATGTTTTCACGCTCTGATAGATCCAAATCAGTATTACTGTTTACTAGTCTTACTACAGGGCGAAGGTTATGTACTCCTGAGTTTTCAACGATGATACCCGTTTCACCGTTAGATAAAACAACCTCTGTTCCCTTTGGATGTAAGGGCACTACCTGGATAAAGGCCTGAACAATTTCACGGTTTACTAAAATACCGCTTGCTCCCATAAGGTATTCGATTGCTTCAAATGGAGAATAACCTTCTTTGTATGCTCTGTCTGTAACTAAAGCGTCATATATATCTGCCACATGAATAATCTTTGTGATTCTAGGAAGTTCTTCACCTGTCATTCCTGTAGGATAACCACTTCCGTCTTCATTCTCATGGTGAAGTAAAACTGCATTTTTTACCTTCGATGAAATGTCGGTTCTATCCACCAAAAGTTCATAAGACTGCTTAGGATGAGTTTTCATAAGCTGATACTCTTCCTTGGTAAGCTGTCCTTGCTTATTCAAAATTTCGGTAGGGATTTTTAACTTTCCTATATCATGCAAAAGTCCGGCAAGTACCAAATCGGATAGTTCATAATCGTTTAAATCCATGCTGATTCCGATAATGCAGGATAACACTGCGACATTTACTGAATGACCAAATGTATAATCGTCAAAAGAACGCAAGTCAGACATATCTAGCGTTGTAATCCCCTTTTCAAGGATTTCTTCAACGATACGTCTTGCAATAGACATAGCCTTATCAAGATCAAGATCAGCTATACACTTCATGCCATCTCCTCTAAGAGTTGGTGAAATCATAGGTTCTATCTCGATATCAGCCGAAATGCTGTCTTCTATATATAGATGTGAATAACCGTACTCAACTAAGCGGTCTAAGTAGTGTCTTGTTAATATACAGCCACGTGCCATGACCATTCTTCCGGTTGTATCAAATAAATCATGTCCAAGAATTGAGCCTTCCTGAACATTTTTAATTCTCATATATCTCATAAAAATTCGCCTCTCACAGTATCAAACCGACTACTGTGAATTGTAAATAGTTGTTATTACCCTAGGATTAGCGAATTCCTGCTCCCCTTAAAAAGCATTTCAAACAATAACATAGCACCGAATGATATGCAAGATAATCTTACACTCCTTCGGTGCTATATTGATATCTCCCGTATAATTCAATTATTTAAAAACTCAATAGTTTATAGCTATTTACAGGTTTTATCGGTTAATAGAAATTACTTATTCTTTATTCCAAAACCTTCAGTAAAGTCGCCTTTAACAGCATATTCATATGTGTGTCCATATGCTACCTTTCCAAGGTCAACTTTTCCCGCGCTTCGTGAAATATGTTTTCCATCGACTGAATCACTTAAAAAGATTTCAATACTAAAGTCTTGTGGAATTTGACCATCCGGAAAATCAATTTCTGTAAATACAAAACTGTAACTTCCCGAAAGGACGCTTGAGTTGGCATTAATTACTGTAGGTGAACCGCAATGCTCGCCATCACAGTAGTAAGCCATCGATGCGCTGTAAATCTTATCTGCCTTGTCAATATCTACCTTTATTACCACTTCGTTTCTTTCAGGTTCTTTGACTGTATCCTTACAGCCACATAGAAAAACTAGTAAAACACAAAGTGAAACTGCTCCCAAAATACTTTTTATATTCATATCTTCCCTCCGTCATAATGTGAGTGATAAGTTTTTATATCTTTCATATCAGATATAATCTTTCTTTATACCTGATATGATAAAGAAGGAATATGAATATAATGCGGTGAGCTTTCTTAAGTAATTATTATATAAAAAGACCCGTTTATTAATATTTTCTTTACTTACAAGCCTTTGCGATTGATACGTCTACAGGCTTATAAGGAATGAGCATTGACTGAAGCGCATGGTAAATATCAGATTTACCGGGCCAAACGGTGGTCATAACCTTATTATTTTCATCCATCTGGTGGTACCAGCTACCGCAGGAATGATCTAAAACCACTTCATCTAAATACTTCAAAAATTCAGAGTAGTTTTGGGCATATAAAGGATTTTTAGTAACCCTGTATAAAACTGCTGAGGAATTGATGGCTTCAGCAAGTGTCCAGTGCATTCTGTCGTGAACAACAGGCTTTCCTGCCCAGTCGGTTGTGTATACAATACCCGGCGCTCCGTCTGCGTTCCATGCATCTGAAATTGCACGTTCAAAAAGTTTGCAGGCAGTTTCAATATATGGCTTGGCTTTTTCTCCATCGGTACCATAAGTTGAAGTAGCCCACTGAGTTATAAGTCTTGCCCATTCAATTCCGTGTCCGGGTGTCGCACCGTAAGGCTTGAAAGGATCGTCAGGCTTTTCTTTATTCTTCTCAAGATCAAACTTCCAGTCACTTGTAAAATGCTCAGGAATTCTATAGTCATTGGCCTTAGCCCATTCAATCACGTGGTCTACTATCCTTCCGGCTCTTACACGATATTTCTCGTCACCTATGGCATCTGCGACAGCAAGAAATGCTTCTACTGTATGCATGTTTGCATTTACGCCCCTGTAATCATCAAGAACGGTAAATTCTGTATTCCATGTATCGCATGAAAGACCTTCTTCTTCATTCCAGAACTTTTCATCATATACTTTTAAGGCCTCATTTAAAAGTTCCTTGGCGCCTTCTCTTCCTGCAAGCAAGGCACTTGTGGAGGCTAAGATTACAAAAGCATGAGCATAGCACTGCTTATCGGGTAAAATCTTATCGTCTTTGGTAAGTCCTGCATACCAGCCACCATTTTTCTTATCTTTCAATTCATCGCTAAGGCCCCTGATTGCAGCATCGACAAGTTCTTCGCTCCCCGTGTGTCCTAAAAGAGTTCCGATGCTGTATACATGAGCCATTCGGCTTGTAATCCAGGTTTCACGGTTTTTATCAATCCAGGGAGTACCATCATCTGAAAGGTAGTAAGATGAACCCTTAGGTGAAGGAAACTTGTGGCCAAAAGAAAGTAACGCCTCTACATTTTCTTCTAAAAATTTCTTATTTTCAGCTGTATCGATAATATACTTTTTATCCATGACATATCCGCCTTTTCTAATAATGTAAGTCTTACCGGATAAAAAACTTTACCCGGTAAGACATTTATTAACTATCTGATATCGTAAACGCTTCTTACTTCAATCTTATCTGCGTCACCCTTTAATATCTTCACGCGCTTTTCACCTGCGTGAATATCAAAGAAGTTATCTGATAAAATCAAGTCATCGTTTGCATTTCTGATTTCAATGCTCTTAGCGTAATTTCTTGCGCTTACTACTATTTCATCACCTTCAACTCTTACTGAAAGTTCAGGGTCTTCAAAGTTGAAGTGCTTGGGAGGACAGAATAAAACTGATCCTTCTGAAATGATTGCTTCTCCGTCTAAAAGCTGATAGCTTACATAGTTGTCGTAAAGTTTGGCATCATGTAAATCCACTTTATCAAGCCATACAGATGATAAGGCATCTACCGAAATGCTTTCTTTTGCCTGCTTAATAACACTGCCCTTAGGGTCTCTAAGCTGCCATGCTACTGTAAGTTTCTTGGCGTTCATTGTTTCGTTGGCTACACTGAGTCTTATGGACTTTTTAACATCAAAAGGTTCGGCATTAACGTTCATTGTCTGAGTAAGAAGTCCTTCTTCCTCACATGAAAGCATCACTGGTGCAAAGAAACGCTTTGCGAAATAATGAAGAGCCTTCCATCTTCCGTAGTAATCGATTGATGACCAGGAAGCTACGGGCCAGCAGTCGTTTAACTGCCAGTAAACTGTACCCATGCAGCGGCCTCTGTTGCGTCTGAAGTGCTCTACGCCGTATCTTATGGCTTCAGCCTGTAAAAGCTGTGACGCATAGATAAGAGTATCGAGGTTATTAGGATACAAGAAGGTCTGCTCCATGTAGTTCATAATCTTTCCGTTGGCTGCTGCGTTTCTTTGGTGCTTTTCCATTACATGTGAAAAAACGTTTCTGTCCTTAGGAAGTGTGAAGCTTTCAACGGTCTTTATTGAAGGGAATGACTGGAAGCCAAACTCTGATAAGTATCTGAAATAGAACTGACGATACTCTGTAAAGGGTTTGTTTCCGTGCCATACTTCCCAATAGTGAACATCTCCTCGATCGGGATCGTTGGGATAATCAAAGGCTCCGCCTGTTGAAGGGCTTGCAGGCCAGTAAAATCTGTCGGGATCTTCCTTTTCAAGAAGTCTTGGGAAGAGATACTCATACATCTTTACATAATCGCTTTTAATCTCGTTTTTAGCACCCCAGGTTCCCTGCGCTACAAACATTTCCATTTCGTTATTTCCGCACCAAAGGCCTAAACTTGCGTGGTGTGAAAGTCTTCTAATCTGCTCTTTAAGCTCAGTCATTATGTTTTCTTCAAACTCAGGTGTGAGTCTGTAGTTTGCGCAGGCAAACATAAAGTCCTGCCATACCATAAGTCCAAGTTCGTCGCAGGCATCAAAGAATGCATCTGAAGGGTAAAGTCCGCCACCCCAGACACGGATACTGTTAAAGTTTGCTGCCACGCACTGCTCTAATAAGTTTCTGGTTCTTTCAGGGCTTGTTCTTGAAAGAATGTTATCTTCGGGAATGTAGTCAGCACCCATGGCAAATATCTTTACACCGTTTACTACATGGGCAAACTCAGCGCCGTATTCATCCTTGGCAGTAGACATTTCCATCTTTCTGATACCGATTCTTTTGGTATTAGTATCAATAAGTACGCCGTTTGAGAAAAGCTCAACTGTAACGGTGTACAAAGGATGTTCACCAAAACCGTTAGGCCACCAGAGCTTGGGATTTTTAATCTCAACAGCCTCTGAAGCGTCTATGGAATCAATCAATACCTTTCCGTCAGGATCATTTACAGTTATAAGCAAGGATAAATTTTTCTCGTCCTTATAGTCTTTCCAATCTGCTTCTAAAGCTTCATAGGCTCTTCTTGCTACGCTTTTACTTTTCAGTTCTTCTTCGTTTTGTGCAAGGCAGATTGCTGCGTCAACCGAAAGTTTTACTGACGATAAATCTTCGTTAAATTCCTCGTGAATGTAAGTCTTTGTAAGTCTTGCCGTATCTATTAAAAGAAGTTCTACGCCCTTCCAAAGTCCTGCATCAGGAAGGCGGGGGCCCCAGTCCCATCCGAACATGTAATGACCTTTTCGGATGTTAGGAAATCCGTTCATGGCATCTTCTGTACCAAGTATTGCCGGGTCTTCTTCGAACTTTTTGGCAATAAAATTAACGGGTGAATAGAAATGAATTATAAGCTCATTTGCTTTGGCCCTAAGTAATGTAGAAACAGAATAATCCCAAACGCGGTGCATATTCTCAACATGTGCAAGCAAAGTGCCGTTTAAGATAATATCTGCAACTGTATCAACTCCGTTGAATCTTAAAATAGCTTCATCTGCTTTATTAATTTCATCTATATCAAGATCAAAGACCTTACGATATTCAAAGTCTTTCTTCATAAGCTCTAAAGCCGCGTCTTCGTTGTCTCGATAGTACGGTTCCTCCATACGGCCCTGGTCCAATAAGTCCTGATAAACTGAACCGGGAACCTTGGCAGGATAATACTTTTCTTCATCTGCAATTCTCATTTCCCATGAATTGTTTAAATCCATTTTCTTCATAGCTATACCTCTTTCCTTCCTACTGATTGTCTTTCAACCATATCGCCTTCAACGACTATTCGGCCGATGGCATAATCTTTATCTTCAATTTTATTAACAATTGTTGTTACTACGTTTGACAAAAGTGCGTCCGTGTCGACACCGTAAGTGGTTATCTTAGGATTTGAAATTTCTGAATATATATAGTTATCAAAGCCTACGACTGATACGTCCTCGGGAATCTTGTAACCTTCACTTTGAAGCTTTCTTACAAGTTCAAAAGCCGTGGCATCACTGTTACAGACAAAGGCAGACGGCATTTTTTTAGGAAGATTAATCTCAATTCCCATTCCACCTTCATCACGGTCTTCGATAAGCCAGTGCGAAGGAGTTTCAAGCCCGGCCTTTATCATAGCTTTAAGATATCCCATATACCGGTCCATGATGCTACTGGTGCTTTTTATGCTTCCAACGAAGGCAATATCCTTATGCCCCATGTTAATCAGGTAGTTAGTAAGAATAGCTGCACCGTAAACACTATCGCTTACAACCGCATCTTCCCTTACTTCCTCATCATAAAAGTCCATGTAAAGAAGGGGAATCTCGCTTTTCTTTAAAAGCTTTAAGTAGTCTCTTTTCATCTGCCCTAAAACTATTATGGCATCGACCTGATTATTTGTTATTAATTGAGGTGTTTTTAAGCCGTCCTCATCTTCTCTTTTCACTATTTCCAAAAAGCCCATCTGCCCCTTTTCACTGAGCATTAAAAGGGTCTTCTGATAAAGCTTTGTATAATATGATTCGTCACCTAAAAAGTGCTCTCCTACCAAAATCCCTACGTAATGTGGTCTTCCGTCCTTATCACTTTTATTGTAAACATATCCAAGTTCATCGGCCCGTTTAAGTATCATTTCCCTGACTTTATCGCTGACACCGTCTTTACCGGTTATGGCTTTAGAAACTGATACTGTACTAATTCCAAGGTCCTTGGCTATTTCACTCATAGTTACGTTCTTGGCCATTATCGTTTTTCCTTTCGGTTGTATGGGTATATGATAAAACTTTTAAGTAAATTTTTCAAGTTTTTAAGTAAATTAATTGTGGACCAAGCACCACCACTGCCGCGCGGTGCAAGGCCTCTTTCACACAAAAAAATAACCAGGAGGATTTAGAACAAATCCTTCTGGTTATTGATGGTCTGCTGATTATTTCTTTTTCTTTTAAGTTTATTAATGAACTGGTCGCACTCGATTACCAGTGCGAAGCCAAAAGAAATTCCCACGGCAGTAAGTGAAAGTAAAATAAGATTCTCACTTAATATCCGCCAGTCTCTTGCAAGAATTCCAAGTGCAGAATAATAAAGGTTACGCCCCGGAATCAGCGGTATACACGCCGGGATAAAGAAAACTGTCGTCGGGACTTTCACAAGGTGAGCGGAAATCTCACCGTAAATGCCTATTACAAGTGTTGCCATAAATGCCGCAACAAAAACGTCGCAGCCAAGGTATCGTGTTAATAAATATGTCGCCCAGCAAAGTCCGCCGCCAAACATTGTAATGATCATCGTCCTTGGACGGCTGTTAAATACCATGCAGTATCCAAGGGTACCTACCATAGCCGTGAGTACCTGCACTATGTTTCTAAACAGGTTTGAAGGTACTACCGAAACTGATACAGGAGTTTTAAAACAGTACATGGCAAGAATGAATCCTGCTGCTATGGCAAATGCCTGAAGCAAACTGTCCACCAGTTTTTCAAGACTTGATATCGTATCACCGCTTAGTATGTAGCGCATTGAATTGGTTATCGCAACGCCCGGGATTAGTACCATGATTACACCTATAAGCATGTGGTTAACATGTAAGCCCGGAATAAAGAGGTTAAAGAAGCATACTATCGATCCCGACACGAACGAGGTCAGGATATTGAAGAATATAAGCCCCGAACATAACGGTTTTATGTATTTTTGCATGAAGCATATTACTAAGACTGCAAGTGTTGCAATAATAGCGTCAAGGACATTTCCTCCAAAGAAAAAGGTAAGTCCAAATGTTGCTATTAACTCACCTAAATAAAATCTTACAGGATTTGCGGGCTTTCCCAAAATTTCAAGCACTCGCTTTTGTAAAACCATGACAGGAAGCGGATTAATTGCACATTCTCTACATAGCTGGTTTAGTTCCTCAAGCCTGTAAAGATTGGTTGACTCTCTTTCTGTAATCCTTCGGCTTTGGGATATCGAATAATCTCCCGGAAATTCCGCAGTTACAAAAAGTATTGAAGTAAGCGCGTATACACTAAAATGAAGTGCCCCATACTTCTTTCCCAGTCTATAAATACTGTCTTCGATTCGGCTAATTTCACCGCCGGCCTTATACATGGCTTCACCGATATTTAGTAACTGTCTTACCAAAATATCGGCTTCGCGGTTGCTTGATATATATTCATTTATCTTTTCATCATTAAAGTTGTTCAAGCATAAACTCCTTAACAGCTTCCAATTTGCTTTCCTTCCAGGCTTTCTTTTCCTCTTCAAGCGAAAGCGGATAAACAAGCTGAAAGTCCAAAACTTCTCCCGGCACTCTGCCGCTACGTAAGGGCTCATAGAAATTATTATAAAAGTCCTCTTCTGTAGCATTATTAAAGATGTCGGGTTTTAAATATCTTAGCTGTCTTTTGGTATTTTCAATAAACATTTTAGCCGCAAGCGGAGCGAGTTTTTCGTACTCATTTTCATTAACATCCACAAAAATCTTAGGAAGGCCTGCAGCTAAGACGTGGTCAGTTTCACGATCAATTCTTATCCCAAAAGGTTCAAAAGAAAAACTTTCTTCTGTAAAGTTAAGTTTAACAAACAAACCCTTTTCTGTATTGAACTGCGAACGCTGATAGTCTGTATCAAAAACAAAATTTCCAAGTGAATAGAAAATAACTTTACCGGGAAATGTCTCGTAGTTCATCGGAACATGCGGATGATGTGATACGACTATATCGGCTCCCATATCTAAGTAGTCGATATAACGCTTCCTTACGTAAGGTGAAGGAAGTGCCGTAAACTCCTCACCGCCATGCGCCACAACAATACACCATCGACAGGTCTTTTTAATTTCGTCGATTCGACTTTTAATAAGTTCCATGTCGCTCCAGCTAAAGCAACCGGGTGTATCCTCAGAAGCCTTTCTACATGCCCTTTGGTAGCCAACGCCAATCATACCGATTCCGCCTGCTTCGGGGAATATTACCGGCTTTGAGGCTTCATCAAGGTTCATTCCGGCGCCAAGTGTCTTTACACCTGCCTTGACAGCCTCGGAAAGTGTATCTTCCATCCCTGCGGCACCGCTGTCCATTATGTGATTATTACAGATATTCCAGACGTCTGCCCCTATCTTATTAAAGAAAGTTACTGCCGCAGGGTCCATGCTATGCTGCAGGGCCTTAACGCCATTTTTAACCTCTACCTTGTCTCCTTTAGATAAGGGTCCTTCCACATTAATGATTAGATGATCGGTATCCTGAAGGTAGTTAAGTACATCTGAAGAAAGAAGGTTTTCATCCTCCCACTTTCGATCCATGTACTTATCAAAGCCTATATCGCCTGTAAATAATAATGAAGTCTTATCTTTCATCATTACTTAATTCCTACGTATTCGTAGCCGGCTTCTGTTACTGCAGCCTTAATAGCGTCTTCTGAAACTTCCTTATTTGTTGTGATTGAAACAGAATTGGTTTCGTGATTAGCAACTGCTTCTACGATTCCGTCAACTTTTTCAAGTGCTGCCTTAACGTGCGCTTCACAATGATGACACATCATCTGATTTACTGTAATTTCCATTTTAAAATCCTCCATATTGTCTATTTCTTTTTGTATTATATCGATGCTTATTGCACTCTTTCTTCGGCCTTTATTACCTGCCTTTTTATTCAGTTTAAAGAAGTTGATCCTAAGGGCGTTGGAAACAACTATGAAACTTGATAGACTCATAGCCGCCGCGCCAAACATAGGCTTTAGTGTCCATCCGAAAACCGGAATCCACACACCCGCTGCAAGGGGTATACCAATTATATTAAAGATAAAAGCCCAAAACAAGTTTTCATGAATATTTGTAAGGGTAAATCTGCTAAGTTTTATGGCTGCGGCCACGTCCGAAAGTCGGCTCTTCATAAGAACAATGTCAGCCGCATCTATCGCAACATCCGTTCCGGCCCCTATCGCTATTCCGATATCAGCTCTTGTAAGCGCCGGTGCATCATTTATTCCATCACCAACCATTGCTACTTTACCATATTTTTGTAGCATACGAATTACTGTTTCTTTAGTCGCAGGCTTAACATTTGCAACGACATCGTCTACGCCAGCCTGATTAGCTATTGCCCTTGCGGTCTTTTCATTATCGCCCGTAAGCATGACAACCATAAGTCCAAGGTTTTTAAGTTCTTCTATGGCCTCGGCGCTGTCTTCTTTTATCGTATCTGCTACTGTTATGACTCCATAAACTTTTCCACCGCCTGCAAAGTACAAAGGTGTGTGGCCCTTCGCCGCAAAAGAATCAGCCTTTTCTTTAAGGATATCAAGCTGCTTCAAAAGAGCATCCTCAGGTCTTTCACCATTCAAAATATTTGCCTTTATAAAGTCATAGTTTCCCGCAAAGATAGTTATCTTTTCTTCTGTTATTATATCGCCCTTAATTCCATTTCCGGGAAATGTTTCGTAGTTCTCAATTCGGATATCGATGGGCTCTTTCTTTGGCTCATAATAATCTACTATAGCTCTCGATAGAGGATGCTCGCTCTTTCTTTCCAAGACATATGCATTCAAAAGAAGGTCTTCGGCAGAGATTCCCTCGGCAGTTATTACAGAAGTCACCTCAGGCTGACCTTTGGTGATTGTTCCTGTTTTATCAAGAGCTACTATGTCGATTTTTCCGGTTTCTTCAAGTGAAACTGCTGTTTTAAAAAGGATTCCATGCTTGGCGCCAAGACCGTTTCCGACCATAATCGCTACGGGTGTCGCAAGGCCCAAAGCACAGGGGCAACTGATTACAAGCACAGAAACCGCTCTTGTAAGCGCGTATCCGAAGTCTTCGCCTAAAAGAAGCCATGCGACAAATGTAACAAGTGCTATGCCAAGAACACACGGCACAAAGACGCCTGAAACCTTGTCGGCAATCTTGGCTATCGGAGCCTTTCCGGCTGCGGCATCGCTTACCATCTGAATTATCTGGGAAAGTGTCGTATCCTCGCCTATTCTGGTTGCTTTGCAAACTATGTAGCCTGACTTACTGATTGTTGCAGTTGAAACGCTATCACCAACTTTTTTATCTACAGGGACACTTTCGCCGGTAAGCACGGCCTCATCGATTGCCGCAAAACCTTCAATGATTTTACCGTCCACGGGAATGCTCTCGCCCGCTTTTACAATAAATGTGTCCGAAACCTTTACATCTTCGACCAGAACCTCGACTTCATCGCCATTCTTTAAAAGTCTGGCAGTTTTGGGTGCAAGATTCATAAGTTCCTTTAACGCATCTGTGGTTCGGCCCTTAGAACGCGCCTCAAGATATTTTCCAACCGTTATAAGCGTAAGAATCATCGCCGCCGATTCAAAATAGTAGTTGTCCATGTCCTGAGTGGTGATTAAAGTCGCCAAACTATAAATAAACGATGCACCACTGCCCATGGCAATCAAAGTATCCATGTTTGGTGCCTTATGCATAAGGCCCTTAAAACCGTTTACGAAAAACTTTCGGTTTATTATCATCACGGCCGCCGAAAGGACCATCTCATACAATCCCATCGCATATCTATTGCTATGAAGCAGCGCCGGTGCAGGCCAGTTCCACATCATATGCCCCATCGACACATACATAAGTGGCAAAAGAACTGCTACCGAAGCGATTAGTCTTTTTAAGATTTTAGGGCTTTCAGTATCTTTCAGATCATCATTCTCATTCTTAGGAAGAAAAGCTTTATATCCGGCTCTACTAACTGCGTCCATAATAGTTTCAGGATTAACATCCCCTTCAACTACCATCGAGTTTGTAAGTAAGCTCACATTACAACTTTCAACACCGCTAACTCCAAGAACTGATTTTTCAACTTTGGCTGAGCATGCCGCACAGCTCATTCCTGTAACTTTGTATTGTTGCATATTTGCCTCCATGTATACCTGTAAGTTTTTATTGTTGCATCTTCTACGTGTATACCTTTACTACTTCATAAGTTTCTGCAATGTTTCCACAAGCTCATCTACTACTTCATCGTTGCCGTTTCGAATATTGTCAGCAACACAGCTTTTAACATGGTTTGCCAGTAAGACCTTATTGAAACTATTCAAAGCACTTGTTATTGCCTGAACCTGAATCAAAATATCAGGGCAGTAAGCATCTTTTTCAAGCATCCCTTCTACTCCCCTGACCTGACCTTCAATCCTCTTAAGCCTGTTTATAAGGTCCTTTCTCTCTTTTTCATCTCGCATTTTGTGCTTGCCCGAGCAATGTGGGCAGGTTTGTTCTAGTACGTCATTGTTTTCCATAGATATATCACCACTTTCCTTTAAAGCATTATTATCTTCCATCGATATGTTATTCATCGGTTTTTTTTGCAATAGCTTTGGTTAGATTTGTATCACCTATAGTTTCGGCTTGCCTGGCTTCACCTATAATCCCGGCTTGCCTAGCTTCACCTATAGTTCCGGCAATCAGCCGCATACCCCCGCGGGGTATTTATATCATCTTTATATACCCCCTAGGGGTATATGTCAAGTGGTGGGTTAGTTTAGTCCCTATACAAATCGCAATAAATACTTGTTTATATAGAAAAAGCAGCCTCATTGATATGTACCCTCTTTACTGGACAACCAGTAAAGAGGGTACATATCACATCGAGGCTGCTTTTAAAAAACATTACTAGTATGATATAAAACTATTTCACTGTTATATATTTACTTGCTGACCAGGCGCCATAAATTTTCTCTTTACCCTGTGTCTTGTAGGCTCTAAGTCTTACGTAGTATTTCTTTTTACTTGTAAGCTTTGTAATGTCCTTGGTTACTGTTGAGGCCTTGGATATATTTACGCTTACAGTACTCTTTGCAGGAAATTTACTATTTAATGAACATTCAATTTCATATCCTGTTACGTATGCATTCTTAGCCCACTTAACATTAATCTTACCCTTAGATGTTGTAAGCTTTGAAATTGTCATCTTAGCAGGCGTAACGTAAATCGTAACCTTCTTAGTTGCTGTTGTATAGTTTGTTGCCGAAGCAGTTACTGTTATTACAGCTTTACCTGTAAAGTTCTTAGGTATTGTTACTTTTCCGGCTGCGTCAACCTTGACATTTTTATTGTCAGACGCAAACTTAAGAGTTCCAACATTCTTGGAAACTTTAAGGGCAATTGTCTGAACCTTGGCCGACATGGTCTTTGTGTACTTGTCAGTCACAGTAAGTTTTATTGTACCCTTTTCAATAGTAAACGACTTAGTTATCGAGCCTTTTATAAGTTTGCTTGAAGAGTTCGCCTTAATAGTTACCTTGCCGGTTCCGGGATTAGTATTATTTGAATAAGAAACTGTATACTCCGATGAGGCAATAGTCTTACCTGAATTCTTCACTGTTACTGTAGGTTTAAGTGCCTTTCCTGTGTAAGACATCTTGGTAGCAGAAAGGGTTACAGTACACTTACTAAGGTCAACCGGACCCGCGGGTGGAATTGTAACTGTCACTTTAGTTGCTGCTTCACTTTCAACACTTCCATAAGTTGAATGCGCTGCTTTAATTGAAAAGGTATATGTTCCGGCTGAAAGTCCGCTCATTACATATGAAGAAGAACTACCCGCTACCGTTACAGAGGTTCCCTTAGTTTCGTTTGTAATAATGTAGTTTTCTACTCTCTTGCCGTAATCGCTATCATTTAAACGTGTCCATGACAGATTTACCGAATTAGTAGTTACATTTGCTGCTTTAAAACCACTTACAGCAGGAAACGGAGTCATGACAGTAATCGAATCCGAGAAATTTTTTGTGCTGGAATATCGAACGCCAAAGAACTTATCTCCCTTAGCTCTTAGGCTAGGATAATAACTTGTTCCCGGTTTTAATCCTGTAA
This sequence comes from Lachnospiraceae bacterium, assembly GCA_024403515.1. Taxonomy (GTDB): domain Bacteria; phylum Bacillota; class Clostridia; order Lachnospirales; family Lachnospiraceae; genus UBA1258. The sequence goes on from JAKSRS010000005.1 coordinate 80,001, forward strand.
GTGTAGCCGTGTTTGTTGAAACAGTAGCAGCGGGAAGATCAAGCCAAACATCGTATTCTCTTACGTTTACTCCTGCATTCCACGAAAGTGTAATACTTGTACTGGTCTTTGAGACAAGTCTTAGTCCTGTGATTGTATCAAGCGGATTATCCAAAAATCTGTAGTCTGAAGCCAGACTTTCAACCTTTACTCCACTATACTTTTTGAAAGCAGTGACCTTAACCTGATAGCATATGCCTGGCTCAAGTGTCTGAGGCATGAAAGAAAATTTGTTATTTCCATCTACAGTTATATCGCTTCTTTCAATTGATCCCATAAATTCATAAGGATCACTTTCATTTGTTCTTGCATATAGATTGTAGCCATCTGCAGTCGGATCATCTGTCACAAACAGTTCATCGCCATAAGTCGATATGCTGATGTTCGGCTTTGGCGGAGCACCCTCAACATGTACCGTGCAAGTCGCTGTCTGTCCGTTTGCTGACGCGGTTATAGTCGTTGTTCCTGTAGCAACAGGTACAATTCGTCCGCTAGGTTCCACTGTAGCCACACTTGTATCCGACGATGACCAGGAAATCTTGGCATACTGAGCGCCAGCTGGCGCTATAGTAAGTGGTAAAATCATTCCGGGTGCAGATAATGCCATATATTCATCTGAGTTGGCAAAAGAAAGTGAAGTCACAGCCGAAACTGTGTCATTACAAGTGAATGCCTTTATCTGAGACGCTACTCCCTCAAGGTCCGTCATATCTTTCCATATACCAACATTTCTGAATGATTTTCCGGCATCTGTAAGATGAGGAATTCCCAAACTACCACTGTTTTCTGCTGAAACACCCAGCTCTTTTCCACTGGAATTCTTGTTACTTACTACTACTGAAAACTTTGTACCTTCCGCAAGCGAAACATCAAATCCTTCGACGGTAATGTATCCGGGATTAGTATAACTACCTGTGATAGTCTTAACGAGTTTACCGCTTTCAGGATTAGCAGAATCTACAAGGTCAGTATATATTTTAATCGTATAGTTTCCGTTTGGTTCATAGGTAATAAAAGAAATTGCTTTTAGTTTTTCGTACCCTGAAGGATTTGCACTAACTTCAAAAACATTAGCTGTGACCCATTTATTGTTTCCATTTGTAGCTGTAAAATCATAATCAACAGGAGCCATTTCGTTATTGCTCGTTGCCCCTGTTATTATTCCCGTAATATCATTGTCGTACTGATAGTTGTTATCGTACTCACCAGCCGGCACCATATCATATGCAAAAAGCCACCTTGCCAAAGTAGCATCTTCATAAGAAATGTAAAAAAAACCATTGTCTCCAAAAGAAGTTCCCCAGCTGTTCTTGGCAATCCAGGCACCGGGTTTTGAAGGCTTATTGGGCAAACTTGAAAAATTATTAAAATTGTCATCCCAACCTACGATGACTATTTCATGATCCGTTTGTTCTTTATCTTTATGATAAACGCTATAATTTGCTGAATCGTAGTGTTCAGCACTCCATTTTAAAAAGCCACCATCTGCGTAAAAGCCTGCGACTACTCCACCATGATCAAGGATAGCCTTTTTTACATCGCTTTTGGATTTAATATCTATAATATATGCATTCTTTAAAACATATGCATTCTTAGTATATTCTATAGTTTCCTTGTCCGAATCAGACATACCGGAAAAGAACGCTGTTCCGGATGTATATGGAGCATCGGATTCATTAACAAGTCCTGACCAGGAAGCAAGTGCGTTAATTACTGCATATTGGTTCTGACCGGTATTTTCCCATCCAAGCAAGGCCTGCAACTGACTCTCTGCCATAGAATAATTTCCCAAAGGATCGTCCATTCTGTTGAATCCAAAATATCCCAAATGGAGTTCTGACAAATCAAGTGTTGAGGCCAAAGAAGGATTTTTATTTACTATGTCTGCCTCGCATGCACCTATTGCGGCAAAAGCCCAGCAAAGCCCATTTGAGCCCTGATCTTTGGCAACTGTAACGGCCGAATTCATATACCTTGAATCAGTCACAGAAGCTGCATAAGTTTCCAGCGAAGTGAATCCTCCACTACTTATCACTAGTGACAGACACAATGCTATGAATAACAATAATCGTCTTTTCTTCATAAAAGTCTCCTTTTGCTAAACGCAATTTTCCACGATTAGATTGTACACGGCCATTGTTAACATTGTGGCAACATTCAAACCACCATCTTCACTCTAAGCTTCCATCAATCCACCAAATCGTTCTGGAACCTTGAAAGGTGCTCGAAGGGGGTAATGAGGCGGCCTCTGTAGAGGCCGCAGCCATCGTTTATGAGGATGTTGTTGATGGCTGAAAACATGTTTACATCTACATCCTTAAGTTCCAAATTTAGAAGTTTTTCCACACGCTCACAGGCCTCGTCGTACCATAAGCATTCATTGGCAGGAATTCCGGACTTTACGGTGCGTTCTTTTTCCTGCCATTTTTCATAGTTTAAGTGGTTGGCTCGACCAATCTCGGCATAGTCATCCATTTCCTTGGTTCTTAACTGAAGTTCAAAGTAACTTCTTGAAATATTATCATAAAGAGTCAGGTGAAGGGATTTGTAACCAAATCCTGTTGGATGCTCTATATAATCCTTGTAATAAGGCGCGGATTCCTTGGATAGGCGGCTTGAAATCCGGGCATTTGAAAGTTCCACGGAAAAGCCTTCCTGCTCCAGAAATTTAGGAATCATTTCAGCGATTTCATATAAATAATCGATTTCCTTCGCTGTCTTATCCTCACCTTCATTTAAATGGCACTTTGGAAGTGAAATGATGATTCTATAGGCAATTAAATCTTTAAAAAGAAGGCGTTCTCTAACCTGTGCAATCTGAGGGAAGCTGCCGTTAGCTTTATAATAATCGTTAACGCTTTGCGTAAGTCTGCCGTTAAACTTCTCTTCGGCTCTTATAAGTGACTTTATTCGGCCTTTAAACGTAAAAGAAAGAAAAGAATAGTTTTTGGCCATATACTTGTATAATTCGCGCATTCGCTGGGCCTGGGAAGTAAGAAAGTCGTTATGCTCTAAAAGTTCAATCATCTGAACCAGAAAATTACTGTGTAAAATGTCAATCTGGTTGGATGACTTAATCGCATCTTCCCTAAGATCTTTGGAATAGTTGTGAAGAATTTTTAATACTGTATCCCCTGAATATAAATAGTCATTAAGTGATATCAACCCCGTGTCCTCCTAACTAAGCAGGCCTTCTATTCAGGCCTAAACCTGCCTTCTAACTTTAAACTTATTAATCTATATAAAAGACAAAGAGGCCTGCTGATGCAGACCTCTTCGTCATATATATTAGTATACTCACCCGCTAAATTATTTGTCAAATCCGGCGCCGACTATTCTTAACTATTTAGTTTTATCTCTCGCCGACTAATCCTTTGGCTTTTATTAAATCTTAAACTGACTGATCTTAGCCTTCAATTCGTTGGCTGTGACTGTAAGTTCACCCGAATCACTCTTAACCTGTGAGCTGTTGTTTGTAACCGTCTGAGCAAGTGCCTGAACATTAACTGCTGTGCTTTCAATTTCTTCGGCTGATGCTGACTGCTCTTCTGTGATTGCTGCCATGTTACTTGCAACATCGTTAGTCTTATGAATCTTTTCAATCATGACATTTACGATATCGTTTGTAGAAGCAATGCTTCCATAGATTTCATTGAACTGGTCCGATGCTTTTTCAACCATCTCAGCACTTGAGCTGATCTGCTCTTCACTCATTTCACTCTGCTTAACTGTATCCTGAATTAAACCTGAAACGGAAGAAATAAGTTCTGCGATTTCATTGGCTGCATCAGCTGATGTATTGGCAAGTTCCTTAATTTCAGTTGCAACTACTGCAAAGCCCTTTCCTGCTTCTCCTGCTCGCGCTGCTTCTATGCTGGCATTAAGTGCAAGAAGGTTAGTTTTTCCGGCAATCTCCTTGATTGTGTTTGTAATCTCATCAATCTTAAGTGCAGCTTCGCCAACATCGAATACTGCTTTTCTAAGCTTGCCCATGCTTTCTTTGGCCTCAGACATAGCTACTGTAACTTCTGACATACTACGTCTTCCGGCATCAGCATCGGTCATTGTTGAACTGATATTTGAAATAACATTTACACCTGCTTCATCTGTATCGGATGCTACAAGAGCAAGTGTGGTTGCATCTTCAGCGATTGCTCCGATTGACTTAACAAGCTCTTCGAGGTTTTCCATCATGTTATTCATTGCCTCGTACTGGCCGCTTGCAAGCTCATGAAGCTCTTCGGCGATAGACTCGCTGCCTTCTGCCTGCATATCAATCCTATTGGATGTGTCGCTAAAGCTTCCAAATGTGCTTCTCATTTTATCCATGAAGGTGTTAAGACTCTTAGCCATTAAGGTTACTTCGTCGTTACCTGTTACGGGAATATCAACTGTAAAATCGCCATCTGTGATTGTAACGATTGCTTTAGTAATGTTGTAGATTGGTGTAGTGATTCTTCCGATTGAAATAACGAGAACAACCACAATTCCTACGATTACTACTACGCCAACTATAAACAAGCTGATTCCAAGGTGTAAAAGATCTGAAAAAACATTCTTTTCAAGAGCTCTAACAACAACTACCCAGTTTGTTCCCTCGATGGGCGCGTAGCTTACCATGTATTTTCCTGCAGTATCAGATGTAATGCTCTTACTTGCTTTACTGCCTTCCTTACAAAAAGCTGTAACTGCTGAATAGAAGCTGTCTTTTACATCCTTAATTTCCATACCACGGATGCTCTGATCGTTGTGAGCAAGAATTGTATCGCTGTCAAGGTCAATGATAAATGCGTCGCCGCCACCTTCGATAGTTACGTTTGCTACAACCTGTGAAAGAATTGCAAGGCTGATATCAGTACAAACTACGCCACCTGTACCGTTAAGACCGGGCACGTATCTTGTCGCTGTAACGACAAATTCATTGGTTAAATCATCAATGTATGCTTCAACGAATTTCATTCTGTCGAGGCATTCTTTACCTGCAATATAGTATGACTTCTGTCTGGGGTCATCATCAGGTTCCCAGCCTGAAGCATCGATAACTTTACCGTCATCGCCGACAATATAAATACCATTAGGGAAATCCTCATATGTTTCAAGATATCTTGCTTCATAAGTAAGCAAAGCTTCTCGATTCATGTTCTGATAAATCATTGTATCGATAGCTGTGTCCAGAATACCGAGGTTTCGATTCATCCAGGCTTCAACACTGTTAGCATTTGTTGCTGCTTCAGCCTGCAGCAGAGACTGAGTCTTACCCTCGATGCTGCCCTTAGATGTGTTGTAGGCAATGATTATTACAAGAACGAATGCAATGGCTACAATAGGCAGAATAATAGTTTCAAGCTTTCTTCTAATACCGTGTTTTACTTTCATTATTTTTTCCTTTTCCACTAAGATTTTTTATTCTAATTACTCAGAAGGCATTCTACCAGACAGTTATTAATGAATAGGCAAAAGAAAAAGAACTTTACAAATTGTAAAGTTCTCTTCCGTCTTTCTTACTATTATTAATAATTTACTATCTTTAACTCCACGAGTTCAGGACTGAGCTTGAATAAAGAAACAATACATCACTATTGTTAAAATCAACAAATTTGCCAATAAGCTGCATGGCAATATATCGGATATCAATAAGCACGACCTGACTGTAGCTCTCTAAAAGGTATGGTGCAACTGCACTAGCATATGAATCTCTGAAAATAATAAGTTTTTTATCCGAAGGACCCATAGGATTATCAATTTTTAGTAAAGATACCGGTCCCGAAAGAAAGAACTCATATGGGTCCCTTCCATTTCCTCTTTTTAGATCATATATTCCCTGCACAGTATTAGTCTCATAATTTGTCACCTGACAGTTTGATAACATGTCATTTTCAATATATAAAATACTCTCCGTCCTTAATGGTAATGCAGACTGTCCGGCATAGGTTCCAAGATAATCCACGTCAAGTTTTTTAATTTCATATTCGTTTTCTAACTTAAACCCAAGCCCCTCTGAAATCCTTTGGGCAGCGGATTTAATCTTCTCTTGCCTCCAGTGAGGGTCTGTGTTGTAAAAGCAGTCACTATCCAGTGTATCTGAAATATCAATATACTCTGCGAACGGCATACTTTCCCTGCAAAGACCTGTCAGTTTCTCATAATCAAGTCTGGGATAGCCCAGATTAGCATCAAGATAATAGTTCTTATCGTAGATTATGCTAAAGAAAACTCTGTCTTTAGTATCTTTAATATACTGATCATATACATATTCAAACTTATGTGTGTTATTAATAATCGTCAGGTCATTTAACTTGTAATCCAGTTTGTATGCTTTTTGGTCCACAACAAATATATCGTGGTTATCCGTTCTTCCTGCTAAATAACAAGAATATAAGGCCGCTAATTTTCTAAAGCCTTCCCTAAACGGAAACTGGTCCTGGGTGTAGCTTTCAAAATCCTTCATAAATCTTCTGTTAAGAAGACTCTCTGCGCTAATAACGGGCTTAGTTGCAAGTTTTCGCTTCTCTGAGAGGGAAAAATCGCTTTCTTTTGCCAAAAAACAGGCAAGAACAATTGAAAAAAAGCCTGTGGCAACAACAGCCACATTAATAATTGATCTTCTCTTATCCATCATCTGCCTCCTTAAAACCTAAAATACAAGAAGGGATTAAAGGACCCATCAACCAAAAGCGCAGTGCATAACATCAACAAAATAAGAAGTCCCAAAGGCTCAAACAACTTTAACACCTTTCCAGGGATATGTTTAAATATCGGGGTTGCACCAATCATGGACGCTATAATAATCAAAGCATAACTTTTTACGTAATAAATACTCTCAGCAGAATACAGAGGAATTTTACCTCCAAAAAACATGCCTGAGATAACGGATAATCCTTCCTTTATATCCGCAAAATCGAATATAACAAAGCCCACTAATGTGATTATGAATACCCCAATATGCCTTACCCCTCTTAATACGGCCTTATCCTTAAACCTGTCCCAAATTCTATTTAACCAGAATTTTTCAAGCAAAAGCCAAACTGCATAATAAAGGCCCCATATTACAAAATTCCAGGAGGCCCCATGCCAAAGACCTGTAAGCGCCCAGACAATCAAAATATTACGGATATACTTTGGAATACTAACCCTGTTGCCGCCTAGCGGAATATAAACATAATCTCTAAACCAGCTGCCAAGAGTAACATGCCAGCGCCTCCAAAAATCAGTTATGCTCTCCGACACAAATGGATAAAGAAAGTTTTCAGGAAATGTGAATCCAAAAATCGAACCAAGGCCTATGGCCATATCACTATATCCTGAGAAGTCAAAATACACCTGTAAAGAATATGCCAGTGCATATCCCCAGATGAATAATACCGTCTTTTCCTGCGACTGATAGAAGGCAGCACAGAACTGAGCCAGCATATTGGCCACTAAGACCTTTTTGGACAGCCCCAGAATAAACCTTCTTATTCCGTATTCAATCTGCGAAATACTGTGTCTTCTTTCTTTAAGCTGCTTTACTATATCCGAGTACCTTACGATAGGCCCTGCTATTAACTGGGGGAAAAAGAAAATGTAAGCTGCAAGATCAATGAAATTATGCTGGGCCTCTTCCCTTCCCCTGTATACATCACAAAGATAACTTAAAAGCTGAAAGGAATAAAAGCTGATGCCAATCGGAAGGGCAATCTTTGGAATGTTAATTGCAGTTTTAGCTACTTTATTTACTGATTCCAGAATAAAGCCTGTGTACTTAAAATAGCCAAGCGAGGCTAGTACACATATCACCGACAATACAAATACAGCCAGACTGCCTTGCCCTTTTTTCTTTCTGTATTCCATCAAAAGGCCAAATCCGTATCCTGCAAAAACTGTCGTAACCATAAGCAGAATATATTTAGGTTCCCCCCATGCATAAAAGATAACACTTTCAAGTACTAAAACAGCATTTTTAAGCCTTTTGGGTGTTACTGCGTACAGGACTAATGCAAATGGCAGAAAATAAAACAGAAATGGTATGCTGGAAAAAAGCATTAATTATCCCTCCAAGGCCGGTGCTTCAATAATAAGCTTACAGTCAGCCTGCGTGCATTTATCCTTGAAAGATTTTATGATGCTATCCTCGCCGTAAGCTATTACAATAACGTCTCCACATGAAAGAACAACTACTGTATCCGGAAAACCGCACATCCACTGGTTGCCCTGAACTGCCTTCTTGTAGTTTTCCGCGAAGTCTGATGCTTTGGAAGCATCTGTGAGTTTAAACATGGCCCCGCAAAAGGTATTGGCATTCATCATGTGCATACCGGTAACAACATCGCCTGTGATTGAACTAAGCATATCCTCACTTACCAAAAAAGTTGAAATAAAGGAATCTTTGTTGGTTGCAACATCGTAAACATCAGGATTCTCCATATTGGCCTTCGAAAAGTCTCCCCCTGCCATAGGGAATTTTTCATCATCTCCAAACGATGACCAAACCTTTTGGAATAAATCCAAGGGTGAAACTGATGCATCTGTTCCGGGCTGCATGGCAGGTTTCTTTTCGCCGCAGGCACCCAAAATCACAGTTGCCACAACAAGTGTTACAAGTAATAATAGTTTGTTTCTTTTCATATCTCGTCCTCCTTAAATAAAGCGACCCCTTATATTGTCATTAACCATCCAATTAAAAACAAAACTAACATATGAACCGGATAAAAGGCATAGCAAAAATATCTAAAGGCTTTGGAATGGTGGCCCTGTCTGCCCTTATATAGCCAGATTGGAATAAGCGCTATGAGTGCAAATCCCTGCTCTACTAACTCGAAAGTATGCCCGAAAACTGTGACCTTATAGCAAAGCCCGCCTAACAATTCCACATTTAGCCAGTACATAAAGATAAACTGGCCAAGAAAACACCAAACCTTTCTTTCATGGAAAAAGTAGAATACAAAAATCATCAAAACGCCGGTTCCAAAATAATCTCCAAAAGTTGCAAATCCTGCGGCAAAGCAAAGAAGCATAATCATGGCTGAACCGAATATAGTAAGAAGAAGGTCAGCTTTCTTCTTCAAATGGTCTATTCCTTTCATTCCAAGAAGACCAATAATGAAAATCACCATTACACTCTGATGATAGGGACCTAATATGGAGCCGCCCATCATAAGATTGAAAGGAATCTCCGATATCAGGGCTAATATTATCATTCGCATCAAGTACTTTTTAAAGTTACTTGTCCTGTAAAAGCCTTCCGCTAACATAAAAGCAAAAATCGGAAAGGCGATTCTTCCTATTGCTGTCATCCACCTTTGTGTTGGAAACAGTGTCGACCAGGCATGGTCCGAAAGCATTAGTAACATCGCAAGTATATGTAAAGTAAATGATGAAATTGAAAATGAGCCAATCTTCTTTTTCAAATTTGCTGTCTTACCGCCGGAAATATCCACTAAATCATCCATAACCCGGTCAGTCTCATCTGCGACCGAATTTATTCCTTTCTTCAAAGCATATAAACAAACTGCTACATCAATCTGTCGGAAAACTAACAACTGATTTTATAGTTTAGCCTTAATTATTATTTTACCACAACTTGAGCTTGCGGAGATTAAACACTTCATTATGCTAATGAATTAGCAATTCATCAGTTTATCATGCCGTGCTGACAAAAGAAAAAATATCACTATAATGATATACGGTTTATACACTTGAATTGGAGAACACAATGAAACGACAATTAAAAAAATCAGCACTGGTTATTTTAGGTAACATTACATATTCTTTTGCCATAGCTATGTTTATAGAGCCTTCCGGTTTAATAATGGGTGGCTCAACCGGTCTTGGACTTTTCGCCAATAAGATGTTTAACATCCCGGCCGCGGCTGTGGTTGCCGTTATAAATTCAATACTTTTTCTTCTTGGATGGAAATTTTTAGGAAAGGCCTTTGCTGCCAATACTCTTCTATCAACAATAGTATTTCCTATTACACTCGCTGTGGCTGAAAAATGCGCCCTTTACCTTCCTAAAACCGATGACATTATTCTTAACACCGTCTTTGGCGGAATAATAATCGGCGTAAGCCTCGCTCTTGTAATAAGAACCGGCGCATCGACCGGCGGTATGGATATTCCTCCACTTTTACTAAACAAGTTTTGGGGAACGTCGATTTCAGGTGGTATCTGGGCTTTTGATATTGCCATACTGATTTTGCAGGCAGTATTTTCAAACTATGAGCTTATCCTTTATGGAATTATCCTTGTTATCATATATTCAATTATCCTTGATAAGGCCCTTATTCTTGGAAAAAGTAAGACTGAAGTTAAAGTCATCAGTAAGAAAAGTGATGAGATTAAAAAAGCGATTCTTTCGGATATCGATCGCGGTGTTACCCTTCTTCACGGCTGCACCGGTTATTTAAGTAACGATACCGAAATCGTACTTACTGTTATCTCTTCAAGAGAGCTTGTGCGTACTGAACAGTACATACACGAAATCGACCCCGAAGCCTTCATTATCATTTCAAGGATATCTGAGGTCCGAGGTCGAGGTTTTACAAAGTCCAAAAAACATTTGTAGTTTTATTAAATTATTCTCTAACGATCATGTTCTCGCGGTCTGCACCGGTACCAATGAGTTTAACCATTGTTCCTGTGTAGTCCTCGATGAATTGGATGTATTCTCTGGCTTCAACAGGAAGTTCTTCAAAGGTCTTGCACTTGGAAACATCTCCAAAGTTACCCTTAAATTCCTTGTATACAGGTTTAGCATCTCTTAAGAACTCTTCATTTGTAGAAAAGTCTGTTGTTTCCTGTCCGTTTACTTCATAAGCAACACATGCCTTGAAGGCATCAAACTTACCGATTGTATCAAGATGATTTAAGTTAATGTAGTTAACACCATTGATATCAATAGCGTACTTTAATGTTACAAGGTCAAGCCAGCCACATCTTCTGGGGCGCTTTGTAACTGTACCATATTCATGACCAAGATCACGAATTCTGTCACCGATTTCATCTTTTAATTCTGTAACATAAGGACCTTCACCAACACGGCTTGAATATGCCTTAATAACACCATATACATCACCGATATCTCTTGCTGAAAGACCTGTACCTGTTAAGATACCACCAATTGTAGGATTTGAGGATGTTACAAAAGGATATGAACCAAAGTCAATATCAAGAAGTGTTGCCTGTGCACCTTCAACTACCATGTACTTATCTTCTTTAAGATACTTGTGAAGTAAAGTAACAGTATCGCATACGTACATCTTAAGTCTGTCAGCATAGCCTTTATAAAGTGAAACTACTTCATCAGCATCACAGGTAGGTTCACCTGCTGCAGTTAAAAGTTCGTTTTTAACGCTAACCATATGTCTTAAGTTTTCTTCAAAATCAGCCTTGTAAAGGTCTTCCATTCTGAAGCCACTTCTTTCATACTTGTCGCAGTATGCAGGTCCTATACCGTTTTTAGTAGTTCCGATCTTGTTCTTTCGCTTATTTTCAAGCATAACATCAAGATTGGGATGGTAAGGCATAATTACGTGTGCCTTGTTACTAATCTTCAAGAACTTATCTACATCGATTCCGTGAGATTTAAGCATATCGATTTCGCCGATAAGAACTTCAGGATTAAGCACAACACCATTTCCGATAACGGCAATAGTCTTATTAGAAAGGATACCTGAAGGAATAAGTCTCATTGCAAACTTCACACCGTTTACATTAATTGTGTGGCCTGCGTTGTTACCACCTGTTGCACGTACTGAAACATCAGCAAACTGAGCAAGATAGTCAGTGGTTCTACCCTTACCTTCGTCTCCGTAAAAACAACCTAATACTACACTAGCTTTTGACATTTTTCATGTCCCCTTTCGAGATTTATATATATAAATTCTGTACTAGAACTTTAGTCCCGAAACATTTTAACACATTTATCCTATATTCACTACATTTTTAAGAAAAAAGTGAAATAATATTTTACCAGCCAAGATCCATAAGCCAGTTGTTGAGGCTTCTTTCGCGGTCCTTAGTTGACATGCTCTCATCTGAAGGAGCAAGATACTCACCCTTAATGTTTCCGTCAACAATATAAAGTACTCTTTTACACTTAGCGGCAACCTTGGCATCATGAGTAACCATCATAATTGTTGTTCCTTCATTATTTAACTTAACAAGTTCGTCCATAACCTCCATTGAAGAAGTTCTGTTTAATGCACCTGTAGGTTCATCTGCAAATAAAAGTTTAGGATTATTAATCATACTTCTGCAGATGCAGGCTCTCTGAAGCTGACCTCCTGATACTTCGTTTATATCGTTATCAGCTACATCGATAATCGAAAGTTTGCGCATTAATTCTTCGGCTCTTGCAACCTTTTTGGCCTTGTCTTCTTTGTCCTTCTTGCTTTCAACTGCAGGGAGGACGATGTTATCGAGGATTGTTAAATTCTTCATCATATACATCTGCTGGAAAATAAAACCCATCTTATCAAGTCTTACCTTGGCAAGATCTGAAGCCTTTAAGCTTGTGATGTCCTTTCCATCAAATAAAACTGTCCCGCTTGTAGGGTTATCCATTCCTGATACGGAGTAAAGTAAAGTCGACTTACCTGAACCGGAGGGTCCCATAATTGCAATCATCTCGCCTTCTTCAACAGTGAAATTTACATTTTTAAGAACGTTGTTCTGTCTTTTATCAATAACATATGTCTTACAAAGATCTTTAACTTCTAATATATTTGCCATTTTCTTTTTCTCCAAAATTATTAAACTATATTTTTATTCAATATTTGAAACGTCGCAGCTTGTAATCTTTCTTGTGTTTAAAGCTGTGATATAAACCATTACTAAATTAACCAAAATGATTATTCCCGGGTAAACCAAAAGAAGGGAAACCGGTCTAAACAGGTATTCGACATGACTTGCACCCATTGTTTTCCATATAGGGTCCGCCCAAAGTCTGGTTACCGGGTAAGTAAGTATAACTGCCAGGATTTCTGACACAAGTGCCACAATCATAAATCTGCAAATATGCCATCTCATTACAAATCCATCAGTAAATCCTACTGCTTTCAGTAACGCAATCTGATCTTTTTCATCAGATATAAAGGTCTTTTCCATTAAAACTGTAACAAGCACTACAACAATACAGGTAATAAGAAGCAGTAACTTGGAAACAGCGTCCATGGTATCGGCAACGCCCATGCAGTCATCACAGTAGCCTGCCGCATCCATGACGTTTTCGGTTTCATAAAAGTCCTTTAACATTTCAATTCTTGAATTAATAGTCTTGGCGTCAGGATTATCATAAAAGTCTATCTGATAAGCCATAAGGCCGCTTGCATAGTTCATTGATGTAGGTGCATCTTCATGGAGTCTTATGATTTTACCCAACTGGTTCATTGTCTGGAAAATTCCGACTACAAGACACTCTTTCTTTTCACTTCCAAAGTCAATTGTGATTGTATCCCCAATGTTTACTCCAAGAAGTTCTGAAATAGATTCTGTTATAGCAACTTCGC
>JAKSRS010000050.1 GCA_024403515.1 Lachnospiraceae bacterium
CCACGTTCCATAGCACCTGAAAGTGACTGGAAACCGATATCATATGTACCACCGTCACCACCAAAAGTTATAAACTTAAAGTTGGCATCAGCGGGGAGTTTTCCTCTTTTCTTTAATGCATGGTAAGCTGTTTCAACACCTGAGAGTGTTGCACCTGCATTTTCGAAGGCATTGTGGATGTAGCTGTCTTCCCATGCAGTGTAAGGATACATATAAGTTGATACTTCAAGACATCCTGTAGCATTACCGATTACTGCCTGGTCGCCTTCGTGTAAGGCTCTAAGCACTGCTCTTACACCGATTGTAGCTCCGCATCCTGCACACATTCTGTGACCGGGAGCAAGACGTTCGGGCTTATTCATTACTTCTTTTAAATTATATCCTGCCATTACTTATCTCCTTCCAGACTGCGAAGTCCAATGTAGCGGTGCTGTTTAACCTTCTTACCATTTTCAGCAACATCCTTGATTTCATCAAAGATTTCGTAAGCTGTTTCAACAGTGAAGTCACGGCCTGCAAGACCATAAGTATAAGCTACTGTTTCAATCATAACCTTGTTTCTGTAAAGACCTGCAAGAACCTCACTTGCCAAAGGACCACCGTGTCCGTTGTAGCTTTCAGTACGGTCCATAATTGCAACTGCCTTACAGTTCTTTAAAGCCATAGCGATTTCATCAGCGGGGAAAGGACGGAATACTCTTAATTTAAGTACGCCTGCCTTGATGCCCTTTTCACGAAGATCATCTACTGCCTGCTTGGCTGTTCCGGCAGCTGATCCCATGATAAGCATGATGTAATCTGCATCTTCTGTTCTGTATTCTTCAAAAAGTTCAAATCCGCGTCCAAACTTTTCTTTAAACTTTCTTGCAACTTCAATAATGACTTCTTTGGAGTTTTCCATAGCCATTTCCTGGTTGTATCTGGCTTCCATAGCGTAGTTACTTACTGAGTAAGGTCCTACAGCCATAGGCTTTCCGGGATTCAAAAGAAATTCTTCGGGAGTATATTCACCTACGAATTCCTTAACATCCTTGTCCTCTTCAAGAAGAATGTTTTCAACCGCGTGGCTTGTAATGAAACCATCCTGGCAAATCATTACAGGAAGATGAACTCTTTTATCCTCAGCAATGGGATATGCCTGGATGAAGTTATCATAAGCTTCCTGATTGTTTTCAGCATAAATCTGAATCCAGCCTGTATCACGTGCACCCATTCCGTCTGAATGGTCACAGTTGATATTAATAGGACCTGATAAAGTACGATTTACAAGAGCAAGTACACAAGGCATTCTGTTGGAGGCTGCGATTAAAAGCTCTTCCCACATAAGTGCAAGACCACAGCTTGATGTTGCTGTAAGGCTTCTTGCGCCGGCTGCCTGAGCACCGATAGTTGCACTCATTGAAGAGTGTTCGCTTTCAACAGGAATAAATTCGGTATCGCATTCACCGTTTGCGATATAAGTTGACACCATCTGAGGAATCTCAGTTGAAGGTGTTATAGGGAAAGCAGGCATAACGTCGGGATTTACCTGTTTGATGGCAAAAGCAACCGCTTCGTTACCTGACATACGATCTTTCTTTGACATGTTTTTACGCACAATCCATTTTTAATGGATTTACTATCCTTTCATAATATTTATTATCTAAAGACTGATTACTGTCCTTCACGCATTTCTAAAGCGCCAAAAGGACAAGCTTTAACGCAGATACCACAACCCTTGCAGTGGTCGTAGTCAAATTCACCACGTTTACTGTCTTTAATCGGGATAGCGCTGTCGGGACAAACAGGTGCACATAATAGGCACTGCTTGCATTTCTCGGCGTTGAATACGGGAGTGTTTGTACGCCATTCACCAGTGTTGAATGTCTTGGATGTAGCGCTTGCATACATGTGAAGACCTTCAGTAAGCTGTTCGCATGGTGTAGATTCATTAATCTTACTTACGTCTGTTCTCATCTTTACACCTCCCCTAATTCTTCTAAAGTTAATGAAAGAGCTTTCATATTTCCATCGATAACTTCAGGCTTCTTGGCAAATTTATGAGCATAAGAAGCTTTCATTTCATCCAAAAACTGCTTGGTATCCATAACCTTACCTACTGCAACTGCTGCCGCAAGCATAGGTGAGTTGGGGAAGTATTTTCCTAAAGCTTCCATTGAAATTCGACGGGCATCAACGGTATATACTCTACCTTCATATCCGTTTAATAAAGGCTTAATCTCGTCGGCTGACTTATCTGTATTAACTACAATAGCGCCTTCCTTCTTAAGACCTTTTGTTACATCAACCGCAGCAAGTAATGTTTCATCAACAACGATTACAAGGTCAGGCGTATAAATATTAGAATGAACTCTAATCTCCTTATTGCTGATTCGGTTGTAAGCTGTGATGGGAGCTCCCATTCTTTCAGGACCATATTCGGGAAATCCCTGCACATATGCCCCTGTCTTGAAAGCAACATCAGCTAAAAGTAATGCGGCTGATTTGGCACCCTGACCACCACGGCCATGCCATCTGATTTCAATCCCTTTGTTATCCATAGACAATCCTTTCAATATGCAAAAAATATCATTGGACACGATTATAGCACCATATGAATATTTATGCACTCTTTTTTTATTATTTCCATTCTTTTATTGCCTTAGCAACATTATACAAATGGTCTGCAACTCGCTCAGAGTTTGATGCCATCTCAAGGTACTGGGCACCAACAAGAGGAGTGCATATTCCTGCATTTAATCTTGTTATGTGATTATTACCCATTTTTTCAGTAATAATATCCACATTTTCTTCAATCTCTGATGCTTTCATTAAAGCATCGATGTCTTTATCCTTGTAAGCTTTCATTACATTGTCGAAAAGGTCTTTAATAACTTCTCTTAAATACTGAATCTCGGCAATGGCTGAAACTGAAAACTGCTGCTTTTCATCTCTTAATATAGTTGCATATTCTACAATGTTTTCAGCATAGTCGCCTACACGTTCAAGGTCGCTTGATGAACGAAGAGCTGTTGCAAGGTATGCATGGTCAGATTCATTTAACTGCATCTTGGAAAGTTCAACTATATAATGAACAAGTTCTCTGTTAATGAAGTTAAGTTCATTTTCGGTTTCTTTAAAAACTTCCTCATCCTTAAAGTCCTGAGTGCTGATTATATCGAGCGCACGGTTAAAGTTTGTCATAGCTATATCAGCCATGTTTACGATTTCATTCTTAAGCTGTGCTACAGCAATCGGAGGTGTTCTTAACATATGGCTGTCGAGGAAGTGAAGGTGTTTTTCTTTTGCCTCTGTCTCCTCAGTATCAGGAACAATCTTACAAACCACGTCCGTTAAAATCTTTGTTAATGGAAGCATGATAATAACTGTAAGAAGGTTAAACACTGTATGGAACATAGCAAGCTGTGTCTGGGGAATTCCCGGGAATAAACTTTCAAATATTACTCCGAAGTTTATGTTTCCACCTGTTACAAGCGAAATCACTCCGCCAAGAATTAGGAAGACAACCACACCGCTTACGTTAAAGATAAGGTGTACAAAAGCAGTTCTCTTGGCATTCTTACTACTTGAAAGTCCTGCAATCATGGCTACCATACATGAACCAATGTTAGAACCCATTGTAAGGTAGATACCCTGACTTAAAGTGATGAGCCCTGTAACTAACATTGTGATTGCTACGGAGGTCATTACAGATGAACTTTGAACAATTGCTGTTAAAATCGCACCGACGAGCACGAGTAAAACCGCATTATTAATGTTTGCAAGGAAAAGTTTAACGGAATCAAGCTCCGAAAAGACTTCCATTGAACCGCTCATCATTGAAAGGCCGACAAAAAGCATACCAAAGCCGGCGAAGATTCCGCCGAACTTCTTTACGGTATCTTTCTTGGCAAAAAGTGTTATGAAAGCACCAATTCCTGCAAAGGCCGAAAAGATAACAGTTGTTGAAAGTGAATTTCCGCCAAACATACCAAGCGCTACGATCTGACCGGTAATGGTTGTACCGATATTGGCACCGTAGATAACGGTTGCAGCCTGGGTAAGTGACATGATTCCTGCGTTTACAAAACCTATGACCATGACGGTTGTTGCACCGGAACTTTGAATTGCCGCTGTTCCGACTGCACCGATTGCAACGCCGGTCATCTTGCTTTTAGATGCTTTGGCGAAAAGGTTTTTTAACTTATTTGAGCTCACCGCCTCAAGGTTTGAACTCATTGTTGAGCAGGCAACAAGGAAAATTCCCACACCTGCTAAAAGTGAAAGTATCGCGGTTGCGACCGTTACTCCATCCATCTTTTATCCTCTTTCTTACTTAAGTATGAACTCAGCCTTATTGTCTGTCGCACTGCTGTTTCCAACAAATACGTCAAAAGAACCCGGTTCGCTTTCGTAAACATTATTAATAGTAGTAAATCTAAGCATATCTTCAGTTATTACAAATTCAACAGTCTTTTCTTCACCGGGCTTTAAGCAGATCTTTTCAAATCCCTTATGCTCTTTTACCGGTCTTGAAACACTTGCTACCTTATCGCGAATATAGAGCTGAACTACTTCGCTACCTGTAACCTTACCCACATTTGTAACCTTTACACTTGCAGTAATTGAGGTATCTTTAGTAAGTGTATCCGAAGAAAGAGTTACCGGGCTTATGTCAAATTTAGTGTATGAAAGACCATATCCAAAAGGATACAAAGGAGTATTGGCTACATCAAGATAGCGGCTCATTGCTCGGTTTGTATCATCTCCGTTATTGGGTCTTCCTGTAGGAAGTTCGTTGTAGCACATAGGAAGCTGGCCAACGTTTCTTGGGAATGTCATAGGCACCTTACCTGAAGGGTTAACCTTACCGTATAAAACATCCAAAAGTGCTGCCGCACCTTCTGTTCCCGGGAACCACGCTTCCAAAACTGCCTTGGAGCGCTTCTTTACATCGCGAAGGTCTAAAGGTCTTCCTGAAAAAACTACTGTAACAATATTTTTATTTACCTTAGACACTTCATCGAGTAACTTACGCTGAGGCTTGGGAAGTCTAATATCTGTTCTGCTTCCTGCTTCGCCGCTATGGAAAGCATGCTCACCCAAAAGCATTACTACTGTATCGGCTTCTTTGGCAAGATTTAAGGCCTCATTTAACATGCCTTCTTCATCTTCGTTTTCAGGAATATCTGCGTATCCACCGAACTGAACAAGTTTTTCGCCCTTCTTTAAAAAGTTTGAACCCTGGGCAAAAGAAGGTTTCTCACTTAATTCGCCTGTCTTTATAAATTCATCTACCGTTTCTCTTACTGAAGCGGTATCTTCGTCACGTCCCCATAAAGACCAGAAACCGTAGAGGTGCTTGCAGTCAACGTAAGGACCAATGAAAGCAACTTTTCCACTCTTTTCAGATAAAGGAAGGATGCTTTTATGGTTTTCAAGAAGTACCATGGACTGACCGGCAGCCTTTCTTGCAAGAGCACGGTTTTCTTTACTTAAGATACATTCTTTGGCCTTGGCTTCATCTGCGAATCTGTAGGGATTTTCAAAAAGTCCAAGATCATTTTTTAGTTCAAGAATTCTTAAAACACATTCGTCTAAAAGTTCTTCTGAAATAAGGCCTTCATCTATAAGAGCCTTAGTGTTTGCAAAGTAACTTTCAGTACACATATCAATATCAACGCCTGCTTCGAGTGCAAGTCTTGCAGCTTCCTTTTTATCAGCAGCAACAGCGTGATTTACAAGTTCACCGATTGCACCCCAGTCAGAAATTAAAACGCCCTTAAAGCCCATCTTATCTCTTAAGATGTCTCTCATAAGCCACTTATTGGCTGTAGAAGGGACGCGGTTAATTGTATTGAAAGATGTCATTGTAAGCGCAACTCCTGCTTTGATTGCTGCTTCGTAAGCGGGAAGATATTCATCCTTTAAAGTACGCTCATCAAGTTCAACTGTGTTGTAGTCTCTACCACCCATGGGTGCGCCGTATGCAGCAAAGTGTTTAACGCAGGCAGCCATACTGCCTTCTTCTGTCATGTCTTTTCCCTGGTAGCCGACAATCATTGCCTTACCCATTTCAGAGTTTAAAAATACAGACTCGCCTGTTGATTCCATTACTCGTCCCCAGCGTGAATCCTTTACAAGATCCGCCATTGGAGAAAATGTTACATGAAGTCCATCATAAGAAGATTCTTTGGCAGCCATTCTTGCACATTCTTCACTAAGCTTTGTGTCAAAAGAAGCTCCCTGTGCAAGCGGAATCGGATAAATGGTACGGTAACCGTTAATGATATCTGCCATAAAAAGCATAGGAATCTTATGAGGCTGAGTACTTAAAACCTTATCCTGAATCTTTTTAAGCTTTTCGGCTCCTGTAACGGTAAGTGTTGAACCACATTCATAAATCTGTTCGTAAGTAATACCCATTGACTGGGCAGGGCCTGTTGCCATAGCATCATCGCCCATAAGTTCAGGAGGAAGCTGCACTAACTGGCCAATCTTTTCCTCTAAGGACATGTCCTTTAATAATTCAAGTAATTTTTCTTTTGTCATATCTACTCCATGGTTTTATATTTCAACCACTAAAACTTCGAAGGGCTTTAAGTTAACTAATCCACAAAGTTCTTCTTTGGTTTCGAGGTTTTTAACATATTTTTTGAAGTTTACACTTCTTGGTTCAAACATATAGTTAAGTAAGAACATATAGCGCTTACCATCTTTAACTCTGACTGAAACTTCGATATCTTCAGGAACATCCACAAGGCCTCTGCAGGGACATACCTGTCCTAAATAAGCCATGATTAAATCGAGGTTCTTTTCATTGAAGGTTGCACCAAGATGAAGGGCTCTACCCATTCCAATCTTGTTTTCAACCAAGGCACCTTCACCCTTATAATAGGAAGAATTGTATCTTGCTACCACCTTGGCACCTGAGCCTTCTACGGTAGTAAGAATATCGTTGAAAAGAGGCATCTCTAAAGCCTTTACTACTATATCTGCGCAATCACCCGAAAGTGTGAAGTCAGCGCTGATTCCTTCATCTTTTTTGTGAACAAAGGTAAATTCCTTAACGTCTGATCCTGTAATCTTAGAAAGAAGTCCGGGCTGAGGCATCATCACACAATGGCCTTCAACATCCTTGTAACCGCTTCTGCATCCAATAACGAGTGTTCCTCCTGCCTTAACGTATTCTTCCAAAAGGTCTGCTCTTTTAGGTGTCATGATAACAGGATGAGGGTAAATTAAAACAGGATATTTCTTTAATTCTTCAAGCTTACTTTCATCTGTAAAATAAAGCATGTCATAGGGCATATGAGCCTTCTGCGCCCAGAGGAAAACATTTTCTCTTGATGCCGTATCAACTCTTCTATGCCATGAGTCAACATTACAGTCCCAATCATTATCATAATCAAATACATAGGCAAATTTAGCTTCGTAATCTGCGCCACATACTTCATCAATTCTTGAAAGCTTTTTAGTAAGTTCGCTTACCTCTTTAAGTTTTCTATTGTCTCTATTGTCATAGTCTAAAATTCCGTGCCAGTAAATTTCCGTACCGATACATGCAGTTCTCCATCTGAAGAAAGAAATGAAGTCCGCACCATGAGCAACGCTCTGCATTGCCCAGAGTGTAAGCTGGCCGGGTCTTGGCGCAGGACCTTCCATTCTTATGGTCCATCCGTTGGCGCCGGACTGCTGTTCCATAATGCCAAAGTGAGGGCATACGCTTCTTACAAGAGTAAGGTGTCTGCTCCACTGACGGTCTGCAAGCGCTTCAGGAATCCAGCTTTCTCTTTCAAGTCCCTGAGCAAAGCTTGGATATGAATCATACATATAAATATCCAGACTGTCCTTAGCCATCTTGTGATTGTCCATATTTCCAAAAAGCCCGTTAGTTGTGATAAAGTCCTGAGGCTTAGTGTACTTTCTTAAAATCTTGGACTGCATGTCTGCGTAGCTTAAAACGCTATCTGATATAAATCTATAATAATCAAGTTTCTGGTGAGGATTTGGACCACCTGTAATATGACGGGGAAGATATACTTCCTTCCAGTCAGTATAGGTCTGGTTCCAGAACGCAGTTCCCCAGGCTCTGTTTAGTTCATCAAGAGAACCATACTTTTTCAAAAGAAAGTCTCTAAAAGCCGCGTGGTCTGCTTCAGAATGAAAATCACTTATTTCACAGTTTAATTCGTTGTCAAGTTGCCAACCGATTACGCAGTCTCTTTTAGCGTAGTGCTCAGCCATCTTTTCAACGATAATAGAAGATAATTCACGGTACTTGGGTGAATTGTAGTTATAATGTCTGCGTCCTCCATGATGATAGAGGTTTCCGCATTCATCTGCATTTAAAACTTCAGGATACTTTTCGGTAAGCCAGGCAGGAGGTGTTGCAGTAGGAGTTCCCACGATTACCTTCATTCCCATCTCATCGCAAAGATCTAAAAATTCATCAAAAAATTCGTAAGTAAAATTGCCTTCTGTAGGCTCAATCTTGCTCCATGCAAACTCAGCAATTCTTATCACTGTAATCCCTGCGTCAAGCATTCTTGAAAGATCGCTTCTCCACAAGGATTTGTCCCAGTGCTCAGGATAGTAACATGTTCCCACAACATAATTATTTCCAATATAGTTCATACTTCTACCTCCAAGGCCGATTTGGATTAATTATATCATTATTTAGTTTCCGAAATATATAAAAAACCCAAAAAAACGCAAAAAAAGCGCCTATAACCGAACTTAGCGCTTCGAATATCAAAAGGATATTAAGTTTTCGACAGAAGAATTTTATATAATCAGTCTGCATTACCGCAACCATCAACAATAAATGCTAAATAAATAACAGAATAATCACTTACCTAAACAATAAACTCTACAAGAAACTGCCTAGCTTTAAAAATAGAATCTGTCCGGAAAAAGAAGGTGCCAGTCTATCGGCACCCATAAGTGTACTATCAAAGTTTTGGGGCCTCACCCCTTGTGGTTAGATTTCAACCGCAAATTCCACGGTCTGATTGTACTTATCAAGGGCAAGCTGCAATTTTGCAATCTTTTCCTCGATAGCTTCGTAATCAGCCTTAACCTTTTCAAGGTCGTAGTTGATATATTCATATTCAACAACGGCCTTTCTTGCAGCGTAGCTTCTGGCCTCAACTCTTGACTTGGACTGTCTTTTTCTCATCTCATCAAGTGTAAGCTTTCTTCTGTTGAGCTGAGCCATCATTACAAGCACAGAATCAACAGTGTAGTTTTCACCGCAGGCTTCGATCATGTTTGTAGCGTTTGCAAGGTTTATGGCATGGCGGATGGCTGTGACCTTTCTGTCAATTTCTTCAATCTTTGCAGACACTTCTTCATAATCATATTCAGGAATTACAGGTTCTTCATCAACAGAAGCTATGTATGTGCAGCCAGTTGCTTCTTTGGTTTCCCAGTAATCCTTGTCTTCATTAAGTTTTCTGATAAGTTTATTGGCATAAGCCGATGTCATCATTTCCATTTGAAATCCCTCCATATATATCTGATATTTTTGTTACCGTTTTTCATTGTGCTCCGTTTTCTGGAGCAATTATTTCTTTTCGCTCCGTCTTCTGAAGCAATTATTTCTTTTCGCTCCGTCTTCTGAAGCAAGTGTAATTCTATCACGCGCACTTTCTTTTGTCATTGAACCAGTAGTTTAATATAAAATGAAAAGAAGAGGACATTTCGTCCTCTTCGTAGTTGCGTACAATATCGTTTAGTGAAGCATCATAAAGTTCCATAAGTGCAAACATCGTATCAGCCTGAGGGTAGCTGCGTCCCTTCTCATACTTGTAGACAGCCTGCACAGATCCAAGGCAGAGGTACTCTCTTACCTGATCCACCGAAAGATTCTTAGCTTCGCGAAGACGCTTAAGATTCTTTCCCACGACACAAAGGTCGTATTCGGGTCTTTTTATCATATGTATACTCCTTTCATCCGTGCATCGACGTTAGGCCACCATGGCTTACGCCCGCTCGGAAATAAACCGGTTACTAAAACTATCGAATAGGCTTTTTGTGACATGAAAAGCTACTCAAACTGCCAGCTAAACTTTCCAGGGTATGAAAAGCTACTCAAACTGCCAGCTATCGACAGTGTAACCTTCTCCTTCAAAGACAAAGTAAAGGAAATTCACACCCTCTATATCGTCTAAAAGTTCGGCTTCATAGCAGCCGGATTCTACATTATAGTATTGCTTTTCCAATTTGACAATAGCTAAATTCTTTCCATTAGGAAAGTTTGTTCTAACATAAATTTTAGCTTTGCTTCCTTCAGCCACATCGGTCACGTCGGCCTTAATTTTAACCTTCATAGCCTTCTTAATATCAAAGTCGACACCATCAACTTCTACGTAGTCACCACTATTAATATCTGAAAGCAAAAGAAAGCCTACGGGATTACCTTCTTTGTACTCAGCCGTTAAACCGTTTAAACTTGCCGCACATACGGCGGGATTCTCCATAAAAGGATCAAGCCATTTAACCTGCGAAGGACCTTCTTTGGACTGCTTAATAAGTCCGATTGTCCCGTCCTCTTTGTAGTCAAAGGCATTTACGAAAGTCGAACGATAACCATGTTCGACACCCATCTTCTTTTCAAGGAAACGAGAATGATAGGTTATGTACCACTGGTCTTTGAAGTTAAAAATCGCGTGGTGATTGTTTCCATATAGACCGCAGAGGCTTCCGGGATTATCCAAAACTCTTTCACTGTATGTAAAGGGTCCCATCGGAGAATCACTTTCAAGCACAGCAATCTGGCCACTTGTAAATCCATACTCAGCCTTACCCTCGGCCTCGACATTCCAGTTTGTGCAGTAACTGTAGTAATACTTTCCGTTATACTTATGGATTCCCGAGTCTTCAAAAAGGTAGGGAACGTCCAAAGTTATGACATCTCCGTCAATTCCAATCATGTCGTCGGTGAGTTTGGCAACCCTTCCGGTTCCCGGATTAGAAGCCTTGCCCTCAGGCACACCCCCGCCAAAATAGATATAAGCCGAACCATCGTCGTCAACCAAAACCGCAGGATCGAAAAGCCACATAACATTTCCGCAGTTTGGCATCTGCCTGCTGATAAGTGCCTTGCCTATCGGGTCTTTGAAAGGACCCACAGGTGAATCGCCTTCCAAAACTCCAATTCCACCACCGTTATCGGCAAAATACAAAAAGAACTTATCCTTCCCGTCAATATTTTTATATGCAGCACTTGGTGCCCAGGAATTATGAGCCCACTTGGCCGCTCCGTCGCTTCCTGCAACCTTAATAAAACCATGGTCCTGGAAATTTTTCATATCGTCAGTCGAAACAACATGAATTGATTTAATCTGTGAATACGAATTTTCCTTTATATTGCCGCTTGCATCCTTTTCAAACGCATCAGCAGTCATGTAAAAGTAAACCCTGTCGCCATAAACCATTGCAAATGGATCAGCCCCAAAGTCCTGAACGATAATAGGGTTCGAATCGCCCCTGTTTTTAAGGCCTTTTATTATGTCAAAAGAAGGTGCTTCGTCAGTAGCAGTGTCGTCGGCCTGGCCGGTGCCGTCTGTGTCACCAATACCTGCGGCTGGTGATGATTTTCCGTCTTTGCCATCAGCTGATTCACCAGTGCCTGCCTCATCTGTCTGACCTTTGTTTGAATCTATTTCAGTAGCCACTGTATCGGCGCCATCGCCACCCTTGCCAGAATTTCCACAAGCCATAAGGCATATGGAAAGAAACACTATAAGCAGCATTGATGCCGGTTTTAATCTATATTTCAATAAATTTGTTCTCACAAGCTATCTCGCTTTCGATCATTAAATTTTGCAGGGCACAACGCAATAGCTACATGCTATGAAAACCTTGTTTTTCAAATAACAACCTTTTCTATTCTTCCTGTCTTGATAAAACAAGAATATCATCGAGTATCTTTGTTGTTGCGTTAACATCATCAACACATTCGTGTGAAAGTACAAGTGAAGATTCGGATGATGCTGCAACTTCTTCGGATGTTGCGGAAAGGTCGGTAACTGCTTCCATAACTACTGAAGCTGCGCTTGCACAGGAGTTGACGTTATTAGAAATTGCTTCTACGTTTTGGGCAAGAGACATTACTGAATACATGATTTCGGCAAACTTTTCACCGGTTTCGTTGATCATCTCACCCTGCTTGTTGGATGATTCTACTGAAAGTCTCATGTTGTTGGAAGCATCGTGCACGCTGGCAATTAAATCGTCGATTGTTGTTGAAATCTGCTCGGCGGACTTTTTAGTATTTTCTGAAAGCTGACGAATCTCTTCGGCAACTACTGCAAAGCCTCGTCCTGCGTCTCCTGCTCTTGCAGCTTCGATTGAGGCGTTAAGTGCAAGAAGATTTGTCTGAGTTGAGATACCAAGAATTGTTTCAACGATGCTCTTTACTGTACCTGCTGATTCAGCAAGTGCAGTGGTCATGTCTGCTGTCTGTGCATTTACTGCTGCTGTTTCTTTGGCCTGCTTTTGAAGGTCAACAACTATCTTGTTACCAAATTCAACATTCTTCTTTACATCGTCTGAAAGATTAATCATTTCTTTGGACTCAGAAGAAATATTTTCAAGGGATTTCATGATATTTGAGTTCATCTCAGTCTGAGTCTGAATCGCTTCGGCTGTTGATGTAACTGATGATGAAATCTGCTCAACTGCTTCTCTTGAAGTAGACACCTTATCTGAAAGGCTCTGCATAGCTTCATTGGCGTCTTCAAGCTTTTTGGCGATCTTTTCAGATGTTTTCTGAATCTTGATTGCGCTTTCTTCCTGCTCGCGTGCCTTAAGCTGTACATCATCCATTATTTCTTTGGTCTGGCGGCCATTTAGTTTAACAACAAGATATATAGTCACAAGATAAAGCACTATAAAGGCCATGTTTGTAGGCACCATATATACTGAGGAACTTTGCTTACTCTGTCCAATAGCATAATAGATAACGACGAACAAAACATTTTCTAAAAACGCTGACAGCGCGGCTATAATATAAATTTTCAATTCATTATATACAAGAATTGTTGCACCGATTAGCACACCGAAAGCGTACAAATATGGTGTGTGAAATGCTCCCAGTAAAATTACCAGATACATAACTCCAAGACTTATAAGCATGGGGTAATGACAAATATATGAATGCTTGAATTTAAGATATCCAACTATGTAAACAATAAAAGCGACAATTTCAACCGAAAGTAAAACCGGTGTAGGAAGCAATCTGCCGCGCCCGTAAAGAATTATGGCCGCAATAGCAAACACATGGATTATTAGTCCCAATATCATGACCACCTTGTTGTTTTCACAATCATGTTTCTTTTTTAACTCCATTTTTACAACCCTCTACTCTTCTGCATCACCAAAACCATCTCTTAAAAAGAGGTTCCACTTAGCGTTGGCTGCCTCGAGTTCTTTCTTTTTCATAATTTGTTCTCTATCAGAAAGAATCGAAAGCATCTCATCGGCTATCTCCTCTACAGGAAGATTACTGTGATATGAAAGATAGCCCATCATTCGGCCTGCCGTAAAATCAGTGTTAAGATTTTTAGTTACCAAATCGCAAAATCCTTCATCGTAGCCCCTGTCGAGAAGCATCCAATAAAGTTCCTTGCTCTTTTCTGACTTTTCTTTCATAACTTATGCTCACGTTCTCTCTTTCTTTGACCTATATTTTATCAAAAGAGAAACAAATCGAAAACACTAACATTAAGTAAAATAGCCTTTTATAATAATTTTTTAACTGCTAGATAGTATTTTTTTAACATCTTTTTTAATGAGGACAAGGAGAGAGAAAATGAAATCTACTAAGAAAGTTAAATTTGGAATTTTTGTCAAGATTTTCCTGCTTTCTGTTTTGTGTATGATTATTCCCTTAATCATAGTTACCGAAATCATTACAAATCTTGCAAGTCAGAATATGCAGGGCACTGCTAAGGTTACTCTTGAAGCGCTTGCTGACAAGGAAGTGGCTGCGTTCGAGCAGTTCATTGCTTCTCAGAAGGTTTTGGTTGCTTCAGTTGCCGATAACCCTAATATTTTAACAAATGCGATGACATATCAGACATCTCATGAATTCAACGCAGCACAACAGGAAACAACAGGAAATTTCCTTGCAGATATTCAGGAACGTTCAGGTAACCTTTACGAAAACTTCTTCGTAACCTTAAACGACCAGGGTTTCGCTGACTGTCTTGGAAATACAACACTTCATCCCGTTACTGATGAGCCTTTCTACCAGATTTGTGTAAACGAAGGATATTTCTTTGGAACAAACATTTCTCCCGTTACAGGAAATCCTGTATATGTAATCGCATATGCAATCACAAATCCTATGACAGGCGCAGTTATCGGTTCGGTTAACTGTAGCATTGATTTAACTACATTAAGTAACATCATGCTTCAGGATGAAAC
>JAKSRS010000051.1 GCA_024403515.1 Lachnospiraceae bacterium
GCCTAGCCTATCAACCAGTCGTACATTTCCTGATATTTAAGAGCTGAATTTTCCCAAGAGTAGTCAACTGTCATAGCACGGTCAACTATCTTGTTCCACTCACGTTTACGATCATAGTAAATGCGTTCTGCATTGCGGATGCAGGCAAGCATCTCGTGAGCATTGTAGTTTGTAAATGAAAATCCGGTACCAGTACTTTCATATTCGTTGTAAGGTTCTACAGTATCTTTCAAACCGCCTGTTTCACGGACAATCGGAACTGTTCCGTATCTAAGAGCGATTAACTGGCTGAGACCGCAGGGCTCGAAAAGTGAAGGCATAAGATATGCATCACATGCAGCGTATACCTTATGAGCAAGCTCATCGGAATAGAAAATGTTAGCAGATACTTTTTCAGGATACTTCCATGCAAAGTGTCTAAACATATTTTCATACTTCTCTTCACCTGTACCAATGACAACTAACTGAATGTTATCCTGGCAAAGCTCATCCATCATAAAGTCAATTAAGTCGAGACCCTTCTGGTCGGTAAGTCTTGAAATGATACCAATCATCATAGCCTTGGGATCTTCTTTAAGTCCAAGTTCAGCCTGAAGTGCTGCCTTGTTCTTTACTTTATTCTTTCTAAAATCTTCAACAGTATAATTGGTCTTAATCTGAGGATCTGTCTCGGGATTGAAATCTTCATAATCAATACCGTTTACGATACCTCTTAAGTCGTTGGCACGAGCCGCCAAAAGACCGTTAAGACCTTCGCCGTAGAAGTCTGTCATAATCTCGCCTGCGTAAGTATTACTTACAGTTGTAATAGCATCCGCAAAAACAAGACCACCCTTTAAAAGGTTAGCATCTTTGTAAGATTCAAGCTTATCAGATGTGAAATAATAATCAGATAAACCGGTGATATTTTGGACAACCTTAACATCCCAGCGGCCCTGGAATTTAAGATTGTGAATTGTCATTACACTCTTCATGCCCCAGAAGAACTCATCCCCCTGGAATCTTTCATGAAGATATACAGGAATAAGACCTGTCTGCCAGTCATGGCAGTGAATAATATCGGGCTGAAAATCAATTAAAGGAAGCGCAGATAATACAGCCTTGGAGAAATAAGAATACTTTTCAATTTCGAAAAGCATATCATTTCCATAAGGCTTAAAACCATTGAAGTAATACTCGCTGTCGATGAAGTAATAAGTAATGCCATCAACCTCGGCAGTAAGCACACCTACATACTCATTTTTCCAGTCAAAATCCATGTAGAAATGAGTTACATATTTCATCTTCGCCTTAACTTCTTCTCGCATACATGAATACTTGGGAAGAAAAACACGAACATCGAAATATTTCTTGTCAATACATTTGGGAAGTGATCCTACAACATCTGCAAGTCCGCCTGTTTTAATAAAAGGAACGCCTTCAGATGCAACAAAAAGTATTTTCTTCACGTTGACCTCCAATAATCTTCCATATTTAGATTAATATATTAAATAAATTATACTACAATTCAATATAAACTTAAATAAGATAACCCGTTTATTTACTAATAAAATCCCTAATTATTTCTCCGGCTATCAAAAGCCCCGCCACAGAAGGGACAAAAGAAACGCTTCCGGGTGTCCTTACTCCAACCTTAACCGGAAGTTCTTTGGAATATAAAACCTTTACTCTTTTAAAACCTAAGTCTTTGCATTTCTTACGCATAACCTTTGCAAGCGGGCAAACACTGGTCTTGGATATATCAGTAATCTCAAAAAGCGATGCATTCAGCTTATTTCCTGTACCCATTGAAGAAATAATCTCAACACCCGCCTCTTTACATTTCCTTATAATCTCTAGTTTTGCAGTCACTGTATCTATGCAGTCAGCGACATAATCAAATTTGGTAAAGTCAATCTGGTCTGAATTTTCAGGCAAAAAAAACATATCAAAAACATTAACTTTACATTCAGGGTTTATATCCAAAATTCTTGCCTTCATAGCATCTGTCTTCTTCATTCCAACTGTACTGTTAAGAGCAATGATCTGGCGATTTATATTAGTTACATTAACAGTATCCGCGTCGATAATCGTAATCTCGCCTACAGATGCTCTTACAAGCGCTTCAACTACGTATCCGCCAACACCACCAACACCAAAAACGGCAACATGCTTACCTGAAAGTTTATTAATATTCTCCTCACCTAAAGCCATCTGCGTTCTTTGTTTGAAGTTTTCTTTTATAATAACCTCTTCCATAGTAAGTCTCCATTACAAAGATGTAATCCAAAGCACACTGTAAAGTGAACAACTTTCAGGACAACTAATATATTACTTAAAAATATACTTTTCACATCTATATCTAAAATCTTAAACAAAATACGTAACGCCACTGAGTAAAAGAACAAAATACCATACGCCCGAAATAAAGTGCCATATTAAAGCAAGAAATGTCAAAACAAGCCATAAGCATTTAACTTTTTTAAGTATCGATCCACTCTTTAAGTCTTTTCCCATATTCAAAAAGTCCTTAACAAAAAGAACAATCGACATCACAAAAATGAAGAAAATTGAAATCGCGTACCCCCATAGGAAGTTTCCATCCTTGCTGCGACTTCCACTTTCGGCAAACAAAAATACTTCAACAAATCCAAAAATAAAGATAAGTATTGAAACAGTGTAATACTTATTCTTCCAAATATCATTGGTATGACATATTCCCACCATTAAAGGAAAAAGAATCGACAAAATCAGTGTTACCTTAGGATGCTCTCCTCTCAAGGAAAGAGTATAAAAAGGATTAATCACAAATCCATTTCCTGTATCATTACCAAACAAAACAAGATTTTGATACAAAACAACTGCAAAAGAAGGTATTACCGTAAGTGCCGCAACAAAAACTCTGATAAACTTAGTCTTTGTGCACAAATCATAAAGTAAAACCAAAGCCATAACAGGTCCGAAAACCGTAAAGAAAGAAGCCTTAATGCCGGTTGTAATCATAAGAACGATACTAAGTAAAAACCAAAGTTTCAAATCAATACCGTTTTTGTAGTTTTCATGATATTTAATGAAAATAAGAACAGTAAGCAGGGCAAAAAACCTCATAAAAATATAGGTTGAATTATGCCAAAGATTACCGCTTTGATAAGCCACGTAATGAGATTTTCCGGCAAAAGAAAGATAAAAGCCAATAACAAAGTTTGAAACCAAAGCCAGGAAATCTATATAAGTTTTACTAACAACAACCTTATTAGCTTCAAACAGTTTTCTTAGTAAAATAGCTGTTAAAAAGATACTACCGATAGTTGTAGCCATCAGTAAGAAAGCAACCGTGTAATTAAAAGCCGGAAGCTTATAAAGTAAAAGATATAAAAACGTTGTAAAGCTATAGAAAAACTTATCTTCCACAGCAAACTTTAAATGAAATGCCAAATCAGATTCAAACCTGCCGGTTTTAAAATACAGAGTCTGACCATAATAAAGGTAAAACAGTGCACAGGCATAAACAACCACCCAGATCATGGTAGTCCATTTAAATATATTCTCAACTTTTTTATTCTTAAAAAATCTAACCAAAATAATACCTCAAACCATTCTATTTTAGCTTCTTGGCCTCGTTCTTTAGTTCTATTGCATTAGAACGAGCCGACTGCGTAATATTTCCACCACCAACAAGTCTTGAAAGTTCCTCAATCTCACCATCGCTATCAAGACGTGATATTGTCGTCTTAGTAGAGTCATTAAATACAGTCTTTTTAATTTCAAAATGTGTATCAGCCATAGCAGCAATCTGTGCAAGATGTGTGATTGCTATAACCTGGTGATCCTTAGAAAGTCTTGAAAGCTTCTTAGATACTTCCCAGGCCGTCTTTCCACTGATACCTGCATCGATTTCATCAAATATTAAAGAATCAATCGAATCCTTGGCAGCCATAATAGTCTTAATAGCCAGCATAATTCTTGAAAGTTCACCACCGGAAGCCACATTCTTTAAGGGCTTAAGTGGTTCACCCGGATTAGTTGAAATCATAAATTCGATATTGTCACGACCATTAGGTGAAATAATATCGTTTTTATCAATGTCTACCCTAAACTCAACTCCTTCAAAGTTAAGTTCAAGAAGATCACTTTTAAGCATCTTAGAAAACTCAACGGCTGAAGTCTCACGTAACCTGGAAAGTTCATCACACGCTTCTTCATAAGCCTTCAAAGCTTCCTCGGTCTGCTTGGATAGTTTCTCCAAATTCTCATCAAGGTTTTTTAAAAGTTCAAGTTCTTCACTCTTTTCATCGAGCTTTTTCAATATAATTTCAATGCTGTTTCCATATTTGGACTTTAAAGTATTTATCTTATCAAGCCTTTCCTCGGTTGCAGCCATGTTCTCTTCGTCAAAAGAAAGTGTATTTAAATATCTCGATGCCTCAAGTGCGAAGTCCCCAAGTAAAGCCTCGGCCTCACTTAATTTGTCGAGCATGGAGTTTACATTTTCATCAATTGAAGCCACCTGATTCATCTTATGAATAGCGTGTGAAACAAAAGAACCGGCATCTTCAGAATTGTCACCGGATATTGCCGCAATAGCTTCCGCCACTCCCTCACAAATCTTTCCTGCTGACTTCATGAGCTTATAATTTTCTTCAAGTTCCTCGTCTTCACCGACAATAAGATTAGCTTCAGATATTTCTTCACATTCAAAAGAAAGGAAGTCAATCTGCCTTTTAGCATCAGAAGAACTTTCTCTAAGTTCCTCATATTTTCCACTAACATCCTTATATAAAGAACAGCACTCTTTCACTTTAGAAAGTGCCTTTAAAATCTTTTCACCACCAAAAGCATCAATTAAATCTCTTTGTTTAGTATTATTAAGCAGTGACTGATGCTCATGCTGTCCGTGAATATCAATTAATCCTTCAGCGATTTCTTTAACCTGCTTTACCAAAACAGTCTCGCCATTGATTTTAAAGATACTCTTATCAGGTGTGATTTTACGCAAAATAAGCACTGTATCATCGTCCGTCGAAAGGTCCATTTCCTCAAGACGTGCTTTGGTGCGTTCATCCGCACGAAAAGCCAATTCTACCAGTGCTTCCTTTGCTCCATGGCGGATCATAGATTTATCCGCTCTCTGACCTAAGCATAAATTTACAGAGCCCAACAAAATAGACTTACCTGCTCCTGTCTCACCTGTAAAGATGTTAAGGCCGCTTGTAAAGTCTATTTCGCACTCTTCAATTAATGCCAGATTTTTAACATGTAAATATTCTAACATATTCCTCCGCTTTCTCCCGGGAGTAATAATTTTCAAAATCCATTTAATACAGTAACTGCAAAAGGACTAAATGCAATTTACTGTTCTTCTTTTAAAATAGCGAGGATACGGCTCATTACCTTGAAAGCATCATCGTTATTTCTAATAGCCATCATGATAGTATCATCACCTGCGATTGTACCAACAATTTCAGGATAATGAAGGTGATCAATTGCAGCAGCTACAGCCATAGCCATACCGGAAACAGTCTTAATTACAAGAATGTTCTGAGCTGAGTTGATAGATACAAATCCCTGCTGTAAAATACCAAAATATCTCTTATCAAAGTCCTCTTCATCAGCCTTATCAATAGCATATTTCTGTCTTCCTCCACCTATGCTCTTCTTGTAAAGCTTTAATGCTCTGATATCTCTTGAGATAGTTGCCTGTGTTACAGTGTATCCACTGGCATTAAGTTTTTCTGCAAGTTCCTCCTGAGTTTCGATTTCGTAAAGATTAATCAATTCTAAGATTTTTTCCTGTCTTTCGATAACCATATTATTCTCCTCTTGCCCTCTTCTTTTATTGAAGTTTATCATGTAAAACTTTTAAAAAACTTTCGCTGTTAAGCTTAATAAATCTGGCACATTTTCTGGATTTTCTAAGAGAAAAGCAGTCAAGCGATTTCATATCAAATCTGTCAACGCAGTCAGCCATTGCAACCGCTGTTTGAATGTTGCCATCTTTACCCTCATTTATCTTTATTGTCACTTCATCCTTGGATGACAAAACAATACTTCTTGAATTCAACGTATGTGGACTAATGGGTGTCATAACCATAAGTTCTGCAGGTGGCTCAACAATAGGTCCGCCAGCTGAAAGGTTGTACCCGGTAGATCCGGTCGGAGTC
Organism: Lachnospiraceae bacterium; assembly: GCA_024403515.1. Taxonomy (GTDB): domain Bacteria; phylum Bacillota; class Clostridia; order Lachnospirales; family Lachnospiraceae; genus UBA1258. The sequence continues at coordinate 6,141 of JAKSRS010000051.1, forward strand.
GAAATAATAATACCGTCTCCTACATAGCTTGTAAGCAGCTGACCATTTACATATACGTCGAAATTTAGTGACTGAAAGGCTTTTTCTTTGGATACCACAATATCGTTTAACGCTATTGCGTGACCTGCAATTTCACCATCGCTAATGAAGTCGCCTTCAATCATCATTCTTTCTTCTATGTCATATTCATCATCAATAAGTTTTTGTAATGAAGCTTCAAGATTATCCTTATTTACGGAAGTTAAATATCCCACCGTACCTAAGTTAACGCCAAGAAGCGGAATCTCAGACTTAGAAAAACTTCTGGCAGCACCAAGCATTGTTCCATCACCGCCAAGGACCAGTACACAGTCTAAATCTTTCTTTTGACTAAATACAGGATCATCATTTTTGTAATCAAGTGAACTAATCTGCTCTATGCAAACGTCCTTTCCTCTTTTTTCAAGGAATTCTTTAATGTGGTTTGCAAAGAAAAGACCTTCATCCTTGTCTGAGTTCGTCAGAAGAAGAAATCTTTCCATCATTTCCCCGATTCTTACTACTTAAAGTAAACGTATTTTCACTAAAAGGGCTTTCGCCCTATATTTCAATTTTATTTATCTAAAGAACCGTGTGCCGCATCAACAATAGCTGTCACATCAATTGAAGCGTTATCCTCTTCACCATTTTTTTCGATAAAAAGAAGGTATTCAATATTTCCTTCAGGTCCCTTAATTGGTGAATAATCAAGGCCACGAATCTTAAAGCCAAGTCCTGTAGCATAATCAACAACTTTATTAATTACACTTTCATGAACCTTTTTGTCTCTTACAACGCCCTTTTTACCAACTTCGTCGCGGCCGGCTTCAAACTGAGGCTTTATAAGGCATACCATATAAGCCTTGTCTCTAATAATGTTATAAGCCGGTTCCAAAATCTTGGTAAGTGAAATAAAGGAAACATCCACACTTGCAAAGTCTGGCTCGCAGCCGATATCTTCAGGAGTTGTATATCTGAAGTTAGTCTTTTCCATACATACAACACGCTCGTCGTTTCTAAGTGACCAGGCAAGCTGACCGTGTCCGACATCGATGGAGAAAACCTTTACAGCTCCGTTTTGAAGCATGCAGTCTGTAAATCCTCCGGTTGAAGCACCGATATCCATACAAACTGTTCCATTTAAATCAATAGGAAAACTGTTCATTGCCTTTTCAAGTTTAAGGCCACCGCGGCTTACATATTTAAGCTGTGTTCCCTTAACTTCAATGTTGGATTTGGAAGGATCAAACATTGTTCCGGCTTTATCTTCTCTTTGACCGTTTACAAATACATCTCCGGCCATGATTATTGTTTTGGCCTTCTCTCTTGAGGGAGCAAGTCCCTGTTCGACCAAAAGAACGTCTAATCTTTCTTTCATATAATTAAATCTTTCTAATTATCTTCTGGGCTATGCTTTCAGCATCAATTCCAATTTCTTTTTTAAGAAGTTCAACGTTTCCGTGCTCGATATAATCATCAGGAATTGCTACTGTTAAAAGTTTGCAGTCAAGTTCATTTTCTTCCATGTATTCTCTGACCTTTTCGCCAAAGCCACCGGTTGCTACATTTTCTTCAAGTGTAACAATCAAATCATGTCCTTTGGAAAGGTAAGAAACCATTTCTTCGTCAATGGGCTTGGCAAATCTTGCATTTACAAGACTGCACTTGATGCCTTTTTCATGTAAAAGATCACGAACCATCTCAGCTGTTTTAACCATTGAACCAAGTGCAAACAAGGCCACACCTGATTCTTCATAAATCATCTCAGCCTTACCAAGTTCAATATCCTGTCTATAGTCTTCAAGACCATCGTAAGCTTCTCCTCTTGGATATCTTACAGCAACAGGCTTATTAAGCTTGATGGCAAATTTAATCATATCTGATAATTCCCACTTATTCTTAGGCGCCATAACATGCATATTAGGAATAGTTGAAAGATATGAAATATCAAAAATACCCTGATGAGTTTCTCCGTCGCTACCTACGATACCTGCCCTATCAATAGCAAATACAACAGGAAGATTCTGGATACAGACATCATGGATAATCTGATCGTATGCTCTTTGTAAAAATGAAGAATAAATAGCTACGATTGGCTTTAAACCACCTGCAGCAAGGCCTGCTGCAAATGTAACCGCATGTTCTTCGGCAATTCCGACATCAAAAAATCTTTCAGGGTAAGCATTTCTAAAACGCTTAAGACCTGTACCATCAGGCATCGCCGCTGTTATAGCTACTACGTCTTCATTTCTTTCGCCAAGTTTAACCATGACAGTTGAAAAAATGTCAGTATACTTAGCTTTTGAACCGGAATTTAAAGGAAGTCCGGTAAGTATATCAAAGGGTTCGGCACCATGAAATCTTGCAGGGTGTCTTTCAGCCGGCTCAAAACCTTTACCCTTTTTAGTAATCGCATGAATTAAAACGGGGCCCTTTACACGTTTGGCCTCTTCAATAACTCTCATCATTTCCTTAATGTTATGTCCGTCGACTGGGCCTAAATATTTAATACCCATGTCTTCGAAGTACATTCCCGGAATAACAAGACTTTTAACTGAACTTTTAGCTCTTCTAATTGAATCAACGATTTTCTGACCATTAGGAAGGGTTAAAACCTTATAGAAAATATTGTCCTTAATTTCCTGATAACCTTCAGTTGTTCTTATTGAGTTTAAGTACTTTGACACACCACCAACGTTTTCGGAGATGGACATATTGTTATCGTTTAAAACAACGATGAAATTCTTCTCAATCTTAGAAGCATTGTTTAATGCTTCGTAAGCCATACCACCTGTAAGTGAACCATCACCGATTACGGCCATTACAGTATAGTCTTCCTTTTTAATATCTCTGGCCTTGGCAAAGCCTAAAGCAGCAGAAATCGAGGTTGAACTGTGACCGGTATTGAAAGCATCACAGTCAGATTCTTTGGTCTTGGGAAATCCGGCCATTCCGCCAAACTTTCTAAGATTATCAAAGCCATCCTTTCGACCGGTAAGAATCTTGTGGGTGTAAGACTGATGTCCAACATCCCATACAATCTTATCCTTAGGAAGGTCCAAAGAAAGATGCATGGCCATAGTAAGTTCAATAACACCAAGGTTAGAACCTAAATGACCACCGGTAACACTTATTTTGTTTATTAAAAATTCGCGAATTTCTTCGGCAAGCAATTCCCACTTCTCTTCGGGAATCATTTTAATATCATTCTCTTTATTTATAAGATCAAGTATCATATCTATTCCTTTATTTACTTAGTTCTAAGGACAAGGGATTCAACGAGTTTAACAAGAAATTCGTTACCCTTTCCAAGAGTACCAATAATTGATAAAGCCTTATCCGAGTATGTCTTTACATCCTCTTTGGCCTTATCCATTCCAAATAAAGTTACATATGTTTCTTTAGAGTTTTCAGCGTCTGAACCGATGGGCTTACCAAGCTCTTCAAAACTACCCTCAACATCAAGAATGTCATCACGAATCTGGAAGGCAATTCCTATTGAGGATCCGGCTTCCTCAAGCTTTTTAATCTCATCGTCACCGGCACCACCTAAAATACCGCCAATCATCATGGCCGCTTCAATAAGCGCTCCGGTTTTATTTTCATGAATATATAAAAGGCGGTCCTTAGAAAGCAGGGCCCCATTCTTTTCAGTTTCAACGTCAGCAGCCTGGCCACCAACCATGCCAAAGATACCGGCCTTCTTGGAAAGTACCTTTAAAGCCTTACCACACAAAGCAGCATCATTAGTCACATCGAAAGCCTTAGCCGCAGTCTCATAAGCGTAATTTAAAAGACCATCACCTGCAAGAAGCGCTGTTGTCTCGCCATAAACAGCATGAGTAGTTTTACGGCCCCTTCTATACTCATCATTATCAATACAGGGCATATCATCATGCACCAAAGAATACGAATGAATGAGCTCAAGCGCCGCCATAAAATACTTAAGTTCTTCGGACTTTCTATCAAAAAGCTTACAGGTCTCTTCCATAAGCATAGGGCGAAGCCTCTTGCCACCACCGTTTACACTGTATCTCATAGCATCCATAAGATACTCGGCATATCCTGTATCAGGGCTTAAAACCTCTTCCATCAGATTATTAATTTTCTCGGCCTTTACCGCCAAATCATTACTGAAATTCACTTATTTCTCCATTCTTTCCAAGTTCAAGAACCTTCTTTTCAACCATATCTATCTCAGACTGGCAGTTCTCAACTAGTTCTATTCCTTCTTTGTAGAGGGCAAAAGAACGCTCTAACGTTACATCCTCTCCCTCAAGCTCATTAATAATTTCATCAAGTTTATTAAATGAAGCCTCAAGTGAAATTGTCTTATCTAAATCTTTATTTTCCATCTATTCAACCATTAATAATTTCTGAATTTTTAAAGGTATCAATTCAAATATCTTTTCGAAGGTATTTATAATTCGTATCCTACGATAACTTTTCTACCCTTGCTTCAAATGAGCCATCAGTAAGTTTAATTTCCACAAGATCATCAACCTTAACGTCACCAATACTCTTTATGGGTCTACCTTTACTTTCAACATATGCATAACCACCACCAAGTTTATTTAAAGGTGATAAACCATTTAACTTACCGGCCAGGATTTCAAGTTTGTGCTTTTTACCGATAAGCTTATTATTCATTAATGAATTAAGCTTTTCACCGGAATGCATCAGTCTGTTACGCTTTTCATTTAGTTTACTTATAGGGCTAAGATGCTCAATCTTATCTTTGTATCTTGTAATAAGCACTTTTCTAAGCTGAAGATTTTTATTGATATCACGATCAAGTCTGTTTTTATAACCTTCAAGCCTTAACACATGCTCCTTAACGTCGCATACAGCAAGTTCTGCCGCTGCGGAAGGAGTCGGTGCTCTTAAATCAGCCACATAATCCGCAATGGTAAAATCGGTTTCATGACCAACAGCCGAAATAACGGGTGTCGCACAATCAAATATTGCCTGCGCTACTCTTTCATCATTGAAGCCCCAAAGGTCTTCAATTGAGCCACCACCACGACCAACAATAATCGTATCTACTCCATAAGCATCCAAAGCCTTTATACCAGCCACAACACTTTCAGGACAGGCCTCGCCCTGAACTACGGCAGGATAAAGGATAATCTGAATTCCGGGATTGCGTCTTTTAGAAACATCGATGATATCTCTTACGGCAGCTCCGCTTGATGCAGTAACAACACCGATTACCTTGTTATATTTAGGAATAGGCTGTTTATACTCGGGAGCAAAAAGCCCCATTTCTTCCAGTTTGTTTTTAAGTTTTTCAAACTGTTCGTATATATTTCCTATGCCTTCCTGTTCAATTTTATTGGCATATATCTGGTATTTGCCATCTCTTACAAAAACATCAAGGTTACCGCTAACAACAACCTGCATTCCTTCGGAGAGTTTAAACTTTAGACCACTGCTTCTTTTGCCTGAAAACATTACACCACTAAGTGCCGATTCAGCATCCTTAAGTGTGAAATATATATGGCCCGAAGGATAATACTTACAGTTACTGATCTCACCTCTTACACTTACATTCGAAAGAAAGTGGTCGGTAACAATCATGTTTTTAAGATAATTATTTACCTGGCAAACAGAATAAATATTATTTTGCAAATTTAGCTAAAACTCCATTTACAAAAGCAGATGACTCGTCCTGTCCATACTTCTTGGCAAGTTCTACTGCTTCGTTGATAGCAACACCATTAGGTGTATCTTCATCAAATAAAATTTCAAAAACAGCAAGTCTTATGATAGCAAGTTCAACCTTACCCATTCTTGAAGGTTCCCAGCCTGTAGCCTTAGCTGTAATTTCTTTATCAATCTCTTCAAGTTTATCGATAATGGCATTGGCTCTATTTGTGATGTACTCTTTATCCTTGTCAGAAATAAGAACCAATTCAATATCTTCAGAGTCAAAAGAAAGTTCATTATCAAAATAAAAACTTGTCTGTTCTTTCATCTCTTCAATAGAGTTGAACTCAGCTCTGAATAAAATCTTGAATACGTTTTCTCTAATATCGCTTCTTTTCACAATTAACCTTCCTTAACCAGGCTGATGCCTGCAATTCGAACGTTAACGTCTGTAACATTAAGTTCTGTCATATTTTCAATGGCCTGTTTAACCTTGGCCTGTACTTTCTGGCTGATTGAAGGAATGTTGTAGCCATAATCAACTGTAATAATAACTTCAACCTTTACGTCATGACCTAAAATTTCAACCTTAGTTGTTTTTAAAAGATTCTTAACGCCAACTTTTCCAAGAATTTCAGCTGTAATGTTATTTCCCATAGCAGCAACGCCATCAACTTCAAGTGCAGCAATTGCGGCAATCTTTCCAACTACGTCATTGGCAATTCTTACCTTGGCTTCAAATTCTGTATCTTTTACTCTATCCATGGAAATATTCCTCCTTACCATGCTTATTCATATATTATACCACAATAATTAATAATTATGCTTAATTCTTAGCAAACTCAGTAAGTACAAGACCATTATTTCTTTCAATGGTCATCTGGATGCTCCAGGAGTTTACAAATAAAAGAAGTGGACGACCCTTAAGGTCAGTTACCTTCTTCATATCAGATGTTCCCTGTAACTTCTTAACATCAATATCAGTGTTTTCAATCCATCTGATAAATTCATAAGGAAGTGGCTCAAGTCTGATTTCAACATTGTATTCATTTTCGAGTCTGTATTTTAATACATCGAACTGCAAAACACCTACAACACCGACAATAATCTCTTCCATACCGGTATTAAGTTCCTGGAAAATCTGAATAGCACCTTCCTGTGCAATCTGTGAAATACCCTTAATAAACTGCTTACGCTTCATGGTATCAATCTGTCTTACACGAGCAAAATGTTCAGGTGCGAATGTTGGAATACCTTCATACATGATATTCTTCTTAGGTGCACAAACAGTATCGCCAATTGAGAAAATACCCGGATCGAATACGCCGATGATATCTCCTGCATAGGCTTCGCTTAAGATTTTTCTTTCGTCAGCCATGATCTGCTGAGGCTGTGAAAGTCTCATGGTCTTATTACCCTGCACATGCTTAACTTCTTTATCTGCATCAAACTTACCTGAACAGATTCTCATAAAAGCAATTCGGTCTCTGTGAGCCTTATTCATGTTAGCCTGAATCTTAAATACAAAAGCACTAAAATCATCATCTGTAGGATCAATTGCACCGTCTTTGGTATTTCTTGCAAGAGGTACTGTTGCCATCTTTAAGTAATTCTGAAGAAAGATTTCAACACCAAAGTTTGTAAGAGCTGAACCGAAGAATACAGGAGTAAGCTTTCCTGCATGAACTTCAGACAAGTTAAATTCAGCACTTGCACCATCCAAAAGCTCAATTTCTTCAGTAAGCTTATCGTAAGCGTCCTGACCAATTTCAGCAATTAAAGCATCTGTATCATCGATACTGATGACCTTGGTTTCACCTTCCTTGGTACCTTTTTGAGTATCTGAATATGTAACGATAGCACGGTTTTCTCTATCGTATACACCCTTAAATCCCTTACCGGAACCAATAGGCCAGTTAATGGGACAAGTTGCGATACCAAGTTCTTTTTCCACTTCATCAAGAAGATCAAAAGTATCGTTCGCATCTCTATCGAGCTTGTTTACAAATGTAAAAATCGGAATACCACGCATAGCACAAACTTTGAAAAGCTTTCTTGTCTGCGCTTCGACACCCTTAGAAGCATCGATTACCATGATAGCTGAATCAGCTGCCATAAGTGTACGATATGTATCTTCCGAGAAATCCTGGTGTCCGGGTGTATCAAGAATGTTGATGCAGTACCCGTCATAATTAAACTGAAGTACAGAAGAAGTAACAGAGATACCTCTTTCTTTTTCTATTTCCATCCAGTCAGAAACCGCGTGTCTTGCTGTAGCCTTACCCTTAACACTACCTGCAAGATTGATGGCTCCACCGTAAAGAAGGAACTTTTCTGTTAATGTTGTTTTTCCCGCATCAGGGTGGGAAATAATAGCAAATGTACGTCTTCTGTTTATTTCTTTATCAAAACTACCCACTTAAATATGTATCCTTTCAATCCCACAGTTTAGAGCATGGATTTGCCGTCAAACTGAGGTTTAATATCAAAATA
>JAKSRS010000052.1 GCA_024403515.1 Lachnospiraceae bacterium
CTTCTTTCAAGATAACTGCTGACAGTGATGAGATGTATTGTTTTAATATCGTATACAGCTTTTTAAAATATGAAAGGCAGTAAAGTGTAATGACATTAGAAGAGATAAAGAAAGAGTACCCCTATCTTTATGAGGGGCATATGCACACAAGCGAAGGCAGCTTATGCGCCAAGGCTTCAGCCGAAGATATGGTAAGAGCCTACAAGGAATACGGATACACTGGTATTTTTGTTACAAATCATAACTGGAACGGAAATACATCTGTAGACAGAAGTCTTCCCTGGAGGGAATGGGTTAAAGAGTTTTTTAAAGCCTATGAAATTGCTAAGAAGGTTGGAGACGAAATCGGTCTTGATGTTTTCTGTGCATATGAGGCCGGATACGGCGGACCTGAATTTTTAATATATGGAATTACTCCCGAGTGGGTTGCTGATCATGAAGAAATTAAGGATGCATCCGTAAAAGAACAGCTTGAAATCATCCATTCCTGCGGTGGTATGGTTATCCAGGCACATCCTTACAGAGAAGAATGGTATATTCCTGAAGTTTTAATCTATCCCGACGATGTGGACGGGCTTGAAATTGTCAATGCGACACATTCCAATTCAAAGAGTGTATCGCACAACAATCCTGAATTTGATGTTAAAGCAATCGAACTTTGCAAGAAGACAAAGCTTCCTACAACTGCGGGATCTGATATGCATAACACAAATATTTTTGGTGGTGGTATGGCCTTTAAAACTCCCTTAAAGTCATCTGAAGATTTTATTGAAAGAGTAAAGAATAAAGAAGATTATCTTCTTACAAATGGCGAACACTGGTACACCAATGAAGGCGATTTAATTCTCTAGTGAATCGGAGATAAACATGAAATATAAAAGAAAAGGTGCACTTAAAAAAGTGCTTTGTCTGGTCTTTGTGGTGTCCTTTCTTTTGACAGGATGCGGAAAAGAAGACGAGAATAAAAAGCATTACGTTCTTACGACAGGGTTTGAGCGCGATGAAGTAATGCGAATAAACAATATGTCCTGTTTCATGCCGGAAATGATGTTGTATCTTACGACAATTCAGAATGAGTACGCATCAGTTTACTCTGAAGAGGTTTGGAACAAAGACATAAACGGCGAGTCTTTATCTGATAAAATCAAGGAAATGGTCCTTGCCAAGATAGCCAAGATTAAGGTTATGAACCTTATGGCCCAAAGCTACGGTATTTCGCTTGAAGACAATGAACTGCAGCGAATTGAGGGGGCGGCAACAACATTTTATGCTTCCTTGAATGATAAGGAAAAAGAACTCATAGGCGTATCTTTAGAGGATGTCAAGAAGATGTACTCTGAATATGCCATGGCGGATAAAGTTTATAATTACATCATTAAAGACATCGATGCTGAAATCAGTGATGATGAAGCGAGAACAATAACTGTAATGATGATTCAGATAAAAACCTACGGGCTTGATTCGGATGGCCGAATTGTAGAATATACAAATGCCGGGGTGGCAGATGCCTATAAAAGGGCCCAGGAACTTTATGAGATTTTAACTGATGAGGAAGCTCCTCAGGATTTTGAATCAGTGGCTGCAAGATACAATGAAAGCGAGAAGATAACCTATTCGTTTGGGCGAGGTCAGGTCGAAAAGGTGATAGAAGATGCGGCATTTTCACTTGACGAAGGTCAGATAAGCCCGATAGTGAGCAATAAAGACGGCTACTATATTATTAAATGTGTAAGCGTTTTTGATATAGATCAGACCCAGGCCAACAAGGCCAAAATTCTTGAAGAAAGAAAGAGTAAGCTTTTTAGTGATACTTACGAAGCATTTATTGCAAATCTTACCAAGAATTTAAACAGAAGCTTAGTGGATTCAATTGAATTAATTGATGATCCTGAGGTTACAACAAGCAGCTTTTTTGATATTACTTTCTAGAGTTTAGAAAAGTTTTAGAATTGAAGAAAGGTTGAAAATACGGGATTTTTTAGCACTCATTAGCACTCAGAAGCTTTGAGTGCTAATTTTGTATTGACTTTTATTTTTCATAAGACTAAACTTTCTTTTGTATTAAAAAATGACCGAAAACCATTTTTTTGCCGGAGATGTTTTTTGCGGCTGACTGGTTTTTGTTAAATGGATTTATGGAGGCTTTACATGGCAAAACAAGGTAGTTTATCAATCAATAGCGATAATATTTTTCCTATTATCAAAAAGTGGCTTTATTCAGACCACGATATTTTCTACAGAGAACTTATTTCCAACGGTTGTGATGCTATCACCAAGTTAAAGAAACTTGGAATGATGGGCGAATATGAAATGCCCGCAGACTACAAGGGAAAGATTAAGGTAGTAGTAAATCCTACAGAAAAGACTCTTACTTTCATCGATAACGGTCTTGGTATGACTGAAGATGAAGTTGAAGAATATATTAATCAGATTGCATTTTCAGGTGCAACTGATTTTATCTCTAAGTACAAGGATAAGACAAACGACGATCAGATTATCGGACACTTCGGTCTTGGTTTTTACTCAGCTTTTATGGTAGCAAGCGAAGTTCATATTGATACACTTTCTTACAAAAACGGTGCTGAGCCTGTTCACTGGGAATGTGACGGTGGTACAGAATATTCAATGGAAGAAGGTAGTTACGATCAGGTTGGTACTAAGATTACCCTGTTTGTAAACGATGACTGTCTTGAATTTTGTAACGAATATAAGGCCAAAGAAGTTATTACAAAGTACTGTTCATTTATGCCTACAGAGATTTACCTTGATAAGGGCGATGATACAGAAGGCGAGCTTTTAAATGATACTAATCCTTTATGGACACGTCACCAGAACGACTGTACACCTGACGATTACAAGAAGTTTTACAGAGAAGTATTCCACGATTATAAGGAGCCTTTATTCTGGATTCACCTTAATATGGACTATCCTTTCAACTTAAAGGGTATTTTGTACTTCCCTAAGATCAATACAGAGTACGAATCAATCGAAGGAACAATCAAGTTATATAACAATCAGGTATTTATCGCTGATAACATCAAGGAAGTTATTCCTGAATTTTTACTCCTTTTAAAGGGTGTTATTGATTGCCCTGACCTTCCTTTGAACGTTTCAAGAAGTGCTCTTCAGAATGATGGATTTGTAAAGAAGATTTCAGATTACATTACTAAAAAGGTTGCAGACAAGCTTTCAGGCATGTGCAAGACTGAAAAAGAAGAGTACGAAAAGTACTGGGAAGACATTTCTCCTTTCATCAAGTTTGGATGCTTAAAGGATGACAAGTTCTGTGAAAAGATGACAGACTACATTCTTTTTAAAAACCTTGATGGACAGTACAAGACACTTCCTGAATGCCTTGAAGTTAAGCCTATTGATGTTGAAGAAAATGCAACTGATGAAAATGGCGAAAAGGTAGAAGCTGAAATTGTTACTGATGAACAGCAGGAAGAAAGCAAGGAAAAGACAATCTTCTATGTAACAGATGAACAGCAGCAAAGTCAGTATATTGCAATGTTTAAGCAGGCCAAGATGGATGCTGTAGTATTAAAGCACAATATCGATCAGCCCTTCATTTCTCAGCTTGAAGCCAAGAATGAAGGTATTAAATTCAAAAGAATCGATGCGGATATTGAAGACACATTAAAGGCCAAAACTTCTAAGAAGGTTAGCGAGGAACTTGAAGCAAACAGTAAAGAACTTACAAGTCTTTTTGAAAAGGCCCTTAAGAAGAAGGATTTAAGCCTTAAGGTTGAAAAACTTAAGAATAAAAAGATTGCTTCTATGATCACAATATCTGAAGAATCAAGAAGAATGGCAGACATGATGAAGATGTACTCAATGCCCGGAATGGACACTTCAATGTTTGGCAGTGAAGGTGAGACACTTGTTCTTAATGCAGGCCATCCTTTGGTATCCTATATCCTTGAAAAGAAGGATACAGAAGATGTTACTATTTTCTGTGAACAGCTTTACGATCTTGCTAAGATTTCGCAGGCTCCTTTAAAGGCCGAGGAAATGACAAAGTTTGTTCAAAGAAGCAACGATATTATGTTAAAACTTGCAGGACTTTAAGATTTTTATAATCTATAAAGACGGCTTTTAAAGCCGTGAAAATATTTCTAAAAAAGCCTATAAGAAGCTATTAAAAAAGTTTAGAGACATCCCAAATTTGGGGTGTCTCTTTTGTTATTTTAATGCTATAATATTGTATAAGTATAATTGTGCCGTACTATGTGCTTTTTTATACTTAAAAACGTTATTTTGGAGCAACTAATGAGGCAGGTCGTAGATAGAATTCTTGACGGAAAATTCATATACGAGAAGGGGAACCTGGGATTTTCAGTGGATCGTATCGAAATAGATATGAATCCTAACGATGAATACAACGGAAGTTTCAATATTATATCTCTTCCCGGTAAAGTTACCGAAGGTCGTATTTACTGTTATGACCTTAGAATGACCCTACTTACAGACTCTTTTTCAGGAATTGATGAAACTATCGGCTATACCTTCTCCACTAAAGGGCTTTCCGAAGGAGATGTGGTAAAGGGTGAGATTTATATCATATCCAACCAGGGTGAGTATTACCTTCCTTACCTTATAAACGTAGTTCACACCTCTATGGAAACAAGCCTTGGAAGTGTGAAAAATCTTTTCCATTTCACAAACCTTGCCAAAACAAACTGGGATGAAGCTGTTAAGTTATTTTATTCCGATGACTTTAAGTCCTTATTTAAAGGCAGCGACAAGCAGTTTTATAAATCATATATTGGACTTTCACATTACTACAACAATGAGCAGAATGTGGAAGAATTTTTGCTGGAAATAAATAAAAAGCATGCTATTGAATACATTTCCGAACAGGAAGAGCTGGTATTTAGTGACCCATATGATGATGTTCTTGAAAACATTGTTATTTCAAGAAATGGATGGGGTTTTACAGCACTTAACGTTGAAACTGATAGTGATTTTATTGCTATTTCCAAGACATCTATTACCGATAACGACTTTCTTGGTAACTACCTTAAGTTTCCTATTATTATCCTTCATGACCTTTTACATGATGGTAATAACTTTGGAACCGTAAGATTTTACAACTCGTTTACCTCATTTGAAATCAAGGTAACTGTCTATCAGGGAAGCATATATAAGGGCAGCGTAGGAAAGAACATTGAATTTGCAAGAGCTACCAAGGATTTAATGACCTACTACCTTGCTTTTAGAAATCGTAAGATTGATAAAGAAAAGTGGCTTGCAGAGTCTTCTTCGGTTATCGATAGAATGCAGAATATGGAAGAAAAGAGCATTACAGTAATGCTTTATAAGGCTCAGCTTCTTTTGACTGAAGACAGATTTAATGAAGCTAAGTGGGTCCTTGATCAGGCTGAAGCAGAGTTTCAGTCAAGAGAACAATACAGACCTTCAGACTGGGCTTATTATCTTTATCTTACAACCCTTTATAATCGTGAAGAAAAGTATATCGATGAAATCACCGAAGAGATTGAAAGTATCTACAGGATGAATACCTCTCAGTGGCGCGTGGCATGGCTTCTTTTGTATTTAACCGAGGAATTTGCATATAGTCCCTCCAAGAAGTGGGTATTCCTTGAAACTCTTCTTCATGCTAACTGCACAAGCCCTGTTATTTACGCCGAAGCACTTCACATGGTTATTGCCAATCCTGCAATCATCAGCAAGATGGATATCTATGAGCAGAGACTTATACGATATGCATTGAAAAACAATATGCTTACTGATGATTTAAAGAAGCAGATAGTATACGTTCTTGAAACCAAAAAGGTATACAGCGACACTGCTTTTGAAGTGTTAAAGGCTATTTATAATGAGAACAATTCCAACGAGGTTCTTGAAGTAATCTGTGAACTTTTAATTAAAGGCGATAAGACCGGAGAAGAGTATTATCCCTGGTACAAGCTTGGAATTGAGAACCAGTGCCATACTACAAGACTTTATGAGTACTTCATGAACTCGGTTGACATAACTAAAAATGTTGACATACCCAAGATGGTATATCTGTATTTTTCATATCATTCAGATCTTGACTGGGAGCATAATGCTTACCTTTATGCGAGAGTTATTGATATTAAAAGTACTGAGCCTGAACTTTACATTTCATACAAGGATGAAATTGAAAAGTTTGCATTTAGAATGATAGTCGAAGGAAGGATTAACAAGAACCTTTCAACTATCTATAAGCAGGTAATAAACGATGAATTTGTTACCGAAGAACTTGCCAAAAAGCTTTCTTCGCTTATTTTCATGCACAGGATTATCGTTGACAGAGATGATCTTACAAGAGTTGTTGTGTTCCAGTGCAGGGAAAATATTGAAAAGTCATATCCGATAATCAACAAGGAAGCCTTTATTCCAATCTACGCCAATGATTTTACAATCCTTTTTGAAGACGGGCTTTCAAACCGTTACATGAAGAGCGTGGATTATGATATTGAAAAACTTATGGTAGTTGGAAAGATTTCCAATATGCTTACACCATACGTTAATGACAACACCGAATTTGACGTTTATGTATGTGAATGTTCAAGTGAGATGTCAGAACTTGACGAGGCAGGTAAGGACAGATACCAAAGACTCTTTGATTCGGAGGACATCGAAGAAGAATACAAGTCTCTTATCCGTAATAAACTTTTACAGTTCTACTATGACAACGATAAAATCAGGGAGCTTGATTTACTTCTTGAAAGCATTGACGCTGAAACCATTTCGGCCAAAGAACGCGCTACCTGTATAAGATACTTTATCTTAAGGGGTATGTACGACAGGGCGTTTGAGTGGATTTGTACGTACGGACTTGAAGGTATTGAAGTTAAAGACATTATGAAGCTTGCTTCAAGAATCGTTAACAGAGGCGAAGAAGGAAACGAAGAAAAAATCACATGCCTTTGCAGATATGTATTCAATAACGGAAAGTACGATGAAAATGTTCTAAGATACCTAGTCGACAATTTCCATGGAATGACCAAGGACATAAGAAAGTTGTTCTTAAGTGCCGGTAATTTCAATATTGATGTTTATAAGCTTTGTGAAAATGCTCTTATTCAGATGCTTTATACAGGTTACTTCGTATCCGAAAGAAGCACCATTTACAAAGATTACGTATCCAAAGGTCCCAATGGCCGCGTAAGAATGGCTTTTCTTGCGCAGTGTTCTTTTGAATACTTTGTAAAAGAACAGCTTGTGGAAAGCTATATCTTTGAAGAAGTATACAGACTTGCAGGGCAGGGCGAAGAGCTTCCGTTGGTTTGCAAACTTGCTTTGGTTAAATACTGCTCTGAAAATAAGAGTGAAGTCGACGGGGCCAAAAACGAACTTATCAAGAAATATCTCCACGACTTTTTGGAAGCCGGTATTTATATGTCTTTCTTCAAAGAGTTTATGGAGCAGGGACTTGATAAGATTAATAACTTCTCAGACAAGACTATTGTTGAATATAAAACAACTCCGGGAAGAAAGGTAATGATCCACTACATCATTGAAAAAGATGATGACAGTAAGGGAGAGTACTTAACAAGGGAAATGAAGGACATGTATTATGGTATCCATGCCAAGGCCTTTGTACTTTTTTTTGGAGAAAATCTTCTTTATTACATCACCGAAGAAGCTGATGGAGAAGAATTGTTAACTCAGTCGGGAAGTATCTCTAAAAGTGATATCAGTAATGAAATTGTTGAAAGCCGCTTCAGTGAGATTAACGACATTGTAATCGCTAAGACTTTACAGGATTACAATACGGCTCAGGATTTAATTCGTGAGTACTACAAAAAAGAATTTATAGTAAACAAATTATTCGAATTACAGTAGGAATTTTATGGCAGACTTACAGAATTTTTTACAACCGAATAATTCAGAAATGGCGATAGGCTTAGACCTTTGCGATGACTACTCTCAGATTAGTTATGTGATGTTAAACAGCAACAATGCTGAAACATTAATATCTAATGGGGCTGAGGGCAATCTTCTTATTCCGACAGCACTGTTTAAAAGAAGCGAAGTAAACCAGTGGTTTGCGGGAAGAGAAGCAGTAAGAAATAAGGACGAAGAAGGATATTTTATTGAAAACCTTGTTTCTCTTGCCAAAGAAGGAGAAAACGTAGAGATAGGTGACGAGGTCTTTGCACCCCATGCATTACTGGCTCTTTATATTAAAAGAATCCTTTCTTTGGTAAATGTTGTTGCACCGGTTCACAAGATTGTATCTTTTATGATTACAGTTCCAGTGCTTGACCAGAAGATGGTAAATGCCTTAAACAAAGCTGTCTCAAGCCTTGGACTTAAAACAAACAATATTTCTTTCCAAAGCCATATGGAAAGTTTTTACTATTACATGCTTTATCAGTCACCTGATCTTTGGAAAAGAGACGTTCTTTTGCTGCATGCAGATGGTGAATGCTTAAAGTCTTACAGGATGGAAACAAATAAAAACACTACTCCTGTAGTCGTATTTATTGAAGAAAATGTATTCCCTGTAAAGGACTTACATTTAACTCAGTCTGAAATCGGCCAGATGAGGCTTTCGGATATTGACAGTGCAGTTAGTAATTACGCCGAAAAACTTGTATCTGAAAGGATTTTTTCGGCCATATATCTTATCGGTGATTCATTTAAGGGTGACTGGTATAAAGAAACACAGAAAATAATCTGCAGAAAAGCAAGAGTATTCCAGGGAAATAACCTTTTTTCAAAGGGCGCTGCCTTTTCAGCCAAGAATAAGGTTAACCCTACGGTTGTAAGTGACGGTCATGTTTTTTTAGGCGATGACAAGCTTAAATCCAATGTTGGAATGAATGTTTTAAGGCAGGGTGAAAACTCTTATCTTGCACTTTTAGATGCCGGCGTAAACTGGTATGAGGCAGGAAAAGAATGTGATCTTATCTTAAATGATGATAACAGACTTTCTTTTGTGGTAACTCCTTTAACAGGAAAGAATCCGGTAATCGACCAGATTATTCTTGACGGACTTCCGACAAGACCTAATAAAACCACAAGAGTTCACGTTTCGATGCGTATGGAAGACCAGAACCATCTTGCCATAAATATACAAGATTTAGGGTTTGGGGAGCTTTTCCCTGCTACAGACCTTGAGTGGAATGAGGTGATAAGCGTATGAAAAGAGTACTGACCTGTACCGGCGAATATGCCAAAGCACCTTACTACTTCGATAAGGTATATGTAAATCTATATTCGATAGAAGAGCTTTGCTACGTGATGGTAGAAAACGCATTTCTTCTTGAAAAAGACATAATGAATAATGATCTGGTTATCTGGATTGAAAACCAGTGTAAGCTTCCTGAACTTGCAAGAGAGTTATATCGAATGATTACTCATTCGGTTGACATAAGTACATTTGTCGGAACCATTCTTGATTATGTCGGTTACTACAGTAAGCCTGAAATTGACAAAGTTGAAAGCATTTTAAGAATGAATGTTTCGATGAATGTCTTTGAAAAGTGGAAGGCTAAGGCCGACTTTTTGGTTGAAAACAGACACTTTAACCTTGCTATTACTGAATATGAAAAGCTTCTTAAGAATATTCCGGAAAACGAAACCACCTTAATCAGCAGTGTTTACAACAATATTGGCGTTGCCTACATGAATCTTTATATCTATGATTCGGCCAGGGAAAACTTCTTAAAGGCCTACAATATTGACGGAAATTCACAGGCTTTAAAACACTTTTTAATTCTTTCAAGAATGGCTTTGACTGATGATGAGTATGTAAGACTTGCGTCAGAAAGCGAAGAAAGATATAAGATGTCGATGGTTGTTGAGCAGGAACTTGAACAGGCCAAGCATCTTTATCAGGATAGTGAAATTGAAAGTAACCTCTCGGAAATCTTTGCACTTAAGAATGAGGGAAATGTAGCTGAGTACTATGAGAAAATCGGTAAAATCGCCGATAAACTTAAGGAAGACTACAGAGATATCATTCTCGACAGCGAAAAAGCCGATGTAAATTTTGAAACCACAATTTAGTAGAGTAATATGGGATTTTTATCTAATCTGTTTAAAAAGAAAACTGAATATTACGACGACTACGAGTTGGTAGACTGGGAAGCTGAGCCTAATAGTAAAAAAGAACTCGATATGAAAGATCCCCTCTCAAGGGAGGCTTACGTAAGAGAGTGCCTTGATGAAATGAGGGTTGCCTCCGAAGAGATGGACAAGCT
The DNA here is from genome assembly GCA_024403515.1 of Lachnospiraceae bacterium. Lineage (GTDB taxonomy): Bacteria > Bacillota > Clostridia > Lachnospirales > Lachnospiraceae > UBA1258. Next base: position 10,206 of record JAKSRS010000052.1, read on the forward strand.
TACAAATGAGTATGCTGTAGTTACATCTTATCTTACTGATATGGAAGAAATTGAGGCCATACCCGGTAAAGAGAAAAAGGAACTTGAAAATATCGCCAAGCACCTTCATGACCTTAGAAAAAATCACGATGCCTATGTACTTAAGGAAAACGTGATGACTACTAAAGAGTACAACAAGATTGAGGCCATGGAAGACGATATAGTTGAAACTCTTCGAAAAATTGACGAGGAAGAAAACTACAGAGATCTCGTTAAGAGGGACATGTCCAGAGTCTCCAAGGAGCGCAAGTCCTATGACTTTAGAAAGCAGGAACTTTCAGTAGACATTGAAAACTCAAGAGGTATTGCAGTCATTATTATGGCTGCGGCAGCAGTGCTTACCCTTCTTTTGTTCTTTTTACAGATGTTGCTGGATATGGACGTAAAACTTGGCTACTATATAACGATTGGCCTCGTGGCGGTCGCTTTAACCTACATCTACGTTAAGTATATGGATGGTGTGTCCGAGAAAAAGAAAGTGGACCGAACAATAAATGAGCTGATTTTACTTGAAAACAAGGTAAAAATCCGCTACATAAACAACAAAAATCTGCTTGATTATTACTATTTGAAGTACGACATAGAATCAGGTAAGGAGCTTAGAAAAGCTTATGACCGTTTCCTTATAGAAAGGGAAGACCGTCGTAAATATGAAACCAACGAAGCGGTTTATCTTGAAGAGATGGCTCATCTTGTGAAGAATCTTAGAAAGTACAGGATTACCGATCCTGATATCTGGATTCATCAGACTGAAGCCTTAATCGATCCAAGAGAGATGGTTGAAATCAGACATAAGCTCATAGGAAGACGCCAGAAGCTTAGAAAGCAGATGGAGTATAACCAGACCATTGCTGCAGAAGCATCTGATGAAATCAAAGAGATTATGGGAAAATATCCCGAAAGCCGAAACGCCATCATGGCTATGATTGATGCCTTTGAAAGAGGAGATTATTCTAAGAATTCAGAGGATAAGGAATGATATGGTAAAGAATATAGTTTTTGATATAGGAAACGTTTTAGTGGACTTTGGCTGGAAACAGTTTTATGAAGGCTTCGGTATGCCTGAAGATGTTTTAGAAAGAGTTGCGGCTGCGACAGTTAAAGATCCTGACTGGAATGAAATAGACAGGGGTGTGTTATCTGAAGAAGAAGTGATGAATCTTCTTGTGGAAAATGACCCTGGGGTAGAAGCGTATATTAGAAAGGCTTTATCCAATATAAATGGCATGCTTATTCAGTTTGATTATGCCAAAGAGTGGATAAAAGATTTGCAAAATAAGGGATATAATGTATACTGTCTTTCGAACATGTCTTATAAAGCATGCGATGAATGCTCTGATGCACTGGATTTTTTACCACTACTTGATGGATATGTGTTGTCCTGTGATGTAAAGGTAAATAAGCCGGATGAAAAGATATATAAAATACTGTTTGATAAGTATGCATTAAAAGCTGATGAATGCGTTTTTATAGATGATCTTGAAAGAAACGTTGAAGCCGCAAGGCTTGTCGGCATGAAGGGAATTGTTTTTAAGAGTAAAGATGAAACTGATAAACTTTTAAGTGAGTTATAAAGGTAAGGGATTTGTAATGAACAAAGAGGATTTAAGGAATTTGTTTTTGTACGGTGGACTTACAAAAGCAGAGTACGAATCAATTGAAGAACAAAGAACAGCTGAAAACGTCGAGATTTTTAAAGCGGTATCAGCTGTGGCTTCAGTGTACTTCATAGCACTTTTTGTAATGGCACTTTTTAATGATGCTGTTAGTAAAAATTTAAAGGTATATGTAGTTATGGTGATTGTATCACTGCTAACATTTGTTACCTTTAGTTTTTCTAAAGAAAAATTGAATTCGCAAACGGGACCTACAGTTATATACATTCTTTTGGTAACTATTTTCATATTTTCAATTATTATAGGTGCGGGAGTTACGACTAACTATCTTGCTGTTACATTTCCGGCTCTGTTAATTGCCGTTCCGTTATTTACAGTAGACAGACCGTACAGACTTCATATCCTCACATTTTGCGTTACGATAGGATTTATTGTGACCGCAATCTTTAACAAAAGAGGCGGCACTCTTAAGATGGATATATATAATGCAGTGTGTTTCTTTGTACTTGCGCAGGTAATCATTATTTATACCTGCAGGACCAAAATGAGAGCATCCCTTATGCTTTACAGGGTCGAAGGTTTGAGTAATGTTGATGAACTTACCGGATTTTTAAACCGCCGTTCTTTTGAAAATGACTGTGATAAGTATACAGATGGAGAACTCCCTTCGGATCTTGTCGTGGTATCTGTTGATGTTAATGGCCTTAAGGATGTTAACGATAAGCTTGGACACATCGCAGGTGACGAACTTATCTGCGCTGCGGCAGAGTGTTTAAAGAGCTGCTTTGGCGGATATGGTCGTATCTACAGAACCGGTGGCGACGAGTTTATGGGTCTTTTGAATATCGATTCTGAAAGATTCGAACTCCTTATGAAAAACTTTGAGACAACAACACAGCGATATAAGGGCGAGTACATCACAGGCGTATCTGCTTCATACGGTTACTGCTATGCCAATGAAGCTGAAAGCATAAGCGTTGATGAACTTAGAAAAATTTCGGACAAAAGAATGTATGACGCTAAGGCTGCATACTATTCAAGGAAAGGTGTCGACAGACGTGGACAGCGTGATGCCTTTAACGCTCTTTGTGCATCATATGTTAAAATTTTGAAGATTAACCTTTCCGATGATTCATACCAGGTTGTAAGCGCAAGACCTGAGACGGAAGTAAGCGAAAGAAATTATAGTAAAGAAAGTATTTCACAGTACTTACGAGACATAGCTTTGGACGGAAATGTTCACCCTGATGACCTGGAAGAGTTTATAAGACTTTCATCCGTAAAATACATGTGTGAATACTTTGATGAGCATGATGAACCTTTAAGTATCTTTTACAAAAGAAAGTTTGATAAGGACTTTAACCAGTCAATCATGCAGGTTATTCCTACAAGCGATTACACTAAAGAGAACAGAACCGCATTTTTATATGTTAAAGATATAGGAAGAAAGTAAGAAATGGACAATAAGATGGAATCAAAATATACTAAGGGTCAGCGCGTAGCAGCAATGGTCTGCGTTATCATAATCGTACTTATGTATATATCTACAGTAGTTTTTGCACTGCTTAAGTTTGACTGGGCTAAATACATGCTAAGAGTATCTTTAGGATGCACTCTTGTACTTCCTATTCTTGCTTGGATTTACATCTGGATGATTGGAAAACTTACACACAGACATACAATTGCAGACTTTGATATCGCAGGTCATCCCACAAACCATGATGGTCTTGTGGTAAATACCAAGGAAGAAGAGTAAAATATAATGAGTATGAAAGCCGGGACTATCTAAGGGCTTTTTACATGAAAACAATAATCTTGCAAATTAGCAGAGTGTGTGCTAAACTACGCAAGTGATTATGGCTAAATTTTAGCGAATTATGGAGGAGTTATGACATTATTAGAGAAATGGCGTAGTGTCGCTTATAACGAAGAAGCATC
>JAKSRS010000053.1 GCA_024403515.1 Lachnospiraceae bacterium
CATTAATGCTTATAAAGGACTATTCTTCAGTTTCCTCACAAGCCTCTTCGGTGTTTTCAGTTTCAACTTCAGCTTCAGCATTTTCAGTTACTTCAGTTGACTTTTTGTCATCAAAGAATTCTTCAACCTTAGTTCCTGCCTGAGAAACAAATGATTCGAAGGTATCAGCAGATTTCTTAACAAATTCACCGGCCTTTTCAGCTACTTCCTTGGCCTTATTCTCAACTGTTTCAAAATCAAGATTTACATATGCTCTCTTGTTTTTACCTTCTTCTTCAAGAGTATCATCGAAGTTATCAAGATCTTCATCTTCATCTTCAAGGTTTACAGGAATCTCATTTTCTTTTTTAAGATAGTAGTACACGCCTGCTGCTGCAGCACCAACTACTGCAAGACCTAATAATCTTTTTCCAAATTTTTTAGCCATCTTATATCTCCTTTCAGTTAACTGCCCTCGAGGCATGTCGCCTATATTCCGTATTATACTCTTATTCCATTATTTAAACCATAAAAATTTCCTTAATAAATCTAATCTTTTTTCAAAGTCCCCCTTGTTAAGGCAAAAATATTATGTTAACATAATATCTGACCAAAATAGTCAATTGTATTAGGGAGAATTACATGAACGCAAAATTCTTTGATTTAAAGCAGGACAAACAGGACCGTATGATTAACGCTGCACTTAAAGTGTTTGCCCTAAATGGATATACTCACGCAAGTACCGATGAAATCGTTAAGGAAGCACATATCAGTAAAGGCCTTCTTTTTCACTATTTCGAAAGTAAAATCGGTGCCTACGCCTTTGTTTATGATTACGCAGCCAGATACATGGCTTTAGAGTTTTCTACTGCTGTTGATCCTTCTGAAACTTCTTATATGACAATAAGAAAGCAGATGGAAGCTGCCAAACTTCAGACTCTTAAAAACTACCCTTATATGCAGTTATTTTTAAGTCGTTGTGAAAAAGAAACATGTCCAGAAGCACTGCTTTCCATTGAAAGCAACAGACGTGCTTATGACAATTCAGTTGGGACCTTCCTTGCAAGAGCCGACATGAATGCGCTTAAAACAAACGATAAGTCATATAGATATCTTAAGATGCTTGACTGTACTCTCGACGCTATTATGGAGGAGAAGTTCCGTGAGGATAGCTTTAGTGCCGACGAATACTATAGTGAAGCAATCGAGTACATGAATATAGTTGAAGGTCTGATGAAATAAGTTTTCGAATGATTGGACCTTAATACCACCTTCTATATAAGTATTATTAACCGAAAATGATTAAACCCTTTTACGTTCATGAGCAGATTTTCCACATATCCTTAAATTCCGCTTATCGCTGATAAGTTAACAAAAGGCCCTTTACCGGTAGGTAAAGGGCCTTTATCTTTTTCATATAACTTCTAAATTTATAATTAGTGGTGGAAAAGTCTGATTCCTGTAAATGCCATTACCATATCATACTTATCTGCCGCTTCGATAACAAGGTCATCACGAACAGATCCACCAGGCTGTGCGATATACTTTACACCGCTCTTGTAAGCGCGTTCAATATTGTCTGAGAAGGGGAAGAATGCATCTGAACCACAAGTAACTCCTGTGTTTCCTGCAAGCCATTCCTTCTTGGCTTCACGAGTAAATACCTCGGGCTTAGTCTTAAAGCGCTTCTGCCATTCGCCTTCTTTAAGTACGTCTTCGTACTCATCTCCCATGTAAACATCGATTGTATTATCACGGTCTGCACGTCCAAGTGAGTCTACAAAATCAAGTCCCATTACCTGGGGGCTCTGACGAAGATACCAGTTATCAGCCTTAGAACCTGCAAGTCTTGTACAGTGAATTCTTGACTGCTGTCCTGCACCGATACCGATAGCCTGACCGTCTTTTACGTAGCATACTGAGTTGGACTGAGTATACTTAAGAGTGATAAGAGCTATCTTCATGTCAATAAGTGCATTTTCAGGAATGTCCTTATTCTTTGTAACTACATTTGAGAAAAGGTCCTTGTTGATATCAAGTTCATTTCTACCCTGTTCAAAAGTAATTCCATATACCTGCTTGCGTTCAATAGCTTCAGGAACATAATCAGGATCTATCTGGATTACGTTATAATTTCCGTTCTTCTTAGCCTTTAAAAGTTCAAGAGCTTCGTCTGTATAACCGGGTGCAATAACACCGTCAGAAACTTCTCTTTTAATAAGTCTTGCTGTGTCTTTATCGCATACGTCTGAAAGAGCAATAAAATCGCCAAATGATGACATTCTGTCAGCGCCTCTTGCACGAGCATATGCACATGCTAAAGGTGAAAGTTCTCCTAAATCATCAACCCAGTAAATCTTTGCAAGTGTTTCAGATAAAGGAAGACCAACTGCAGCACCTGCAGGTGATACGTGCTTGAAAGAAGTAGCTGCAGGAAGACCTGTTGCTTCTTTAAGTTCCTTTACAAGCTGCCAGCCGTTAAATGCATCAAGAAAGTTGATGTAACCGGGACGGCCATTTAATACTGTAACAGGTAATTCGCTACCGTCTTCCATGTAAATTCTTGAAGGTTTCTGATTGGGATTGCATCCGTATTTTAACTGAATTTCGTTCATAATTTACCTCTTTATTCTAGAAAGTTTTCTTTTGCCTTATTATTTGTTCTTGTTATAAATCTTTGTTTCAGTCTTTCCTGTTTCAATATCAACAAAACGGATGAAGAGTGAAACCTTGTTTTCTTCGTTTAATGAATTCCAAACCATATCGCCGAATTCATTGATATCACCAACGATATCTACTACTTCGGGTTCGCCTTCAAAGCTGGGAAGGGGATTAGCATCCTTCATGTATGTATGGATAAAACGGCCTTCTCCTGCAAGAGGGTTGTCATAGTAAAAGTTATATCTGTTGCAGGCACTTCCGTCGCCGTTGTTGGACTTTAAGATATTCATTTCAAAAGAAAAACCATCTTCAAAGTGAAGAATTCCTGAAATTCTGGGTGTATAGTTAGGAGCATCAGGCTCGAATTCACGGCTTCTTAAAGCTGTTTCAAAAGTCTTGCCTGCCTTAAGTCCATCATAGATTGTGTCAGTCTGATCACCGTTTGTAACGATTGTGTCGCTACCAAGTACTCTGACGGGTGCGTAGATGATTAAGCTGGGATCTGATAATTTAGCAGGATCAAAAGCCTGTGTGCGAATGCCTTCGCCATCTTCAACGAAAACACGGTTTCTTGAGTTTTCACTTCTTCCCATGATGAAGTAAGCGATAACTGCTTTCTTTCCATCCTGGCTCTTTCCGATAACGATACCTCTACCGGGATAAGCGTTCTGTGAAATCTGGTTCTTTAAACTAAGTCTTTCCATTTTTTTCCTCCTACGTGAAAGAATCCTTATTTCATGCTTTAGTGCATGAAATAAAACAAGCCGACAGTCCAGGCTATCGGTGCCCAGACGGTCGGCTAACTAATCTATACTCCCTGTGGTCAATTCCACTTCCGTCAGTAATATAGACGATCTACTAATAATTTATCCAAAGGCTTTTAAAAAGTCAATTGGCATATTTTACTAATAAAATTACAAATACCTAAAAAGCTATTGGCTATAAACCTTTCGCCTTGGCTGCTGCAATAACCTCTTCCTTCAAGTCTCTTGCCTTATCTTTAATTCTGTTATTGGTTGAACTTGAAGTTAAAAGCTTGGAGATTGACTTGGCAGCTACATCATAGTGCTCAGTTTCGTAAGCAAGTGCTGCTATCAAATATTCAACAGTTGTAGGGTCCATACCACACATAGGGAAGGATTCAGTCTGAATTGCAGCACAGAAACCTTCAAAAGCGTTGGCCAAGTAGCTTTCCTCAACCTTCTTTATCTTGTCGTAATTAGGATCACTTTCCCCTGCCTTTTCAGCCATTCCACGCATTACCCAGGCTGACTTGAGGCAAATGAAAGCTTTTTCGCTGGCCTTTGCATTCTTTACAACCGCATTGGCAAGTGCAAGCTTGTAGCGGTCCATTGCATCATCATATTCAAAAACTTCAGGATCGGGTCCAATGGAACGGAATGTCGCACTGATTTTTTCACGGATAAGCTTCTTTTGCGAATCCATTAGTGTAGGGAAGTATCTTGTAAGTGCAGCGTATCCACAGTTAGGGCAGAGGATTGCGTCGTATTTAACTACGTCAAGCTGTTCGTAAACAGGTCTTAAATCGCGCTCTGTATTAACAAGTCTGGCCTTGCTTCCCTTAACTGCTCTAAACTTAAAGTCTTTTCCACATACCGGACAATTAGCCGATTTGTCAAAAAGAAAGTCTTCTTCGTTTACTACCACAGGCTTTTTAACTTCTGCGGCCTGAGCTTCCTTTACGGGCTTATTGGGATCTTCAAAAAGGCTCATGCCTTCAAGTCCACCAAGTCCAAAGTTTTCCAATCCTGATAATATTGAATCTGCCATACCCTTAAATACTGCGGGTTGCCCCGAGTCCCTTTCTATTAATTGTTTAATACATACTTAGTTTCAAAGTTTGTTTTGGTCATAGGTCTGTCAAAATAGTAACCCTGAACCATCTTAACCTTCATACCCTCTAATACATCAAACTGAGAAGCAGTTTCGATACCTTCAACGCATACATTTACGCCGATGGTCTCGGCAAGTTCAGCAACCATCTTGATAAATGACTGTGAATACGCATCATCTGCAAGATCTCGCACAAAGCTTTGGTCAACCTTAATGATATCAAAAGGAATCTCTCTAATGTGATTTAAGGATGAATATCCGGTACCAAAGTCGTCGAGGGCTATCTTAACTCCAAGTGTCTTTATGGAATTAAGAATCTTCTTCATTCTTTCCATATCATTTATGGCAAGACTTTCCGTAACTTCCAGTGTAAGATTTGCTGGATTTATGCCCACTTCTTCAATTGTATTTTTAACTATATCAACGATATCTGTCTGTAAAAGCTGAACAACCGAAAGGTTAACATTAACCTTGTAATCCGGATGGCCGTTTTCATTCCAGTACTTAACCGACTTGCAGGCTTCTTTTAATACATAATTACCGATAGGATTAATAAGTCCTAAGTATTCTGCAAGAGGAATGAAGTCGCTGGGTGAAATAAATCCAAGTTCAACCGAATTCCATCTGATTAACGCTTCAGCACCAATACAAGGTGTGTTAGGCGAAAGAACGTCTATGATAGGCTGATAGTATACTTCAAATTCCTTGTAACCTGTGCTAGTTGCATCACGCATGTTCTTTTCCATATCAAGACGCTTGTTGGAAGAAGAAACAATCTTATCAGAGTACTGAGCCACTCTGTTCTTACCGCTCTTCTTGGCCTCATACATGGCAATATCAGCCTTCTTGATAAGTTCCTGAACGCTCTCACCACTTTCAGGGAATTCAACAATACCCATACTCATTGTACAGTAGTAATCTGCATCCTTTAAGTACCAGGGCTTGCTGAAGATATCCTTAATGCCTTTAACGATTCTTTCGAAGTCTTCATAGCTGGTAGGAGGAATGATAATAACGAACTCGTCACCACCCATTCTGTAGCAGGTATTCTGGATACCTTCAATTCTACGAAGTGAATGCGAAATGGCTTTAAGCAAAACATCGCCGTACTGGTGTCCAAGGCCATCGTTGATGTGCTTAAAGTCATCAAGATCAAGGTACAACAACGCACCACGGGTGTTGTTGCTCTTGGCACTGTCGATGTGCATAGCAAGGTCTCTTTCACAGCACATACGGTTATATAAACCTGTTAAAAAGTCTGTATAGGCCTGCTGTTCGATACGTCTTTGATAGTTCTTCTTATCAGTAACGTCGTATACAGCACACAAAGAAGCCTTGCGACCATCCACCCAGTTAATATAGGTGTAATGTAAATCGTACCAGCGATTCTTGGCGATATGATTTATTTCAAAGATACCGCCATTTTTATTAATCGGAATTGCAGTATCGAAAAGTTCATCTATTGAACCGTCCTGAATTTCCGAAGCAAAGGTACTCTTTAATATCTTATTTGAAAATAAAGGTGTACCGTTCTCCAAATCCCTGACGTAGATTGCACTTCCTATGTTATCCAAAACAGCCTCAAGCGAAGCATAAGAGCTTGCAAGAGAGTTCTTCTGAATACGCTTTGTGATGATATTTTCAAGAATCTTTACAGCATCGTATAAAAACTTAACTTCATCAACTGCCCAGCGTCTGTCCTTAGCCGAATCAAAGAAGCAGGAATACATACCGATTCCGTTGTTGATTTTAATAGGCAAAACTACTACTGCAGTAATGCCGTACGCTTCCATCTGTTCATGCCACTGCGATGACACATCTGAGTCAAAAGAAATAATCTGGGGTTTGTCAGTTTTGGCAAAGACGAACTTTTCGATTCTTCTTGCCTTATCAAACAAAGAAACCACACCATTATTGGTCCACTCAGCCACAACATCCATTGTTTCAATGTTGTTTCTTGTCTGAACAATCATAGCCGATGAAATTCCAAGGTACTTACCAAGGATTTCAATCATAGTGTTCATTACAGCTTCAATAGCATTGTCGTTATCAAGCAAAGCGACAATTTCACTGGTTGCTTCCACGCGTTTTAATGAAGCCTTGGTTTCTTCTTCAGAAAACTTGCTTCTTAAAGATTCTGCTTCAGCATTTGCAACTGAAAGTTTGGAAGTAACAATCATACTGGTGATGTCTCTTATTACATCAACCGCTGAAAGTAACTTGTCATATGAAATTGAATAAGTAAATTCCGAAACATTAACAGCTCCCGGCTGGTTAATGTATTCTTCATCTGAAATAACTGCGATAACAATCCAGTTAACTAAGGCCACACCATCAACATGTAAAGATGATCCGGCAATCTTAATGTTGGGTATATCCGTATCCTCTATAGCCTGAACTTCCAAATCATCATCTGAAATTCGATGGAAGAGGCTGTCTAAACGGCTCTCACCAACAAGAGAAATAAGGCGCTTTATTTCATCGCTATTTCCCTTAATGTCTGCAATTTTCGTCCCGCTTCGGTCCAGACCGTATGCATAAAAGCCGGCGATCTGACTGTATCTTCCCGCAAGACGCTGCAATACTTTTAAATCCAGCATTTCTGATGAAAACATGCTCTTTGTTTCATCAATTCTGATCTGTTTCTCCACTAACTAATCTCCTCAAAAAAAGCGGCACAAGGTGCTCTCACTCCAAATTAATTTTAGCACTATTCGCTTAACATAACAAGATAGCGGGTCGTTAATTATTCCCTAATTTTTGGCCAAAAAAGAAAACCCGCGAGACAAACTCGCGGGTTTTCGTCATATAATCTCGTTTTATCAGTACTACTTAACTTTGAACTTATTAATCTCTTCTGAAAGAGCATTTGATTCATTAAGATTTTCAGCAGTTCTTGAAACAACTTCCTGAAGCTGATTTGAAAGTTCTACGGTTGATGTTGCAACATTTGTGATACCGTTAGCTGTTTCTTCTGCTGCAACGTTTACAGCATCGATAGCTTCTTTAATGGTATCCATTGATGTCTGAATTTCTCTACTGTTTTCCTGGAAGGAAGTCATTGAATCTGCAAGCTGACGGATATCCTTGCTGTATGACTCAGCCAAGAAGTCTGAATCAGCAAGATTCTTTTCTGTACTAACCTGCATATATTCTGTTACACTTTCAGCTTCAGCTGCAAGAGCTTCAACATCGGCAATAACGCTCTTTGTTACTTCCTGAATTCTATTAGCTGCTTCTTCTGAAGAATCAGCAAGCTGACGGATTTCATCTGCAACAACAGCAAATCCTCTTCCTGCCTCACCGGCTCTTGCGGCTTCGATTGAAGCATTTAATGAAAGAAGGTTTGTCTGTGATGTAATAGCAAGGATTTCATCTGTTAAATTAGAGATTTCCTTAACATGCTTAGCATTTTCAATTCTTACACGAAGTTTTTCTGAAACTTCATCAAGATGAGCCTGTGCTTCTTCCTTCTGCACAAGTGTCTTTTCCTGAATCTTTCTAACCTTTTCTACAGTTTCATCAGCGTACTTAGCCTGCTTTTCACTCTGGCTGTTTACATCTTCAACAAGACCTGCAACTGTATTAATCTGCTCAAGTACCTGTGACATTGAAGCACTTGTCTCTTCACTTGAAGCTGACATTTCTTCCATTGTAGCTGAAACATTAGATACTTCGATCTCAGCCTTGGCTACCTGATCACTTATTACACTACTTGTTGTCGCAACAGTATCTGTTGTTGACTGTACATTAGAAATAACTCCGGCCATAGCATCCATAAGACCGTTAACACCCTTAACAAGAACGGAAATTTCATCCTTACCCTTGTTTTCAAGTTTGGCTGTTAAATCACCGTGACCTTCATTTAAGTCACTAATAACCTTATCAATATCTGATGTTGCCTTCATAAGAGGCTTAACAATAAGCTTAATGATGATGTAAAGAATTACTACTACAAGCACAATGAAAAATCCGGATACAAAGCTAAGATTTCTCGCCATTTCTGTTGCGGCTGATGTAATAGTTGCATAGTCCATGGCTACTTCAACAATAAAGTCACCCACTACAGAAAATGCAAGGTAATTAACGCTACCACCCCATGTTGATAAATCAACAATCATGGTTCCTTTTCCCTGTGCAGTCATTTCCTCGCCATTACCTACTATGGTCATAAGGTTTTTATCATCACCGTTTGTAGAAATCATCATGCCCTGCTTGTCAAGGATAGTGATGCTGTACTCTTCATTAGCAAGAATAACATGTCCTACCTTGGCCATATCAATAAAGATATTAGCTGTACCAAGGAAGCTTCCACTGTTAGGATTAGTAATTGCATAAGAAATAATGTAGATGGGAAGACCTGTTTCCTCGGATGTAGATACACCAAAGTATGAACCATTTTCAAGGGTCTTCTGATAATAATCCTTGTCAGATACATCTTCAAGCGTTGAATTTCCAAGATGATTTGCGTAAACCTCTGAACCAAATGTTACAAAGGCCTTCTCATAAATTTCTCCTGTACTCTCATATACTGCTGCCAAAGTCTCCACCACAGATGCCTGTGCTTTAGCATTTATACTTCCGTTTACTGCATAAACTGATGCCTGGTTAAAAATAGTCGGGTCTTCCTTTATAAGCATACAGATTGCCTTCTGATCATCCATAAACTGATTTACGGAAGATCCCTTCTCAGATGCCATTGAAAGAAGATTACTTTCAGATAAATCTGTAAGTCTATTTCTCGCAAAGTTTGAAGCGACTGAAGTGAGCATAACCATCGATGCCACAAAAATCACAAGAACAAAAGCCAAAAGTTTTGTACTAATTCTGTTAAGAAGCTTAACAGAGTTTTTACTGCCCCTCATTTTTGCCTTTTTTACCTTAGCCATTTTTACCTCCAAAATAATTGTTAAAATGCTTTTTTATTATAGCACTATACTAGACTATAACAATTAGCGCCTTGTTATATATTGCCCAAATCGTGCGAAGTTTATTTTTACTAAAATGTTTTTTACAATTTTTCTTTTGAAATGTACAAAAAAATACCACTGCAACGAATGTCATCAAAGTCACCGTTACAGTGGTATATGTTTTTTTATTTTCTTTTGCTTTGATTAATGAGCATCAGATGAATAGTTAGGAGCTTCCTTAGTGATATGAATATCATGAGGATGTGACTCTCTAAGTGCTGCTGCAGAAATCTTAATAAAGCGTCCGTTTTCCTTAAGTTCGGGAATTGTTGCACATCCGCAGTATCCCATACCTGAACGTAAACCGCCCATTAACTGGAAGATTGTATCTTCAACGCTACCCTTATATGCAACACGTCCTTCAACACCTTCAGGAACAAGCTTCTTGGCATCTGACTGGAAGTATCTGTCCTTAGAACCATTTTCCATAGCTGCGATTGAACCCATTCCACGGTAAACCTTGTATTTACGTCCCTGGAAAAGTTCGAAATCGCCAGGTGCTTCATCGCATCCTGCGAACATGCTACCCATCATACATACGTTACCACCGGCAGCAATAGCCTTTGTAACTTCACCTGAGTACTTGATACCGCCATCAGCGATAATCGGAATGCCGTATTCCTTGGCAACCTTATAACATTCCATAATAGCTGTTACCTGAGGTACACCGATACCTGCAACAACTCGTGTTGTACAGATTGAACCGGGTCCGATACCAACCTTAACTGCGTCTGCACCTGCTTCGATTAAAGCACGTGTAGCTGCACCTGTTGCAACGTTACCAGCGATAACCTGTAAATCAGGATATGCTTCCTTGATCATCTTTACACACTTAATAACGTTAGCTGAATGACCATGTGCGCTATCAAGTACAACAACGTCAACGTGTGACTTAACTAAAGCTGCAACTCTGTCAAGGCAGTTAGCTGTAATACCAACAGCTGCACCGCATAAGAGGCGTCCCTGCTCATCCTTAGCTGCTAAAGGATACTTAATAGTCTTTTCAATATCTTTAATTGTGATAAGACCCTTGAGGTTGAAGTCCTTATCAACGATAGGAAGTTTTTCCTTGCGAGCCTTAGCAAGCATAGCCTTAGCTTCTTCAAGTGTAATTCCTTCTTCTGCAGTAACAAGACCTTCGCTTGTCATGCATTCTTTTATCTTCTTGGAAAAATCGGTTTCGAATTTAAGATCGCGGTTTGTGATAATACCAACGAGTTTCTTTCCTTCTGTAATCGGTACACCGGAAATTCTAAACTTACCCATAAGCTCATCGGCATCTCTTAAAGTGTGCTCGGGGGATAAAGAAAAAGGATCGGTAATAACTCCGTTTTCTGAACGTTTTACCTTATCTACTTCATCTGCCTGAGCTTCAATAGACATGTTCTTGTGAATGATACCAATACCACCCTGTCTTGCCATAGCAATTGCCATACGGTGCTCTGTTACTGTATCCATGCCTGCACTCATTACAGGAATGTTTAACTTAATCTTCTTAGTAAGGTAAGTTGAAACATCGACCTGATTAGGTATAACTTCTGAATATGCGGGCTCGAGGAGCACGTCGTCAAATGTAATTCCTTCGCCAATAATCTGACTCATAGTAAACCTTTCCTCCATTTTCTGATTTATAATTAACGTGAGTATATCGACAAGAATCCCTTGTGTCAATGAAAAAAGCACCAAAAAAGAAAAATTTCGGTGCTTTTTTTCGTCGTTTATATATTTTATTCACTTTTTGTCAAAATATTCACTTAAAACGGTTAATTAATCAACAAAAACTTTTCTGGGAGCAGCATTTCTAAGAATCTTCACCATATCTTCGTCAGGTTCAAAGATTACCTTCTTCTCTCCATTATAATAGAAGACATATCTTGTCTCGGGCTGCTTCTCAACGCCACTTGAAATATCTTCTTCCTTAAAGTTTCTATTCTTATAAGAATCAAGATGCCATGATTTTAAGGGTGCAATAATTTCAATCTTCTCTAAAGGATATGTAGCAAAGCGCTTTCTTCTTGTCTGGCTGAAAATCTTATCTACAACGATTTCCTTATCAAGATAAAGATATTCGTACTCTACGTTGGAATAAACAGATAAAAAGTAAGCTCCTACCCCAAGAGCAATAGCGATAAACCAGATAATATAAAAGCCAACAAGACCAAGCAGACCGCAAACAACGGTAAGTGAAATTGTTAAGTATTTTAAAAAGCTCATAAGTGGCTTTCTTTTGGCTGCTACCAGGCATTCAACATATGCGTCACTCATCAATGTAAACCTCATTTCTTTATTATAATCTTTTAAAGACCATTCAACTAATGATAATATACACGATAATCGGTAATCTGATAAGACGCAATACCAATTTTCATAAAAAGTTTAGATTCCTATCAATTGACACATCAAGGCTTGCTAATTATCATTATTAGTGCTTGCAAAAGAAAGTGTATTCTCTTTTACAGGCACAAAGGAGATATAAAATGGCACTTAGAGACGAGATAAAAGAACAACAAAAGACCCTAAAGGGAAAGAGCTTTAAATACAAGTGGGAATACTTTTTAGAATATTATAAATGGGCAACAATCGCTGTAATAATTGCGGCAATTGCCATTTTTTCATTTATAAAAGGTGTGGTTACCGCCAAGCACGATGCCTTCTATGCAATATGCGTAAATGCGATAACAATGCCAAGTTCCGACGCTTTTTCAGAATACATCGAGATTGACACCAAGAAAGAAAAGGTAGTGTTTGATACTACCTACAGCATGATAGATGAAGGCGGAAACCAGAATTCATATCTTAGCCTTCAGAAGATGGTGGCGAATATAGCTGCCGGTACTGCCGATGTTATCATAGGTGATTTGGACGTTTTACAAACGCTGGCACCCAATGAGTTTTTCGCAGATTTAAGAAATTACTTTTCCGAGGATGAGCTTAATGCCTTAGGTGACAAGGTAATCTATTCGCAGCTTAAAGACGATGACGGAAACCTCATCGGCGAAGAAATACCCTTAATCATTAATGTTACTGATTCACCCCTTCTTAATTCCTATCCTTTCTTTGTATACGATGAAGGTTTTGGAATTATTGCTAACACATCACGTCCCGAACGTTGTAAAAAGTTCTACAACTTCTTATATGACGAGGCAATACTTGAAAAGGCCAAAGAACCAATGCAGCCCTACGGCTGATAAGCACTCAATAATAAAGCGATGTCGTTATTGTTTATCACTTCTAACGACATCGCTTATTTTATTTTTTGCCAATATCAATCACTTCGCCTTTGGAATTAAGTAGAAAGATAGATATAGTCTTTCCTATCTGCAATTCACCATCCGCTTCTTTTATTCCACCTATATAAAGAACCCTGATTCTATCGCCTACCTTCATGTCAGGAACCTTTTCATCAGATAATGTATCCAAAGAAACTAAAAGTCTTTTGTCGTTCAAATCCTCTCCCGTAAAAGTTTCCAAGCATTCTACTGCTATCTTTCCTTCTCGTATTTCCACTACAGTTGCGTTAATGGCTCCCTGTCCGGCCGCCGGAGTCTCATAGTATTCGATGTTATCACGATTTAAAACCTTTAAAATATTAGTCGTACCAAAAACTATTCCGGCAAGCACTGCTGCCGCAGCAACGTATTGTAAAATAGCGTAACATCTTTTTCTTCTTTTTCTGGTTTTTTCATATGTGATGGCATCACTAATCATGGATTCATCTATTCCGTCAATTGCCATAATCAAACTTTCTACATTCAAATCACTAATCCTTCTTTCTCCAAATATGCCCGTAGTCTGTTACGTGTATTAAACAGTGAACTTTTCACTTTGCTTTCTGAAAAAAGATAGCGTTTTGCAATGTCGCTAACCGAATCAAAAAACCAGTATCTTCGGATAAAAATATTACGTGAATCTTCCTTTTCTTTGGAAAGAAAGTCACTTATCATCCTGCTTAGTTTTTCAATATCTTCTTCTCCAAACACGTCTCTTGTATCTGCTATTGTCTCATTTAGTTCATCAAAAGAAACTGTAGCGCTACTATCTCTCTTCTGAGCCTTATTATAGTCCAGACGCTTTAATGCAAGATTCTTTGTAATTTTACAGACAAAGGCCATAAGATTTGAGGGTCTTACCGGTGGTATTTTATTCCATACCCCCAAATAAGTATCGTTTACACACTCTTTGGAGTCTTCAATGCTGCAAAGAATATTCAAGGCTATGTTATGGCACAGTTTTCCATATTTAATATCAGTTTCATCTATTGCTTTTTCATTTCTTTCGAAATACAGATCTATTATTTTGCTATCTTCCATATTCCCC
>JAKSRS010000054.1 GCA_024403515.1 Lachnospiraceae bacterium
AAGCGAATAGTCTACACGATATTTTCTTTATCATTCCTGATCATCGAAACAAAATACTTGAATCTGTTTTTTATGTCGCGTTCCTTTTCTTCAAACAGCAATCGTTTATACATACGGTCAAGATAATTATATTTGGCAACGTCCGGTCCGTAGGAACTGTATTCTACCATGTCAGGATTAATGCTTGATAATATAAGCTGTACCTCCAGTTCGTTGAACGTATCATCGAAACAGGCTGAAAAAAATTCCATTCTCTGGCTGAAAATATCATCAGGCTGCGCAGAAGCTTCAGCATATGTACCGGACGGTTTCTCGTTCACGGAATTTTCCCTGATCTGGTCATCCTCTGTTACGGCATTATTTTCTGAGTCATCAGCTATAAGCAGCTCTTCATGAAAATCTATGTTTTTCAGTTCGGCAATGTTAAAGCGGATAGCCGCAACATTTCTTCCGTTCCTGATGGGTGAATATGTGAATTGAAGTTCTGTCTTTTCATTCAGTTCCTTATAGCATCGTTTTAATATCAGATTGTTGAAATGCTTGTATTCAGAGTATGTTTCATCATTTTCGCAGTTCAGAATTTGCTTTAATTCCGAAAGATCAACTGTCCATTCCTTGCGGAAACGATTATTTTCAAGATATATGAACATCAAATAACTGTAGCGGCTGTTCAGGTTGATGACACTGCGCAGCTTGTAGCGGAAATATCCTAATTCTTCAATGTTGAAAAAATATTCCATTGCTTCCGGAGTACAGGCAATATCTACCTGCCACAAACCGTCCTTATTCTTGATGCACCTGGCAATGGAAAATAAGCTGATAAGAGAGATATCATCGCCCTTGCGCTTATCGGTAATTTCAATTACCCGTTCCATAAGATGCCTCAGTCTGAGCTTCAGATCCTGCGGCTTGATCTGTGTAACACCGAGAAGCTTTTCGATCTTGCCTTTTTCAAAGCGGACATAGCGGCTTTCAGGATCATGACTGTTGATAAGGGATAAATAAGTATCAAGTATTTTGAATTCCGAAAGAGTCAGATCGGACTTCCACAAACTGAAAAGAGGGCGGGACTTCTGAACTTCATTGGAAATTTTGGGATCACCTGAAATAATCGGCAGTTCCGAATTTTTTCTGCCTCTGCCTTTAGGCATATAACATCACCTCGCAGCTAGTATAGCATAAAAGTAATCATTTGTCAACACTTATTATTACCTCCCGACAGAAAAGACTATTACCTTTAATGGAAATGATTATTACCTATGGTGGAAATGACTATTACCTATGGTGGAAATGATTATTACCTTTCGGTTCGCTTTTTGGCTATAATCCGTGTTTTTTCAGACCCCTTAATCAAGATATAATCAAGATATAATCAAGTCAATCAATCAAGGAGATTGACAGATTGATGTTAAAAAAAATAACAAAAAACAAATTCAAATAATATGTTGAAAAGTGTTGAAATACATTCTCTGTTTTTAAAGCAGCACCACACAAAACACGCCTGTCGGATTTGTATGCCATAAACTCGTATATTTCCCATCAGACTGCGTTTCTGCCGTGCAAAAGCAATTACGGAGATTGCATTGTCCAATCAGTAACATTGAGCTAAGGCAACACCGTACATCTTTGTGAGGTGCTATTTTTGCATCTGTGCTTTCAACATAATTCAACACTGTTTCAACAGAGTTATCAACATGGCCGACATTTCAAAAAAATGAATAAGGCTGTATTTCATGAAAAACTGCATTTTTAATGAACTTTGACAGCATAGGTTGAATATAAAAAAAGTCAAATAGTCATAAGAGATATGTTCCTTTTATGACTTATTTGACTTTTTTGAGATAGGTAAAAAAAAGATGATGTCAATTCTGCTCTGAATAATAAGTATTCAGTTTATCAATAACTTCGCTGAGGTAATCTTCTGATGATATTGCTCCGCTCCAGAAATCGTTTATTTTTTCTGAAACGATAGAATATATTACAGCATCCGTTTTCTCGATGCCCTTGACGCTGCGGACTATATCATACATTTCTCTGATATCATCTTCTGACGGTATGCCGATATCAACTTTCTGATTGCCTATAAATTCGATATTTTCTTTATCGCCTACTACATTGTCATTCTGATCATAGAGCTTGTCACTTAAAGTATGCTCATATTCCTTGTCAAGTACAGAGCTTATAACAGGGAAGTAATAGCCTGACAGCATATTTGATGTCTGATATTCGTCGGAAAGATAGAATGATATGAACTTTTCGGCAGCCTCCTTATTCTTTGCATCGTTCATTACAGCAAACTCTATTTCAGGGGCTATTCTGAGTGTGCTTTCTTCTGCCGGAGTGCCGAGAAGGTTTATTTCGTCATTGAAATACAGCTTTTTGAGCGTGTAATATGTGTCAAAGCTGCCTATGTATGTATCATTAAAAAGAACTGTATCATCAGCATAACAGCTTTCGGCGAAATTGAAATTGCCTATGCTGTTTGAAATGTTCAGCATTTCCTTCATGGAATCAAGCATTGCCGTTAACTTGTCAAAATTGTTCTGCACATATTCTGCGCTGCCGCTGGAAGCAGCAAGGTCATAGAACATCTGTTCATAGCATGACTGTGAGTGATTTGCAAACAGATCGTCGCCGTTTTTTATAAACGGTGCGGCAGTGCTGCAAAAATCATTTATATTCCAGTCCTCGGCAGATATCGTGTCAGCCTTGCAGGCAAATGTATATATATTGAAGCCTGTTGTCATGCTGTACATTTTGCCGTCTTTCTCATAGCTTTCAATGATATTCGGCAGTATATCGTCTTTTCTCTCTTTGATGCAGTCAAGCTCATTAAGATCCATAAGCATACCCTTGTCAATGAAATTATCGGCATCAAGGAATCTGTTGAATATAACTATATCTCCGCCGTTTTCAGAGGCAATTGAAGCACCGAGGCGCTTTATGCCTGTATCAGGGGCAGCATCATCGCTGTAATCATTCAAAACGACCTTGATATCCGGATTTTTCGCCTGAAATTCGCTGATAAATCCGCATTCTCCTGAAATTCCTATACCTGTTATTTCAAGAACTGACTGATTGTCTGCCTGTTTTCCGCATGATGCAAGACAGCTTAATGCGGCTGCTATAAGAGGAATGCAAATGATCTTTTTCATAATGGTCTCCTATACCTTAGATTTTTACTGAAATTACCTGATCTTCACTGACTGAACCGAAATATCTGCTGTCCATGCTTACTTTGCAGTTATCTCCGAGCACGAATATTTCACCTTTTTTCAGTTCAATGGTCTTGTCTTCGCCTTCATAACACGAATTTACGAGCTTTACGCCGTTTATGTATACAGAATTGTCCTTCATGGCAACTGTATCATTTTCAACAGCAGCAACTCTTTTCACGATAAGCTCATCTTCATACTTCAGTATAACGATCGAGTTTTTCTGAATATCGTTCGTATGCCTTGAAGTAAGGATATACTGTCCGTCGCTCAGAGTCGGCGCCATTGAGAAACCGTCAACCTTGATTATTTTAAAATTAAATATAAATACTATTGCTATAATGACCGGAAGAAGTATGAGAGATATTTCTTTCAGATTTTTATTGTTCTTTTTGCGCATTTTGCCACCTCTGCATCATGGGTAACGATGATCACTGTTTTTCCGCTGTTGTTAAGGTCTTTGAGTATATCCATGACCTTATCCCTGTTGGCAGCGTCAAGGCTGCCTGTAGGCTCATCAGCGAGTATCATATCCGAATTTTTAAGATAAAGTCTTGCAAGAGCGACTCTCTGCTGTTCGCCGCCGCTCAGGGTATATATTTTCTGAGAAAGCATATCTTTGCTGAGACCTACACGTTCAAGTGCTGCTGTCATGTCATCTTTCTTGTTTTTTCCTGAGAATCTGCCGCTTATCATCAGATTGTATTCAACTGTTCTGTCATCAACAAGACCATAGTTCTGGAACACGTAAGCTATATTGTCACGCATAAGCTTTCTGCCCTCTTTGCTGTTGAATTTAGTGTTCTTTATGCCGTTGATTATTATGTCACCCGAATCAGGAGTATCGAGCAGACCGATCATATTCAGCAGAGTAGATTTTCCCTTGCCGCTTTCGCCTGATATGCACACGAAATCGCCTTTTTCTATTTCCATGCTGAAATTCCTGAATATCTCTTTTGAACCGAATTTCTTTGAGATATTTGTCAATTTTACAGTACTCATATTATTCTCCTTTAAGTGTGTTTACGATATTCTTGTTTGAACTGCTGATAATGAGGAAATAGAATATAACTATTTCAAATACCGTGCAGCCTGCAGCAACAACAGGCGATATTTTCAGGAAAATGCCTGCCAGAATCATTACAGGAAGCAAGAAAGTCTTTAAAATTATGCGTGTGCCGAAGATCTCGATAAACGAATATCCCGAAATATTTTTAAGAGCGATATCCTTTGAATTGTTCTGGTAATAAAGCTCTGTGGAGTAAACAAGAAGTATCACGAAAGAGCAGATGAATATTACTGACTGGATAATAAAATATATCATATTGTTTCTGAGCGTAATCAGAGACTTTATAAACTGTGTGCTTACCGGAACGGATGTTACTGTAACAGCGTCTATTCCTGTTTCAGTAAGTATCGGGAGTATCTGCTCATAAGCCGTAAGTTCGCTGTTTCTGTCGTATCTGAAGAACATACTGTTTGAGTAATATGAACTCATGAAAGCAGTGAATGTCTTGCAGCTGTCGTTCTCATGTGAAAGTTCAGGATCAAATACTTCGAGTATAACATTGCTGCAGTAACCGTTATCGTCAACGCAGGTCTCATTATGGAATGTGAAGAATCTGCTGTCAGCCGAATATCTGATATAGTTGATCTTGTCAGCGGGGTAAATGTCTGCATAATAGCTGCTGTGGATGGAAGTGTCATAATTTTCAGGCACAAGGAAGTTATAGAAACCGCTTTTAAGGTCAGCCGAGGTTATCTTGCTTCCGTCGGGTGCATAGACATCCTTTGTGAAGTCTATGTAGTTATCATTTACAACGCCAGTATTCAGAAGCAAAGGCGAACCGCCCGGATATTCCTCGTCTATGTACTCTAAATTTGCTATGATAAGACCGTATTCATCATGCATTCTGTTATAGAAATCGAGGAATCTCGGAGAGAATTTCTCATTTTCGGTGATAGGGTCTTCACGGAAGGTATTAAGCTCTGTAGCGGAATAGTCCTCTATGCTCTTTACGGAAGATTTTGTGGTGCGGTAAGTTTTGTAAGCAGTTACTGCCGAGCTGAGGAGACTTGTAAGAGAAAAAGCTGTGAGCACGATAACAATTGACTTGAAAACAATAGTTGAAGCAAAAAGTTCCTTGTTTTTTGAATATCCTTTGATATGCGCTGCGCCGCATCTTAAAGCAAGAATGATGACTGATAAAGAGAATGCTGCCGCACCGCCGCATAACAGGAGTGCAAGGCTGATGAACGTGAACTTCATGAAAGCTGCCGCTGAAGCGATGCCGAATACCGCAGACAGTGCAATGAATGCGATCAGAATAACAGCAAGCGGAATTATGAACAACTGGAAAATGCTGTCTTTAAGCTCATCAGCAAGTATATTCATGCTGCTGAAGCCCATTGAACGGCGTATGCCGTATTCCTTTGATCTGGAAAATACGTAGAATACTTCTGCAATTACCATAAACAGTATGAACATACCGATAAGCAGCTTATACTGTGCCATATCCTTTGAAACGGTAGTTCCGACCTCGCTGCTGACGATTATTCCGTTCTGTTCAAGCTCGGCTGTGAGAGTTTCCAGATCAGCTTCATTTACAAGATACTTGCTTAACGAAAGGTCAATATCGTTTCTGCTGCGAAGTTCATTGAACGGAAGAATGCGGAAATCCGTGCTTTTTATGAAGAAACCGTAAATCTTAACTTCATCATTTTCAGGGTGAGAAGAAAATATTTTATCCTCTGAAACAGGAAGTCCTTCTTCTGTTGAAATGTCAAAGAAACTGCTGTCATTCGTTGTCCTGAAATAGTCGATAGTGTAATTCTCGGTGATATATTCAAGAGCAATGTCAATTTTCAGCTTTTCGGATGCATTACAGAGTGCATCAGCAATAGTGTCACGGTCTGTAAGTTCGGTCTGATCTATAGAAACAAGCCGTTTTCCGTTATTGATCTTTTCAGAAGGAAAATTCATAAAGCAAAGCAGTCCGTAAACAAGCATTATAATTACATTGAATACGATAAGACCGCACATTATACGTTTCTTTTTCATTATCAAAAACCTCCATGATATATCATTTGTTTAGTATCTCAATTGTCAAGATATTAAACAAATGATATATGCGGTGCGGAGATGTTCTCCGCACCTGATATCATTATTTTTTTACTGCTTAGTTCCAGTAATCATAGTAAGAATGATCAGTTCCGAAAGTATAAGCCGGAAGTGAAGATTTTGCCCAGCTGCTGAATGCTGTAGCGCCGCTTGTAACGCCCTTTGCATTCTTTACGCTTGAATAGGATACTCTGTACGTTGAATCAAGGTATTCAGACTTGACTGTACCGCCGCCGAAAGCACCTGTAGTACCGTATGTCCATCTGCCGTGATTGTTTGGCTTGGTGTTGTAGTTCATTGAAGCGAATGCTGAACCAGATGTAGCCATTACTGCTGCTAACGAAAGTACTGCTGTGATTTTTTTGATTTTCATTTTGTTCTCCTTTTGTTTCTGATTTTTTTTGTTTTTCTTTTTATTGCTGCTGCTTAGTTCCAGAAATCGTAGTAAGCATAGTCATCAACGAGAGGAATAGCAGTCTGTGAGGACTTTGCCCAGCCTCCATGAACGGTAGCTTCATTTGTAAGACCTATGCCGTTTCTTACGCTTGAGTGAGATACCTTGTACTTGGAATCAATATATTCAGATCTTACTGTATCGCCGCCTAAAATACCTGTAGTACCATAAGTCCATGTACCGTGATTGTTTGGATGAGTATTATAATGCATATATAAAGCAAAAGCTGAACTTGATGTAGCCATTACCGCTGCTAATGAAAGCACTGCTGTAATTCTTCTGATCTTCATTTTTTTGTTCTCCTTGGCTGATTAGTTCCAGTAATCATAGTAAGAATGATCAGTTCCGAAAGTATAAGCCGGAAGTGAAGATTTTGCCCAGCTGCTGAATGCTGTAGCGCCGCTTGTAACGCCCTTTGCATTCTTTACGCTTGAATAGGATACTCTGTACGTTGAATCAAGGTATTCAGACTTGACTGTACCGCCGCCGAAAGCACCTGTAGTACCGTATGTCCATCTGCCGTGATTGTTTGGCTTGGTGTTGTAGTTCATTGAAGCGAATGCTGAACCAGATGTAGCCATTACTGCTGCTAACGAAAGTACTGCTGTGATTTTTTTGATTTTCATTTTTTTGTTCTCCTTTAGTATAACAATTTTTTATTTTCGCTAAACATTCTTTAGCGTGATTACAGTATAACTCATATTCCGGATATTGGCTATTTTGTTTGAGTTAATAAAATAAAAATCGGAGTAATCACTTGCAAATAGGGAGAATTTTTTCAATCTGCACCCGGTGCATATTAAAAAAAGTCCGGAATTTCGCCTTTTGCATTCACTTTTTCAGTTTTTCACTCAGTATGAAAAAAATTTCTCCATTCTGCACTCGGTGCAATTTGAAAAAAATCTGATTTTCAGCCGTTTTCTCTCGCCATTAAAAAAAGGGCATCTCTAAAAATCCCTTCTGAGAAAAAGCAGATATGCACAGCATATGCTGCACCTATCTGCTTTTCCTTCTTCAGAACGGGTTTTTAGAGGGACAAAAAAATATCGTGTTGGCAAGGGGTGAAATTTTTGGTTAGCCACACGATAGAAATTAATTGTTATATTTTACATCGATGTATACATCAATGATGCAGTTGTTGTCGTTGTCATCTCTCTGGACCATTATGTAATACGGTCCGTTCTGACAGGTATAATTGTTTGAACGAACAAATTCTTTAAGTTTTTTTGTTGTCTTGTCAAGATCTTCTATTCTTCCTTCATGTCTGAGCAGTACTGCATTTGACAGTTCAAAAGAAGAACGGTATTCAAATTGCTGACAATTCTCTACTTTGCCGTGTACAGGAATCAGTATTTCAAAACAGACCTGTTCACTTCCGCTGTTTTTCAATGAGAATATCACATTTCCGCTTGTTTCCAAGTTAAGAACATGAATATTGTCCAGCATAAACTTGATAAGCTTCAATATATCAGTTTTTTTGATTTTTGACGTATAATGAAGCAGATTATACGCTGAAATGGATTGATTTTTAATTATCTGCACTTCTTAATCCTTTCTTGAAATGTGAAGTTGAATTATATGACAAAAAATGATAGAATGCTGTATTTCTTCATTTTTTTATGAAATCAATAAGTGTATTTCTTATTTTGTTTTTAACCCCATAGTCAGTATATCATAAAGAAGACAAATCGTCAATTTTTGTTATGAGTTTTATAAAATGCTCAGAACAAATAATAACTATTTATTATTAATCAAAACCATTGATTTTTTTTTCTTTTTGTGTTATAATGTAAACAATTATATGTAAACATATTATATTTTAAGACTTGTTTACATAAAGATAACTTTTTACATCATTTTTCTGATATAATTATAAGCATTTTTTCTTATTAGAAAATCAATAGCGAGTGAATGCGGCTTTTTTGAGAGTAAACGCATAAAAAGTACCCTTCATTCAGCTATTATTATTTTTTTGATTATTCTATAAGATATTAATTAACCAAATAACCAGTTCCACATAATTTACGCCTCCTTTACGCTGTGTTCATTTGTTGATATTATTATAACCCTAATATCTGATTTTGAATACTGATAGTGAGTAAACGAGGTTTTTTATAGAGTAAACGTAAAACATATACAAAAAGCATCTTGTTTAAACATAAAATATAGCAAATAGAGATATTAATATGCATTTTCCGAAATATTTTGAGAGATAAAAGTTATTTATTATAAGAGGAATTCAGGAAGGGAAAAAAATTATGAGAATCGCTATATGTGATGATAAAATGATTCTTCATGATGATCTTAAGGTCTATCTTGAAGAATATTCAATAAAAAAGAATATTGTAATAGTTTATGATGACTATACAAACGGTGCAGACCTGATAGCAAGCAATATCGAATATGATATCATATTCATGGATTATCAGATGCAGGGACTTGACGGACTTGAGACATCACGCAGGATAAGAAAAAAGAACATAAAGACCGCTATTATTTTTCTGACAAGCTTTCCGAATATTGTATTTGATACATTCGAGGTAAATGCATACAGATTTTTAGTAAAGCCAATAAACCATGACAAACTGTTTTCGGCTATGGATGACTTTCTGCAGAGCCTGAACGACAGCAATTATCTTGTAGTCAAAACAGATTCAGACAATAAAAGAATAAATATTGACGATATCGTTTATGTTGAGGCAGCGGATAAATACTGCTACATAAGAACTGTAACGGATAATATACTTTTTAAGAAAACTTTATCCGAAATCGAAAAGCAGCTCCCGCAGGACAAGTTTTTCAGAAGCCACAGAACGTATCTTGTCGGACTGAAGCATATAGTATCGCATACTTCAACGGATATGCTTTTTGACAACAACGAAAGAGCACTTATAAGCAATCTGAAACTGACACCGTTTAAAAAGGCATTCACAAATTATGTCAAGAGGTACAATTTTGATTAAGAGGATGCTATGGTTGTTGTTGGAATTTTAATTGTTTTTGTTTGTTTTCTGGATCTGGCTGCCAATATACAGGCAGCGAAAATATTTTTGGACTATAAGATCCATAATTATAAAATAGTCAATATGCTGCTTATTTTGCTTTTTTCCGTTCCTTCTGTCTTTCTGGAACTTGAACTGGCTACAGAATACAGGCCGGCATTTGTGATTGTGTATTATCTGGGGCATTTTCTGATATATCCGCTGATATACAAAAAATTGAATCTGAAAACATTCTATGTTTTTCTTTTTACAATAAATACCCCTCAGATGTTCATGAATATCGTTCATTTGCTTGTAAAAAACAAACCATTAGCCACGATTATTGCGTTTTTGCTTGATGCGGTTATGTGGGGGTCTGTTCTGTATTACATAAAGAAAAAGAAATGTGATGCCTCTGTAAGTAAACTGGCAAACTCACTGCCGGTAAGTCTGTACATTATTATACTTGTTCTGACATATATCGCATCTCTTTTTATTATGGGTATTGATGATCCAAATAAACACAAAACATTACTCAGGTGGCTCATTGCGCCTTCTACGGTCGGGCTGATAATGGCTACAGTGTTAATTGTCAGGGTCAGCATATCAGAGGCAGAAAAGAGGGCTTCGATAGAATTGCTTTCAAAACAGGTAGAAAATCAGATCGCATATTATGAGAAGATCAATAAGATATATGATGAGTTCAGAAGTTTCAGACACGACTTCAAGAACCATGTGCTTTGTCTGAGAGGATTTATCTCTGCAAACAGGATAGATGATGCCGTTGAGTATATGAATGAGATGATAGACATGGCATCTTCAACGAACAAACAGTATAACACAGGCAATATAATTATTGATGCTCTGCTGAATGATAAGAATGAAAAGGCTGCAGAGGTTAATTCAAAGCTTGAATATACCGGAAATGTTCCGAATACGGGCATAACTAATGCTGATCTCTGCATTATCATGGCAAATGCAATAGATAATGCGATCGAAGCCTGCGGAAAGGATTCAAGTGACGATACAAAGATCATTCAGATAGAATCAAAAATGAAACAGGGCTATTTCTTCTTTAAGATATCCAATCCGATATTTGAAGAAATAGTAATAAACGAAAAGAAAAAAATCATGACATCCAAGAAGGACAAGGAACATCACGGACTTGGTATTTCAAATATTCTCAATGCAGTTAAGAGGTATGACGGCGAAGCTGAAATATCCACCGAGAATGAGCAGTTCGTCCTTGATATACAGCTTTTGCTGAAAAGTGCATGATCAGATAATAAAAGAAACAAAGAGGCTTGAATATATGCCTCTTTCAGTCTGTAGAAAAAGCCGGTCTTAACAAAGAGACCGGCTTTTTTACAGGCTGAAAGGAAAACCTTCAAGTTTCTCCTTCGTCAGAATTGGTATAATTATTATCAAACCTTTTTGGCTGTTTTTCAATAACTTTTGATACAAAATCACGAAACGTTAGATTCAGTACAAAAGTTAAATGCAATAAAAAATATGAATGACTAAAAAAGTCAATCATTCTTGACATCTTTCGCAAAGTATGAAATTTCCGATTTATTTGCCTACAGTAGTATTACTTCCCCTATATAAATTACAAATCAAAAAGTCTCTATAAAGTGGTCAAAAAGTCTCTAATAAGACACTTATAGAAAGAACAAATAGGCTAAAATACAAACCTTAAAACAATAAAAGAAAATTCTTGATTATAAAAATAAGTACAGAAAAAATTATTATAGCAATACAAAACTACGCAAAAGGTGGTAAAATCGTTTATACATCGTTGTTTAAGAAATTTTTTGAAACAAGCATCACATGTTGAAAACTATGTTAAAACACTGTTAAATTGTGTTGAAAGAAACAAAAGCAAGTGGTCAAAAAGTCTCTATAAAGTGGTCAAAAAGTCTCTATAAAGTGGTCAAAAAGTCTCTATAAAGTATGTCAAACGCCTATAAATAGGCAAAAAAAAAAGGGACAATTATAATAAACTATTATAATTATCTTTAAGTATCTTATCCGTTAAAGAGACCTATTGACAAATCGACTCATAAATGATATAATATCAAATAGAAAGGGGGTAAAATCAAATGGACTCAAAATTGACACCTATAGTTTATGACAAGTCTTTTCTTTCAGTTTATTCCAATGATGTAGTTAAGGCAAGTCAGCGAATGACTTTAAAGGAAATGAAGTTATTACAAATAGTTATTTCCCAAATAGTCAGAAACGATACTGATTTCAGAACATATACAACAACAGCTGTAGAGTATGCAGATTTTATGAATACAAGCAGACAAAATGTATATAGAGACTTTTTGAGTATTGCTAAACTGATAATGTCACGATATATTGAAATGAAAGAAGAACAAAAAACAAAGCTGATACATTGGGTAGAATCGTGTGAGTATGATGAAAAAAATCACTCAATAACAATACGTCTCAGCAATGAATTGAAACCATATCTGCTGGAACTACAAAGATTATATACTCAAATAGAGTTAAACACATTGATTTCATTCAAAAGTTATTATACCTTAAGGCTTTATCAGTTATTAGTTTCAGAATATGGACATTCTAAAAAAACACATTATTTTATGACACTTGAAGAAATCAGAACATTTTTTGGAGTTGAAAAAGACAAATACAAAAAACCGACGGACTTATTAAAAAAGACTTTAGTTTTTGCTATTAATGAGTTGAATCTAACTGATTTATGCAGAATATCAAATTTTATTGAAATAAAAAGCAAATCAAAAGGTTCTCCGATAACCGCAGTTGAGTTTACTGTTGATATAACATTATGAGTGAAGAATTAAAGAATATTTCAGAAATCGCAAGAGAGATTGGTAAAAGCAGACAAGCCATTTACCAGAAAATAAAGGAAAACTCAGAGTTGTCAAGCTATCTGTCAAGTGTAAGTGTAAAGGAGAAAAACAGTGTACTTTACACTATTGATGGACAAATCGCAATAAAACAAGCTTTTGAGCAAAGCAAGAAAAGTGAAATTGCAAAGTGTAAAGTGTCAAGTGTAAACAAAAATGACACATTACAAGTTGACACTTTACTTGACACTTTACAATCTCAAATAATTGATTTGAAAGCTGATAAACAGAAATTACAAGAACAATTTGAAACTATTTTGACCGAATCAAAGAAAGAGTATAGTCAGCAGATTGAATTCTTAAAATCTCAGATATGTAATCTGCAATCTGATAAGGAACAACTTTACAAGCAACTTGAAACAGAACGTATGGAAAAGCAGACAATACTTGCTAAGTATCTTGTGATG
>JAKSRS010000055.1 GCA_024403515.1 Lachnospiraceae bacterium
CTGTGACCCTCTGCTTGTAAGGCAGATGCTCTCCCAGCTGAGCTAAGACCCCCTGTCGTTCGCCGACTTTGATAGTATACAAAATGGACATTGATATGTCAACACTTTTTATAAACTTTTTTCGTTATTTTTTTCGTGTCTTTTCGAGGCTTTTTTAGTACTTTAAAAACTCTTCAATTTCGTCTGCAATCATCTGAAGAGACTGCTTCCAGAAGTCCTTTTTAGTAAGGTCAACACCCATGATTTTACCGTCATCTTCGATAGACTGAGTGGATGTTGCATTAAGCATTGCCTTGTATTTAGGAACAAAAGAAGCACCTTCTTTTACGAACATACTGTAAAGGCCCTGAGCATAAAGAGTACCAAATGCATAAGGGAAATTATAGAAGCTTAATGAATCACTGTAGTAGTGTCCCTTATTTATCCACATGTAAGGATGAAGGAAGTTTTCATCTAGTCCATCGCCGTATGCTTTCTTTTGCGCATCAAGCATTAACTCTTTAAGATCTGCTGCCATAAGGAACTTTTCCTGTGCCTGTTCAAATACTGCAGTTTCAAATAAATATCTTGAGTAGATATCAACGATACACTGTGTCTTTTCCTTAAGGTCGCTTTCAAGTAAAGCTAACTTCTCGTCCTTATCAGCATACTTTAATGCATAAGCTCCAAGATGTACCTCGTTGAAGGTTGAAGCTGTTTCAGCAATAGGATAAGGATAATCACGATTAAGTGGTCTTTCATTTTCAAGCTGTCTGTTGTGATAAGCATGTCCAAGTTCATGAGCGAGTGTGTCTACTGCACCAAATGAACCATCAAAGTTTGTAAGAATACGGCTCTGTTTTAATGAACCGCAGCCGGCACAGAAAGCACCGCCACGCTTACCGTTATGAGGAAGGAAATCAATCCATTCATTTACAAAAGCTTCATCCATCATATCGGCAAGGTCAGATGAAAACTCACCAAAGCACTTAACAAGATAATCATGCGCTTCTTCGATAGAATACTTCTTTTCGGACTTTCCTAAAGGAGCAAATAATTCGTAGAAAGGAAGACCGTTTTTGTGGCCTAAAAGTTCACCCTTCTTACGAAGGTACTTACGAAATACAGGTAAGTATTCTTCAATTGCTTCCATCATTGCGTCCAAAGTTGCGCGGCTCATCTTAGCCTGCTCAAGTGTCATTGAAAGAGGTGATTCGTAACCTTTCTTTCTGCAAAGCATTGTAACCTGGTTCTTGATATTATTTAATGCAAAAGCAACTGCATCCTGAATCTTTTCATAGCTTGCAAGTTCAGCTTCGTACGCTTTCTTTCTAACTTCCACATCTGAATCATAAGCAAGGTTTCTAACTTCAGAAAGTGAAATCTGCTTTCCTTCATAATCCACCTTAACTGTAGATGTAAGATACTTCTGAAGGCTCCCCCATGAGTCTCCTGCTGTTAAGTTCATAGCAGCAATCATAGCTTCTACTTCATCGCTTAATCTGTGTGAAAGTGTCTTCTTATTCTCTTTAAGATAGAAATTGTTAGCTTTTATAATTTCGCTATCTTTAGAAAGAGCATCTACATCATCGATATCTGCAAGAACTCTGTCAGCTGCAAAAATAGCTTCAGCGTTTTCAGAATAGACCTTCATAAGCTTATTCTGCCATGCCATTATTTCTCCGTCTTCAGTATTTACTGAGTTGCGTAGAGAAAGATAAAGCCCAAGCTTATTTATAAGCTCATTGAACTGTTCAAACATCACCAAAAGTTTCTCAGTTCTTGTCTTAGCATCATCTTTAGATGCCACTAATACATATTCTTTCATTTCTTTTCCGCATTCTTCTAACGCCTTAAAGTCTGCGGCAAATTTTGGGTCATCGAGGCCCTTGTATAAAACCTCAAGATTCCATTCTGTGTTCATTTAAAAACCTCCCTTAGATTAAATCGAGTAAGCCTTATAGCTTACTCGAGATTAATTACTGTTCTCTTTTACAACCACAGCAACCTTCACATCCACCTACCGGTGAAATTGAAGAATCCATCATATTCGAAAGAAGGCATATCGCCTGCGAAGAAATCCCTTCCTCTCTTCCGGTAAAACCTAGTCTTTCTTCAGTGGTCGCCTTAACATTGATTCGGTTCACATCGATTTTTAGGGCCTTAGCCATATTCTGACGCATAGCATCAATATGAGGTCTCATCTTGGGCGCCTGCGCAATAATTGTGGCATCAATATTTTCAATATAGTAGAGTTTTGATTCCAAAAGGTTACCAACATGTTCAAGTAACTTTATGCTGTCAGCACCTTTATACTTAGGATCATTATCCGGAAAATGAAGACCAATATCTCCAAGTGCCGCCGCCCCTAAAAGAGCATCCATTACAGCATGAACCAAAACATCTGCATCTGAATGTCCCAGTAAACCCTTTTCATGAGGAATCTCAACTCCGCCAATAATCAGTTTTCTTCCCTCTACAAGTTTATGGACATCATAACCGCTTCCGATTCTCATTACATACGCTCCGGTGCTTCAAATCCAAGTAAATCAATACATGTCTCAAGCACATTCTTTGTAAGATTGATAAGTGCAATATATTCACTCTTAGCTTTTTCATCTTCTTCAGCAAGAATCTTTGTCTCGTGATAGAAAGAGTTAAGTGCGTTAGCAAGATCGTAGATGAAAGCACAGATCTTATGAGGAGCGAGCTCATTAGCTGCAGCTTCCATCATCTGAGAAAAGCCTGTAAGCGCCTTCATTAAGTCCTTCATTGATACATTTCGGGGTGCTCCAAGCTTGGCATTATCAAGATTTCCACCCTGTGCCTTATACTTTTCAATAATAGACTTGATACGTACGATTGTATAAAGGATATAAGGACCTGTATTTCCTTCAAAAGAAGTAAATCGGTCAATATCAAAGATATAATCCTTTACAGCCTGGTTTGATAAGTCACCATATAAAAGTGCTGAAAGACCTACAATCTTGGATGTCTTCTTGGCTTCTTCAGGATCAATATCCTTGTTATCAGTAATTTTTTTAAGCATCTCGTCCTGAATATCACCAATAAGTGATTCAAGTCTCATTACACCACCGTCACGGGTCTTAAAGGGCTTTCCATCCTTACCGTTCATAGTACCAAAACCGATGTGTGACAATACAACATCATCGCCAACAAGCTTGGTCTTTTTAGCAGCACGGAATACCTGTAAAAAGTATAAGTCCTGACGCTTATCTGTAATGTATATAATCTGCTTGGGATCAAACTTCATAACACGTTCCTTGATTGTTGCAAGGTCTGTTGTGTTATAAAGGCTGGCACCGTCTGACTTTAAGATGATGCAGGGAGGAACTTCCTTGGTGTCAGTTTCTTCTTTAACATCTACTACTAAAGCTCCATCGCTTTCGTATGCATAGCCACCGTCTTTCATTTCCTGAACCATTTCAGGAATAAGATACTGAACGGTACTTTCACCATTCCAAAGGTCAAAGTCAACATGCAAAGTTTCATATATTCTCTTCATGTCTGTTACAGAAGCATCCATGATGTGATTCCATAATGCTCTGTATCCGGGTACACCAGTCTGAAGCTTATATGTTGCTTCAAGAGCACGTGCCTTATATTCGGGATCTTCTTTACTCTTTGCTGAAGCTGTAGGATAAATCTCTTCAAGATCACGAACGGTAAAAGGAGCTTCCTTGGGATACTCACCCTTAAAGTTATCATCAAAATAAGGAAGATCGGGCTGACGACACTGAATTTCAGTCATTACAAGACCCATAGGTGTTCCCCAGTCGCCCATATGAACGTCACCGGTAACATCGTGACCTACGTAGCGTAAGATTCTTTTAATACTTTCACCGATAATAGCAGGACGTAAGTGACCCACATGAAGCGCCTTAGCAACATTAGGTCCGCCGTAGTCAATGACGATTTTCTTACTCTGTGGAAGTTCCATTCCGAATTTGTCTTCCTCTGCCATTTTGGCAACGTAGTCAGAAAGAAATTCTTCATTTATGTTCATGTTAATAAATCCGGGCATTACAGCCACAACATCCTTTAATACCTTGCTGTCTGCAAGCTTTTCAGCTACAGCGTTAGCAACATTAATAGGAGCTGTATGAAGCTGCTTGGCAAGAGCCATAGCACCGTTACACTGATATTCACAAAGGTCAGGACGGTTTGAAACTGTTACTTTTCCAGCATTTTTATCAAATCCGGCAGCTCCAAAAGCGGCCATAACTTCTTCTGAAATTAAATCCAATATTTTTTTCATGCTCGTATCCTATTTTCTTTCATTATTTGCAGTTTTCTTTAGTCCAAGAGTTGGTTTTATATTATTGAAATTAAGACTTTTTCTCTCTTATGAGGCTTTCAGCCTTGCTAAAGGGGCAACCGCAATAGTTTTGTCTATATAAGCCATACTTGGCTGACAATTCAACTGAATGCTTGTAGCCTTCTTTCTTTTTAAAATCTGAAGGCAAAAATTTAATACCGACTTCCTTTTCAACTTCACGTCCTATGCGGTTTAGAAGTTCGGCATTTTTAAGAGGGCTTATTGTAAGTGTTGTCGTAAAGTAGTCAGCTTGGTTTTCTAAAGCAACACGCGCCGTTTCCTTTAGACGTAAATAAAAACATTTTTCACACCTTGCGCCACCCTCAGGTTCTTTTTCAAGCCCCTTGGAAATCTCCAAAAATCTCTCAGGCTCAAAGTTTCCCGCAGCGAACTTTATGTTCGCCCCGGGATACTCTTTATTAATCTGTTCAATTAATCTTTTAAGCTCGGCTTCCCGTTTCTTATATTCCATACTATCCACAATATTTGGATTATAGTAAAGAACCGTGATATCTATCCTGTCATGTAAAGAGTCGAGCACATGGCTGGAACAGGGAGCACAGCAGGCATGAAGCATAAGCTTTTTATCCGCTGCACCTTCTTTTGAAAGTTCCTCTTCCATTAACTTTTGAAAATTTTCTTTATTCATTATTTAAAGTATTCAACACCGGATTCAAAGATCTTCATATCCTGCTCGCCATAAATATTTACAGCTACGCTTCTACCACGTCTTTCAGAGTGTGCCATCTTACCAAAGCATCTTCCGTCTTCAGATGTAATACCTTCGATTGAGGCAAAAGAACCATTTACGTTGAATTCTTCATCCATTGAGATGTTGCCATCAAAGTCAGCGTATCTTGTAGCTACCTGGCCATTAGCGAATAACTTATCAATCCATTCCTTAGGAGCAACGAATCTTCCTTCGCCGTGTGAAACAGGGTTAACATATGTCTTTCCAAGTTCAGCCTTCTGCAACCAGGGAGACTTATTTGAAGTAACCTTGATATAAGCCATCTTGGAGATGTGTCTGTTAATTGTATTAAAGGTAAGGGTAGGTGAATCTGCTGTCTGGTTAACGATTTCACCGTAAGGTACAAGGCCAAGCTTAATAAGTGCCTGGAAACCGTTACAGATACCAAGAGCAAGACCATCTCTTTCCTTAAGTAACTTTGTAACTTCTTCTTTAAGCTTTTCATTTCTGAAAGCTGTTGCAAAGAACTTAGCACTACCATCAGGTTCGTCACCTGCTGAGAATCCGCCGGGGAACATGATAATCTGCGCCTGAGCGATTTCATTTGCAAATGCATCTACTGATTCAACGATATCTGAAGCACTCATGTTCTTAAATACTTTAATGCTTACATCAGCACCTGCATTTTCAAAAGCCTTCATACTGTCGTATTCGCAGTTTGTACCGGGAAATACGGGGATGAATACCTTAGGACGGGCAACCTTGTTCTTGCAAACATAGATGCTGTCAGCCTTGTAAATCTTATCTTCTAATGCTGTTGTATCCTTTGTAGCCTTTGAAGGGAAAATCTTTTCAAGAGGCTTCTTCCATGCAGCTAATGCATCAGCGCTTGTAACTGATTCACCCTTAAAGCTGAATGAATGGTTAGCTGAAACTGTACCGATAAACTCACAGTCCATTTCTTCATTGATTTCACAATCAGCAGTAACTTCGAGTAAAAGTCCGCCAAGTGCATTCTTGAATAAATCTTCAAGCTCAAGTTCTGAAGAGAACTCTACGCCAAGATCATTACCAAATGCCATCTTGATTGCTGAAACTGCAATACCGTTA
Organism: Lachnospiraceae bacterium; assembly: GCA_024403515.1. Lineage (GTDB taxonomy): Bacteria > Bacillota > Clostridia > Lachnospirales > Lachnospiraceae > UBA1258. The sequence goes on from JAKSRS010000055.1 coordinate 6,120, forward strand.
GAGTCTGTTGAGTAAGCTGCTTTAACCTTGCCTGACTTCATAAGTGAAGAAACGTATTCAAACATTTCCATTGTGCTTGCGTAGTTAGGCATATCATATTCATCTTTTTCAATACCAAAGTAAACGAGTTTGTCGCCTGCTTCTTTAAGTTCGGGAGTGATTACGTCCCTTTCTTTTTCCACATCTACAGCAAAAGAAACAAGTGTCGGAGGAACATCAATATCGTTGAAGGTTCCTGACATTGAATCCTTACCACCGATTGAAGGAAGGCCAAAACCAATCTGTGCATCGTAAGCACCTAAAAGTGCTGCGAAAGGCTGGCTCCAACGCTTGGGATCTTCAGTCATTCTACGGAAGTATTCCTGGAATGTGAAACGAATCTTTGTTGAATCACCACCTGATGCAATAATCTTGGACATTGACTGGAGTACTGCATAAACTGCACCGTGATAAGGTGACCATGATGAAAGGAAAGGATCAAATCCGTAGCTCATCATTGTAACTGTATCTGAAGTACCTTCCAATACAGGAAGTTTAGCAATCATTGTCTGTGTTTCTGTAAGCTGTCTCTTACCACCATAAGGCATAAGAACGCTTCCTGCACCGATTGAAGCATCAAAGGTTTCAACAAGACCCTTCTGTGAACATTCGTTAAGGTCACTTACTACATTAATAAGTGCTGACTTAACATCGTTTTCTTCAACTGCCTTGGCAACTGAAGGAATAGCAATCTTCTTAAAGTAATTGTCTTCTTCCTTGGGCATTTCAACGTAAACGTTGGTTTCCTGATGAGCACCGTTTGTATCAAGGAATGCTCTTGATAAGTTAACGATGTCCTTACCTCTCCATGAAAGAACAAGTCTGGGCTCCTGTGTAACTACAGCTACCTTTACAGCCTCAAGGTTTTCTTCACTTGCATAAGAAAGGAATAAGTCTGCATCTTTAGGATCAACAACTACTGCCATACGTTCCTGAGATTCAGAAATTGAAAGTTCTGTACCATCAAGACCTGCGTATTTTTTAGGTACAAGGTCAAGGTTTACTTTCAAACCATCAGCAAGTTCACCGATAGCAACTGAAACACCGCCTGCACCAAAGTCGTTACATTTCTTAATAAGTTTTGTTACTTCGCTTCTTCTGAAAAGTCTCTGGATCTTACGTTCTGTAGGAGCATTACCCTTCTGAACTTCAGCACCGCAAGTTTCAATTGAAGCTTCTGTATGTACCTTTGAAGAACCGGTTGCACCACCACAACCATCGCGTCCTGTACGGCCGCCAAGTAAAATGATGATATCGCCGGGATCTGAAGTTTCTCTAATTACATTGCGTCTGGGAGCGGCACCCATAACAGCACCGATTTCCATACGCTTAGCTACGTAGTTAGGATGATAGATTTCTTTAACGTATCCTGTAGCAAGACCAATCTGGTTACCATATGAAGAATAACCGTTAGCAGCACCCTTAACGAGTTTCTTCTGAGGAAGCTTACCCTTTAAAGTTTCTGTAACAGGAACCGTAGGATCTGCAGCACCGGTTACACGCATTGCCTGATATACATATGAACGTCCTGAAAGGGGATCACGGATAGCACCACCAAGACATGTAGCAGCACCACCGAAAGGTTCGATTTCAGTAGGATGGTTGTGTGTTTCATTTTTGAAACTTACAAGCCACTCTTCTGTTGAACCGTTTACTTCAACAGGAACAACAATTGAGCATGCATTGATTTCATCAGATTCTTCCTGATCATCAAGCTTGCCTTCTCTTTTTAACTTTCTCATTGCAATTAATGCAAGGTCCATAAGGCAAACGAACTTGTCTGAACGTCCCTTAAAGATATCTTCTCTTGTATCAAGGTAACTTTGGTAAGTTGTCTCGATAGGAGTTCTATAATAACCATCCTCAAAAGTAATGTTTTTAAGTTCTGTTGAGAATGTTGTATGTCTGCAGTGATCTGACCAGTAAGTATCAAGTACTCTGATTTCAGTCATTGAAGGATCACGCTTTTCTTCATTCTTAAAGTAGTTCTGAATATGAAGGAAATCGTTGAATGTCATGGCAAGACCAAGTGAACGGTAAAGTTCCTTGAGCTTGTCTTCGGGCATATCCTTAAAACCATCAAAAATAACAACATCGGCAGGATCATCGAACTTTGTTACAAGTGTCTCAGGCTTTTCAAGTCCTGTTTCTCTTGAATCAACAGGGTTAATGCAGTTTGATTTAATTCTGTCAAACTCATCGTCTGTGATGTTTCCACTGATTACATAAGTTACGGCAGTTCTGATTACAGGTTCTTCATCTTCTTTTAAAAACTGAATACACTGAACTGCAGAGTCAGCTCTCTGATCAAACTGTCCGGGAAGAAATTCTACGCTAAATACACGGTCTCCATCTTTGAGATCAATCTTCTCAAAGTAAATATCATCTACCGGAGGCTCTGAAAAGATAGTAGTTGTAGCCTTTTCAAATACATCATCTGATACATTTTCAACATCGTATCTGATAAGTACTCTTACATCAGTTACCTCTTTAATTCCAAGGAATCCTGAAATTTCCTCCTTAAGATCTTTGGCCTTCATTGCATAAGGCGCTTTTTTCTCGACATAAATTCGTCTTACGTTGCCCATTTTTAAATGGTGCTCCTTTCGTTAAAAAAAGTTTACTTTGGTTATTCTTCTATTATTAACCCACCCATTATATACAATAACTCATCATCGATGTCCTTCTCAGTAACACCGGTTGTATTTGCAGCCATCTTAAGACCTTCGAGAACATACATTATGTTTCTTGCTGCACCTTCCGAATCCTCACAGTAGAATTCTCCGTTTTCAACTCCGGCATCAATAAGCTTGGAAATAAGCTTAACCGTTGTCTTAAAACGATTCTTCATGTCTGTGCTTGTAGAACCTTTCTGGTGAAGTGAGAAAAGATACTCGTAAACTGCAATTGAAAGATTGTTCTTCTTGCTTAGAAGCTCTTTCTTTTGCTCCTTTAAAAAGATTGCAAGTATGTCGCCTGCTGTATATTCATCGCCGAGATTTCTGGAGAAAACATCGTCAGTCTCCTGCATCTCCTGCTTAAGAAGCTCAACTAAAATATCTTCTGTACTGCTAAAATATATGTAAAGTCCGCCGCGGCTTATATCGCAGGCTTCGACTATGTCTTTCATTGTTACGTCTTTAAATCCTTTAGTCGAAAAAACGCCTCTCGCGGTGTCCAATATGTACTGTTTCTTTTTTGCTGCTTTATCGCTCATCAGATTAAGTGCTCCTTCCAAACTAAGCCAGGGGTGCGTCCCAGATTTCCAACAACTTTTTAAGTTTAAGTAATGCTGCAAGATAGATTCCGTAGGTAATGCCTTCCTGCCATACTGAGCCTTTGGTCATTCCTTTTAAAACATATCTGCTAAGTATTGCGCAAACATCACCGGAAGTCTTTACTGTAGCGGCCTCAATGACTTTAAGTTCGTCGGAATAAGACTTGATGAACTTATCGCTATATACATAATGATAATTTGTATCCATTAACTTGGTATCTCTTGCCTCGTTTACAAAACTAAGAAGAGTCGCATCGTAAACCGGGAAGGTAACGGTGGTTTTAGAAAGATCATTGTCTGAATAAATTCTTGAAACAATTTCTCCCTGCTTAGCCTCGAGCCAGGGAACATATTTAAGAAGTTTTTCTACATCACTTTTAGCTTCGTTAAGTTTGAAATCTTTCATGTAATATCTCCTTATAAATAAACTAATGTGCAAAATATACCCAAATTACCCATAGTGCTTTTATTGTAACATATTTTCAATGACTTTCAATAATTGTAAAGGGGATTTTTAGGCTGTTTTGCTTTATTGTAAGTTTTGAATAAATATCGCGAGTTCACTTGAATATATTGATTATTTTTGTATAATAATAGTTGTAAAATTAGGCTTCTAATCAGACTTATGACTAGCAAAAATACCGGGGGACCAAATGGCAACTATAGAATATGCTAAAGGAAGTTCTATCTGCACGGAAGGCGAGTTACTTGACAACGCCTACGTCATTACAGCCGGAAACGTAAAAGCTACTTTTCCAGGCGGTGAAATAGCCTTAAAAAAGGGTGATGTTATCGGATTATGTGACATCGCCTATGATTCGCATTTCTTTTCCTATTCAGCTTTGGATAACGTTACAGTCGTAACCTTACCCTTAAAGCCCAAGAATATGTTAAAAGAATCAATAAAAACCAATCCGGAAATTGCCAGAATGACATTTTCATCAATGCTCAATCAGGTAATTCTTGTCTATAAGCATTATTCCGTGATGAAGAAAAAGTGTGCAGACTTATACGCGACCGTAAATACCTTTTACGATAGCTATGCTAAAACCTGCAATCTTAACGGAATTACCCCCCGCTCACTTCCTCAGTTTGATTCACTTAGTGAACTTTCTTTGGAAAATGATCTTGATGACTGGATTGTTGGTTTCTATGTAGCCCTTGCAGGCTTTACTCCTGAAGTGAAGCAGTCTATGGCAATGAACCCTTCATATCTTCTAGGTTTCATAAACAAATCAAGTCAGGATATTCATAACGCTTTTGCAGCATGCGAAGAAATGGATGAATATGAGGCATCCCAGACTGATATACTTATCAATGAAAATGAGATGGACATCTTTGACTTATACACAAGTCTCGTATTCCGCCTTCCTCCTGACAGCATTGATAACTTAAGCACCAAAGAGTCAATTGACAAGCTTATTGAAATGGTTAAAGGCTTCAAAAACTGCGACTCACTTATGGTTCATGAAAGAATCTCTGCTTACAGGACTAAACTTCAAAGTTTTTCTTCTTCCGCAACTACTGAAGAAGACAATAACAGAAATACTGAAAGTTACCAAAGAGAGCTCCTTAATTCGATTGATACCATTCTTTCCTATGCTAATTTAACTGAGGAAGAATCATCAACATTTAAGGCTCTCATAAATTCATACAAGAAATTAAACGACAAAGCTTCTTCTGACGAAGGTCCGAGAAAGCTTCGTCTGGAGATTACATCATATTTCAACAAGATTTATGCCAAGGCATTTTTGAAATCTACAACAGATTATTCAATACCTACTATTGTAAAGATGTTCTTCAAGTTCGGCTATGTCGACGAGGAACTTGCAGGCCTTGATAATGCCGCTTATCTTTACACCCTGGCAGATACTTACGAAGGCGATGAAACCTTTGGGGTTTATACGCTTTACGACTGGCTTAAAGCTATATACGACTGCAAAAAAGACCCCAGCCGTAACGAATTTGATACAGACTTTGTAACCTATGCTCACGAGCAGAAGGTTTCGGGTAAAATTACTGCTGAAGAAGAAACTCAGCTTTTAAACAATGCAATTGAAAGACTCAACTACGAGCTTAACAACATGTTCCCCACAGTAAACAAGGTAACTTATGGACGTATCACATCCTTCTGCCCTGTTTTCAGTGAGCATAACCTTATTAAGCCCCTTCCTTCCTGCCTTGTTTCAGTTGATGACATCATAGTTTCCTTACAGCAGATCAATAAAATCGACTATGGTGCTTTTTACCGCGAGACAGTTTACTCCTGTCCTGAAGCCGGCATCAACAAGGAATTTATTCAGGTTAAAATTCTTCCTGACATCATTCTTTTTCCCAATGTTGGAACAAGAGGCGTTATGTGGCAGGAAATTGAAGGTCGCAAAAGAACGACACCCGCACGCTTTATGCTTTCCATCTTCCACCTTGAGGACCTTACAAATACCTTCGTAAGACTCGTAGGCGAATTCAGATGGGAAATGTGTAAACGAGTTCAGGGTAGCCGCTGGAACGATGTATCCGACAGATCACTTACAAGTGAATACTTTGACTATATTCAGTTCTACAAAAAGAACAGCGAATTATCGGCTGACGCCAAAGAAAAAATTAAGACAAGTCTTAGCAAAGCCAAGAACTCCTTTAAGGAAATGTTCATACGAGACTACATCATATGGGTATTATATGAAGGAAACGGCTCACCAAGACTAAATAAACTCGTCAGACAGATGATGGCAACATATTGTCCATTCCCCAAAGAGTTAAGAACAAAACTTGCAGCCAACCCCTTATTTAAGGAAACTTTGGAACACTATGAAATCAAGGTAGCCCAGAAGCTTCACCACTGCGACAACGTAATGGCCAAGCTTAGAAATGCTAATGTAGATGCACCCAACGAACTGCTTCTTCATATTAACTTTATTGAAGGTAAGTAGTCATTATCCTAAATGAGGCTATAACATTAAAAAACTTGTATCCGGACTGTAATTATTTTAAAAAAGTTTGAAACAATATTGCTTTCATATTGGTTTTTGCATAGTAGTATATGCTATTTTGAATCAAAATATTGCAAAGAATCTTTTAAAACATGTTTTTCAGGTTAATATAGTGTGATTTTCCTAAAAAAAGCGAAAAAACAGCCCTTCCCGTCAATATAATGTTATTTTTACGCAAAATAGTGCAACACATATATATCCATTGTGATATTATGTACTTGTTCGGTGATGAACCGAATTCCTCATTTAGCAATTCCGAAAATTCCCCTTTTACACATGGTAACCGCAACGAGTAATCGCTGCGGTTATTATGTTTTATGGCCACGAGCCATGCACAAAAAGACACCATAAGCTTCCGTTCGTGCTTGTACGTATAAGGAAGTTTATGGTGTCTTTTTTGTATACGGCGACGGCTAATAATCGGGCATATTCCCCGAATATGCCCGATTGTTGGCCGTTGGCATGGCGAGTGT
>JAKSRS010000056.1 GCA_024403515.1 Lachnospiraceae bacterium
AGGTGTCAGCAGAAATGGAATTATCAAACTTACAGCCTGCAGAAGGTTCTAAACATAGTGATAATTTTAGAAGAGGACGTGGACACGGCTCAGGAAACGGAAAGACAGCTGGTAAGGGTCATAAAGGCCAGAAGGCTCGTTCTGGAGCTCCTAGAGTTGGTTTTGAAGGTGGTCAGATGCCCCTTTACAGACGTCTTCCCAAGAGAGGTTTCAAGAATAGAAACCACAAGGAAATCGTTGCAATTAATCTTAATTTATTAGAAAAGTTCGATAACGGCGCAACAGTTGATGTTGAAGCACTTATCGCTAACGGTATTATCAAAAACGCTTGTGATGGCGTTAAGATTCTTGGTAACGGCGAACTTACCAAAAAACTCAATGTTAAGGTTAACGCTTACAGCGAATCCGCAAAAGAAAAAATTGAGAAACTTGGTGGAACAGCAGAGGTGATCTAATGTTCAGAACAGTTAGAGATGCATTCAAGATTAAAGAAGTAAGAATTAAAGTTCTTTATACTTTATTGATGATTGTAATTGTACGTATTGGCTGTCAGCTTCCGGTACCGGGAGTTGACAGAGCATACTTCAAGAATTGGTTTGCTGCACAGACAAGTGATGCATTTAACTTCTTAGATGCATTCACAGGCGGTTCATTCTTGAACATGTCATTGCTCGCATTAAACATTACACCATACATCACATCATCAATTATCATGCAGCTTCTTACTATTGCAATTCCTTCATTAGAAGAAATGCAAAAAGAAGGTGGAGAAGGCAGAAAGAAAATTGCTTCAATTACAAGATACGTAACTGTAGCACTTGCTTTAATCGAATCTGCTGCAATGACAATCTCTTTTGGTCAGTCAGGACTTCTCCAGAAATTCAATGCACTTAATGTTATTACAGCAATCGTTGCATTGACAGCCGGTTCAGCATTTGTAATGTGGATTGGTGAAAGAATTACTGAAAAGGGTATTGGAAACGGTATTTCAATTATCTTGTTGGTAAACATCATTGCGAGAATACCTCAGGATATGTCAGGTTTATTTAATGCATATGTATTTATCAAGCAGCCTATCGCAAGATCAGTGCTTAACGCTTTGATTATCGTTGCATTACTTATTTTAATGGTTATGCTTGTTGTACTTCTTAATGCAGGACTTCGTAAGATTCCTGTTCAGTACGCAAGACGTGCACAGGGTGCAGGTAAAGTTGGTGGAGGAGCTTCCTCAAACATTCCGATTAGAATTAACACAGCTGGTGTTATCCCGATTATCTTTGCATCATCACTTTTGCAGACACCGGGAATCATCTCTTCTCTTATTGGATATAAGGGAACAGGTGCATGGGCAGAAATTCTTAAAGCACTTAGCTCATCAAACTGGGTTAAGAAAGAAACTCCCATCTATTCAATCGGTTTACTTGTTTACATTTTACTTGTAATCGCATTTGCATATTTCTATACCTCGATAACTTTCAATCCTATCGAGATAGCAGATAACTTAAAGAAATCTAATGGCTTTATTCCTGGTATCAGACCTGGTAAGCCTACAAGTGATTATCTTACAACAATTTTAAATGCAATCATCTTCATCGGTGCAATCGGACTTACAATCGTTGGTGTACTTCCTTATATCTTATATGGTGTATTCCACGCATCAGTAACATTCCTTGGTACCAGCCTTATCATTATCGTAAGCGTTGTTATCGAAACACTTGATCAGGTTGAGAACATGATGCTTGTAAGAAATTACAAAGGATTTTTGAATCAGTAATTACTACAATAATTCGGAGCAAGATCCCTTATGGGATTTTGCCCCGAAATATTTGCGTTAAAAGAAAGTTTTTTAGGGAGAGAAATATTATGAAAATTATTATGTTAGGTGCTCCTGGTGCCGGTAAAGGTACACAGGCAGAAATGATTTGTGAAAAATACAGCTTACCTCATATCTCAACAGGAGATATCTTCCGTGCTAACATTAAAAACGGCACAGAACTTGGAATGGAAGCGAAGAAATATATGGATCAGGGTCTTTTAGTACCCGATGAATTAACAGTTAAGATCTTACTTGATCGTGTTGCAAAGGATGACTGCAAGAACGGATACGTTCTCGATGGTTTCCCTCGTACAATTCCTCAGGCAGAAGTTCTTGACGAAGCACTTACAAAGTTAGGTGACAAAGTTGATTTTGCTATTAACGTAGACGTTCCCGATGAAAACATCATCAACCGTATGTCAGGTCGTCGTGCATGTGTAACATGTGGCGCTACATACCATGTTGAATATGCACCTACAAAGGTTGAAGGTGTTTGCGACAAGTGTGGCGCACAGCTTATTCTTCGTGATGATGATAAGCCTGAAACAGTAAAGAATCGTCTTGATGTATATCATAAGCAGACACAGCCTCTTATTGATTTCTACTCAAACAAGGGAATCCTTAAAGAAGTTGACGGAACAGTTAACATGCAGGATGTATTCGCTGCAATCGTTACTATTCTTGGCTAATCAAGGTAATAGATTATGGAATCATTTTTAAAGTCAGCCGTTTGGGCAGTGGGAAATGGGGCCGAACGACTTTTTCGAAGGAGTGAAAAGATGTCAGTATCAATTAAGAGTCCTGCAGAAATTGAACTCATGAGAGAATCATGCAGACTTCTTAGCGAAGTGCATGATGAACTGAAAAAGATTATTGAACCCGGCATTACTACAAAAGAAATTGATGCTGTAGGCGAACAATTAATCAGACAGCGCGGATGTATTCCGAACTTTCTTAATTATAATGGTTACCCTGCTTCAATTTGCTGTTCAGTAAATGATGAAGTGGTTCACGGTATTCCCAGTAAAAAGAGAAGACTTCAGGAAGGCGACATCATAAGCCTTGACTGTGGATTGATTTATAAAGGATATCATTCAGACGCCGCAAGAACTTATGGTGTCGGAAAAGTATCTGACGAAGCTCAGAAACTTATGGACGTAACTAAGCAGAGCTTCTTTGAAGGAATCAAGATGGCTAAAGCCGGAAATTATCTTCACGATATTTCAAATGCCATTGATGATTATGTAACACCTTTCGGATACGGTATCGTAAGAGATCTTGTAGGTCATGGAATTGGAACCAGTCTTCATGAAGAACCTCAGATTCCAAACTTCAGACAGAAAAGAAGAGGCATTCGTCTTGAGCCCGGTATGACACTTGCAGTTGAACCCATGATTGCCATGGGTGGATACGAAGTATGCTGGCTGGACGATGACTGGACAGTAGTTACTGAAGATGGTTCATATGCTTCACATTATGAGAATACAATTCTTATAACAGAAGGTGAACCTGAAATATTAACATTAGGTAAATAGGAAGATTCAAATGGTTGGAAGATTTTGTTTTTCCAAGCAGGGTCACGACAAAGGAACCCTGTATATTATATTAGAAGCAAAAGAAAATAAATTCTTAGTTACAGATGCAAGACTTCATCCGGTAGCTAAACCCAAACTTAAGAATGCTAAACACATTCAGCTGACTAATATGAAACTTCCAAGTGGAACAGATTTGACAGATGACAACATAAGATGTCAAATCAGGAAATATAAGAAATCTAAGGAGAACTAAATGTCAAAGGCAGATGTCATTGAAATTGAAGGAACAGTAGTTGAAAAACTTCCCAACACAATGTTCCAGGTTGAACTTGAAAATGGTCACAAAGTACTTGCTCACATCAGTGGTAAGTTAAGACAGAACTTCATCCGTATTTTACCGGGTGACAAAGTTACATTGGAATTATCACCATACGACTTAACAAAAGGCAGAATTATCTGGAGAGATAAATAAGTTTTTTTGATGGTGATTAATATAGATCATGTAAAAGCTTCGCAAGAAAAAACTCTTGCAAAGCTTTTTATGACGTGCTATAATCTAAAACGGTCTTTTTTAAGGAAGATTAATTAATCTTCGGAAAGGAGAAAAGCATGAAGGTTAGATCATCAGTAAAACCGATTTGCGAAAAATGCAAGGTAATTAAGCGCAAGGGAAAGATTAGAATTATCTGTGAAAATCCCAAGCACAAACAGAGACAGGGTTGATTTTTGGATTAATAATCCGGAAATTTAAAGTATAGACGTAGAGAGCCTACGTGGCATTATACTTTTGATACCGCAAGAATTCTAATAAGTCGGAGAATTCGTACCTTGTCGGAAAGACAGGACGCCGGTCCTGTTGGGTAGAAATACCCCAATCAATTAGTAGTGGCACCGCAAACTGGTGCAATCGCGCAGAAAGCGCAGAAAGAATTTTGGAGGAAAACGTAAATGGCTCGTATCGCAGGTGTTGACTTACCTAGAGAGAAACGTGTTGAGATCGGACTTACATACATTTATGGTATCGGTGTTCGTACATCAAACGTAATTTTAGCAGAAGCAAAGGTTGATCCTAACACACGTGTTAGAGATTTAACAGACGAAGAAGTTAAGGCTATCAGTGAAGTTATCGACGCAAATTACTTAGTAGAAGGTGATCTTCGTCGTGAAATCGCTCTTAACATTAAGAGACTTCAGGAAATTGGATGCTACAGAGGTATCCGTCACCGTAAGGGTCTTCCCGTTCGTGGACAGAAGACCAAGACAAACGCTCGTACTCGTAAGGGTCCCAAGCGTACAGTTGCAAATAAGAAGAAATAATTAGTGAAGAGAAAGTAGGTTAGTTTATCATGGCTAAAGTTGCAAAGAAAGTAACAAAAAAGCGCGTAAAGAAAAACGTTGAACGTGGACAGGCACATATTCAGGCATCTTTTAACAACACAATCGTTACATTAACAGATGCTGAAGGTAACGCTCTTAGCTGGGCAAGTGCTGGTGGTCTTGGATTTAGAGGTTCAAAGAAATCTACTCCCTATGCTGCACAGATGGCTGCTGAAACAGCTACAAAGGCTGCACTTGTACATGGCTTAAAGTATGTTGACGTATTTGTAAAGGGACCTGGTTCAGGTCGTGAAGCTGCAATTCGTGCATTAGCTGCTGCAGGTTTGGAAGTAGTATCAATTAGAGACGTAACTCCCGTACCTCATAACGGATGCCGCCCTCCCAAGCGTCGTCGTGTCTAGTTTTTAGGCGTTTCACTATTTTTAACATATTAATCAGTTGGATGAAGACACCTTGTGTGTTGTAAACAATATTTATGAAAGGAATTAATTAAAATGGCAGTTAATAGAACTCCCGTCTTAAAGAGATGCAGATCTCTTGATTTAGATCCCGTATATTTAGGATATGACAAGAAGTCAAACAGAACTTCAGCTCGTTCAGGCAAAAAGATGAGTGAATATGGTCTTCAGCTTAGAGAAAAGCAGAAAGCTAAATTCATCTATGGTGTACTTGAAAAACCTTTCCGTAACTACTACGAAAAGGCTGAACGTATGAAGGGTATGACTGGTGAAAACCTTATGGTTCTTCTCGAGTCAAGACTTGACAATGTTATCTTCCGCTTAGGATTTGCTCGTACACGTAAGGAGTCAAGACAGGTTGTTGACCACAAGCATGTATTAGTAAATGGTAAAGTTATTAACATCCCTTCATACCTTGTTAAGGCTGGAGATGTTATCACTCTTGCAGATTCTGCAAAAGAATTACAGCGTTATAAGGATGTCATTGAAGTAACAGGCGCTCGTCTTGTTCCTGAATGGCTTGACGTTGATCAGGAAGCATTCAAGGGAACTGTTAAGAATCTTCCTACACGTGAAATGATCGATGTACCCGTTAACGAAATGCTTATCGTCGAATTATATTCTAAATAATGCATTAACACCTAATTTTGAAGGAGGAAGTTTCCCGTGTTCGATTTTGAAAGACCCAATATCAGTATTGTGGAAGTATCTGAAGATAAGAAGTACGGCAAGTTCGTTGCAGAGCCCCTTGAAAGAGGCTACGGAATTACCCTTGGTAATTCACTTAGAAGAATTATGCTTTCCTCTTTACCTGGTGCAGCAGTAAGCCAGATTAAGATTGAAGGAGTACTCCATGAGTTCAGCTCTATTCCCGGTGTAAAGGAAGACGTTGCAGAAATTATTCTTAACGTTAAGAACCTTGCAATCAAGAATACAAGCGACTCAAATGAGCCTAAGACCGCTTATATCGACTATACAGGTGAAGGCGTAATTAAGGCTAGCGATATTCAGGTTGATTCTGATATCGAGATTATGAATCCTGATCAGGTTATTGCTACTCTTTGCGGTGGCAAAGATGCTAAGTTCTATATGGAACTTACAATCACTAAGGGACGTGGTTACGTAAGCGCTGACAAGAATAAGTCAGACGACCTTCCTATCGGTGTTATCGCAATTGACTCTATTTACACACCTATTGAACGTGTAAATATGACAGTTCAGAACACTCGTGTTGGTCAGGTTACAGATTACGATAAACTTACACTTGATGTGCATACAAATGGTACCCTTGCTCCAGAAGAGGCAGTAAGCCTTGCAGCTAAGGTATTAAGCGAGCACTTAAGTCTTTTCGTAAATCTTTCTGAAAGCGGAATTAATCTTGAAGTAATTCAGGAACCTGCTACAGACAAGAAGGGTCGCGCACTTGATATGAGCATTGATGAACTTGAACTTTCAGTTCGTTCATACAACTGCCTTAAGAGAGCCGGCATCAATACAGTTGAAGAACTTACAAACAAGACACCTGATGATATGATGAAGGTTCGTAATCTTGGACGTAAGTCATTAGACGAAGTATTATTAAAGCTTAAAGAGCTTGGTCTTCAGTTAAACAACGGAGACTTTGAATAAGTTATAGTTTGTTACTATTAATATGAGCATTTGCGGTAAGACCAAAGAGCGCGCAGATGTTACTCATAAATGGATCGAATGTGTTAGGTATGTAAATCCAAAGCGTAATACCCAAGGCACCATTTGAATGAGAAAGGATAAAGAAAATGGCAAAGTACAGAAAATTAAGCAGAACATCTTCACAGAGAAAAGCACTTTTAAGAGGACAGGTTACAGCTTTAATCCAGAACGGTAAGATTGTAACAACTGAAGCTAAGGCTAAAGAAGTTCAGAAGATCGTTGAAGGACTTATCGCACTCGCAGTTAAGGAAAAAGATAACTTCGAAACAGTAACTGTTAAGGCTAAAGTTGCTAAGAAGGACAAAGATGGCAAGCGCGTTAAAGAAGTAGTTGATGGAAAGAAAGTAACTGTTTACGAAGAAGTTGATAAGGAAATCAAGAAAGATATGCCTTCAAAGCTTCACGCTAGACGTCAGATGCTCAAAGTTCTCTACGTTAACGAAACAAACAAGTTATTTGATGAAATCGCTCCCAAGTATGAAAACCGTAACGGTGGTTACACAAGAATCGTTAAGATCGGTCTTCGTAAGGGTGACGCAGCAATGGAAGTTGTTCTTGAATTAGTATGATTAACCATTACGATTAAAAGCCAGTATCGAAAGATACTGGCTTTTTTAATATTTTATGGTTCGCTTTTAGTCTGATATGCGATTTCGGGATTCTTGGCAGCATAGTCTGCTAAAGTTTCATGACCGTTAAGTAATCTGGCGAGTATAGCACAAAGGAGTATTATTCCTAAAATTTTCAGTAATGGATATATTATGTTCTTTTTGTAAGGGGATATTTTCTTATCTATTTTCTTAAAAAAGTCGGTTAACAATTGCATATTACTAATTCCTTGTCATTTTAACTATTATCTTGTAAAATAAACTGATTGTTTATGGAATCTATTATAGAGGTTTTTAGAAAGAATACAAATGGAAATCATCAAGGCTGAGAATCTTACATTTGAATATATTAGAAGAGATGAGGAAGGCAACGTCGAAGGCATTACGACAGCAGTCGATAATGTTTCTTTAGATGTGAAGAAGGGTCAGTTTGTAGCCATATTAGGTGCTAACGGCTCCGGCAAGTCGACTTTCGCCAAACATATCAATGCTATTTTGTATCCGACAGAGGGTACCTTGTACGTTGACGGAAATGATACCAAAGATGACGACAAACTTTGGACAATTCGTGAAACTGCCGGAATGGTATTCCAAAATCCAGACAATCAGATTATCGGTCAGGTCGTAGAAGAAGACGTAGGATTTGGCCCTGAAAATATGGGAGTACCGACAGAAGAGATTTGGGATCGCGTAAAAGAGAGCCTTAAAGCTGTCGGAATGTATGAGCATCGTAAAGAATCGCCCAATCATCTTTCAGGCGGCCAGAAGCAAAGAGTGTCTATAGCAGGTGTACTTGCTATGCATCCTAAGTGTATCGTACTTGATGAGCCAACAGCTATGCTTGATCCTGTAGGCCGTAAAGAGGTCATTAGAGCCATCAGAGCCCTAAATGACGTTGAAAAGATCACAGTTATACTTATTACTCATTATATGGAAGAAATCGTCCATGCTGACAAGGTATTCGTTATGAGTAAGGGTAAGGTTGAGATGGAAGGAAGTCCCAGAGAGATTCTTTCTCAGGTTGATAAGTTAAAAGAACTCAGACTCGACGTTCCTGAAGTTACCATGTGTGCATATAAACTTCGTAAAGCAGGACTTCCTATTAAAGAGGGTGTGCTTACTATAGATGAACTTAAGGACGAACTTTTAAGACTTAAGTCAATAAAGAAAGGAGAGGTCTAAAATGCCAATCCTTGTAAATCACGTTACATACAAATATAATCCTGATACAGCAATGGAAAAGACAGCTTTGGATGACGTTTCTCTTGAAATCAAAGAGGGCGAAATTCTTGCTATAATCGGCCATACAGGTTCAGGTAAGTCTACACTGGTTCAGCATCTCAATGGCCTCATGAAGGCTACTGAGGGAGGCGTTTACTTTGACGGTGAGAATATCTACAGTAAAGACTTTAGTCTCAAACAGTTAAGGAGTAACGTTGGACTTGTATTTCAGTATCCGGAGCATCAGCTCTTTGAAGCAGATGTCTTCTCAGATGTTTGCTTTGGCCCCAGGAATATGGGATTAGAAAGAAAAGAAGTAGAAATGCGTGCATATACCGCCTTAAAGCAGGTCGGGATAGAAGATGAGTACTTCTATCAGTCACCCTTTGATTTATCCGGTGGCCAGAAGCGAAGAGTTGCGATAGCCGGTGTGCTTGCAATGAAGCCACGTTTTCTGGTTCTTGACGAGCCGACAGCAGGTCTTGATCCTAAAGGACGAGATGATATTTTTGAAAAGATAGTACAGATTCGTGAAGAGACCAATACGGGAATCGTTCTTGTGTCTCACTCAATGGAAGACGTTGCGAACTATGCTGATCGTATAGTTGTAATGGATCACGGAAAAATTGTTTATAATGACGTGCCTTCAAATGTATTTAAAAATTATAAGCATCTTGAAGAGATAGGTCTGAGTGCGCCTCAGATTTCCTATGCGATGCATGAATTAAAAGATGCGGGACTGGACATCAACCCTGATGTATACAAGGTTGATGATGCAGTATCCCAAATACTTGAAGCATTTAGAAAATAGAGGATAGATTTATGATAAGGGACATTACCCTTGGACAGTATTATAGAGCTGAATCTGTAATACACAGTCTGGATCCGAGAGTAAAGTTATCAGGAACCATGATATTTCTGATTTCTTTGTTCATTAACGACAACTTCATAGGATATGGTGTAGCACTTGCCTTTCTTGCTTTTGTCATAGCAATGTCCAAAGTACCCTTTAAGTTCATGGTAAAGGGAATGAAGGCGATACTCTTTCTTCTGCTATTCTCAGCTGTTTTAAACCTGTTTTTAACACCTGGTGAAGCCTGGATAAGTATCTGGAAAATTACCATCACTAAAGAAGGTGCTAAAACGGCAGCATTCATGGCGATAAGGCTGACATTTTTGGTGATTGGTTCGTCAATCATGACACTTACGACCACGCCAAACAACCTTACGGATGGCATGGAAAAAGGGCTTGGATTTTTAAAAGTCATACACGTACCAGTGCATGAGATATCGATGATGATGTCAATTGCCCTCAGGTTTATTCCAATTCTTCTTGAAGAAACCGATAAGATTATGAAGGCTCAGATGGCGAGAGGAGCCGATTTTGAAAGTGGAAATCTTATAAAGAAGGTCAAAAGCCTTGTTCCGCTTCTTATCCCTCTTTTTATTTCAGCATTCAGAAGGGCCAACGATTTGGCAACAGCTATGGAAGCCAGAGGCTACAGAGGTGGCGACCACCGAACCAAAATGAAGCCACTTAAGTACAAAAAGCTTGATGCGATGGCTTATCTTGTGTTATTTGCTTACCTTGGAGTCATCATAGGACTCAAGGTCGTTATTAAATAAGGAAAAAGAATGAAGCGTGTTCTTATGTGTGTTGCCTATGATGGGACCAATTATTCGGGGTTTCAGGCTCAGGACAATGCAGATACAATAGAAGGACAACTAAATAAAGCATTATCAGCTCTTTATAAGGCTCCCATCGAGGTTATAGGTGCAAGCAGAACGGACGCGGGAGTTCACGGACTTTGCAACATGGTAGTTTTTGATATGCCGGCAAGAATGCCCGCCGAAAAGGTTTCTTTTGCCATAAATCCATTACTGCCGGAGGATATATCCATTGTATGGTCCAAGGAAGTTTCGGATGACTTTCATCCTAGACACATGCTTACCGCCAAGACCTACGAGTACCACATCTATAACGATGAATTTATGCCGCCGACTAAGCGACTTTACACTTATAAGGTAAATCGGCCTTTAGATGAAAAACTTATGGACCAGGCAGGAAAAATTCTTGTCGGGGAGCATGATTTTAAAAGTTTTTGCAGCGTAAACACGACTGCAACCACAACAGTTCGAAATATCATATCCGTGGACGTTAGACGAGAAGGTAAGGAAGTCATTATTTCGGTTTGCGGAAACGGATTTTTATATAATATGGTTCGCATTATTGCAGGCACTTTAATAGAAGTCGGATATGGCAAAAGAAATATAAGCGACGTTGAAAATATATTAAAGGCGTGTGATCGGACCAAGGCAGGACCGACTGCTCCGGCCTGCGGACTGATTCTAAGTAAATTTGAGTTTTTAGAGTGATAAAAGTGAAAGAAAATGCTGAAAATGTGTTGACATTAGGCATTTTTACGTAATATAATAGCCAAGTGCGACAAGATAAGTGCGCCTATCCAATGCCCCGGAAGGGTGTATGTAATTGTCAGATAAATTTTTATGGTTTGCATATTTATATGGAGGAATCAAAATGAAGACATTTATGGCCAGTCCTGCTACCATCGAGAGAAAGTGGTACGTAGTAGACGCTACAGATAAGACTCTTGGACGTTTAGCTAGTGAAGTTGCTAAGGTTTTAAGAGGAAAGAATAAGCCCATCTTCACACCTCATATTGATACAGGCGATTATGTAATCGTTATCAATGCGGAGAAGATTGCAGTAACAGGTAACAAGATGAATGATAAGATGTATTTCCGTCATTCAGATTATATCGGTGGAGTAACAGAAATGCCCTTAAAGGAAAAACTTGCTACAAAGCCTGAAGAAGTAATTGAAATCGCAGTTAAGGGAATGCTTCCCAAGGGACCTCTTGGTAGAGCAATGGGTAAGAAACTCTATGTTTACGCTGGACCTGAGCATGATCACGCAGCTCAGAAGCCCGAAGAGTTAACATTCTAAGACTGAAAGGAGAAGACTACAATGGCTAAAGCAGCAAAGGCAGCAAAGTATTACGGAACAGGTAGAAGAAAATCTTCTATCGCTCGTGTATATATGGTTCCCGGTAAGGGAAATATCACAATCAACAAGAGAGACATCGATGAATACTTCGGTCTCGAAACATTAAAGGTTATCGTTCGTCAGCCTTTAACAGCTACTGAAACAGTAGATAAGTACGATGTTATCGTAACAGTAAAGGGCGGCGGATTTACAGGACAGGCAGGCGCTATCCGTCATGGTATCGCTCGTGCTCTTCTTACAATCGATGGAGATTTCAGACCTGTATTAAAGAAGGCTGGATTCCTTACACGTGATCCTCGTATGAAGGAAAGAAAGAAGTACGGCTTAAAGGCAGCTCGTCGTGCACCCCAGTTCAGCAAGAGATAATTGGAACAAAAGTATCCCTCCACTTATGTGGAGGGATTTTTTTGTTCCAAACCCCGGTTCCCGGGGTTCCTTCAAGCATAGCTTGAAGGCTTCGCCTAAAAACAGTCCACCGGACTGTTTTCTAAACGGCTCAGCAGTTCTCAAAGAGATAATGCGCGAACTACAAGCGTTGCAAAACAAGCAAATACAAAACTCCCTGGATGCTTGCATCCAAGGGAGTTTTTTTATTTGCGCAGTTTTATAGCGCGCCAGCGCGACATGAGCAAGAAGCGAAGCTTCTGCGAATGGTGCAACGCGTAATCGAGGTGCTATTATAATTACTGTAATAGTTAGAACGATATGATTTTGATAATACTGTGAAGTTTTATTTCTAGTTTATTTAATTGTGATACTATTGTTTGTTGAATGATGACAAAAATATCTGCCCATTCATA
>JAKSRS010000057.1 GCA_024403515.1 Lachnospiraceae bacterium
CGCTCAGGTTGGCACCTTCCTTACGGGGTTGCCGTGGCTTCACAGATCCTTTGTATCTCCACCACTCTGAATAAGAGTCGTAATTAATCTACTACAAAGAGTAGCGCTTGTCAACTTTGTTTTTAATCCATTGAATAATGCTTTTCCTTAGTTTATAATATTATGGTCAAAAGAAAGCAATCGGGAGTGGGAGTTGCTTTTTCAAATGGGAGAAAAGAATGAAACGTGTAAGTACTTCGGAACTTATTCCGGGAATGGTCACAGCCGAAGACGTATACACCTATAGCGGACAGATGATTCTGCCTCGTGGACAGGTGCTAACCGACAAGGCAATTACAAAACTTGAATTTTATTCAATCATCAACGTTCGTATTGAAGATTCAATGGCTCAGGGCTACGACGAGGTCAAAGCCCCCGATCCCAACGAATCTCCTGCTGAACGTATTAGAAGAAGTCCTGAATTTATCGAATTTAAATCTAAATTCGAAGCAGGTCTTCCTAAGTTTCAGTCCATGTTAGAGGGCACAGTTAAAAACGACGAACCTGTAAATCTTGAAAGTCTTTATGACTTTGCATCAGATCTTCTTAACATGAATGATGGATACGTCAACGTTTTTGACATGCTTCATAACATGCGCGAATACGATGATATGACTTTTGCGCACAGCATAAACGTTGCACTAATCTGCAATGTTTTTGCAAGATGGTTACGTCTTTCTGAAGAAGAAACCCGTCTTGCAACTTTGTGTGGTATGCTTCACGATATCGGAAAGGTCACAATTCCTGAAGATATTATAAGAAAGCCTTCCAAACTTTCAGATGCTGAATTTGCTGTTGTTAAAAAGCACACTCTCGAAGGTTACAACGCCCTCAAGAAATGTCCTATTTCAGACAGCATTATGAATTCAGCCCTAATGCACCACGAAAGATGTGACGGAAGCGGTTATCCTTTCGGAATTACCAATGCCAAAATTGATCCCTTCGCCAAAATGGTTGCCATCGCTGATGTATACGACGCTATGACTTCAGCGAGAATCTACCGCGGTCCCATGTGTCCTTTCAAGGTTGTTGAAATCTTTGAAAGCGAAGGACTTCAGAAGTACGATACCCGTTACATCATGACATTCCTTGAAAACATCGTTAACACCTATCTTCTCCACCGCGTACGCCTCAACAACGGCGTCATTGGCGAAGTTGTATACATAAACAGAGCCTGCCTTTCCAAGCCAACAATTAAAAGCGGCTCAGACTTCATCGACTTATCTGTAAGAGATGATTTGTATATTGAGGCAATTATCTAAACGCTCTCGCCTTCGTGAAGGTGAAAAGTTAAAAGGACAACCACATTTGATATGTGGCTGTCCTTATTTTTTAATCATTATGTGTTGCCAATAACGTTTCCGTCTTCGTCATGAAGCGTATGACTGTCACTATTTCTTTAGTCCTTTTAGGACATTTTCATATTCTTCCAAGGCATCATAACCCTTTTCGCTAATGCGGTACTTGCCCTTATCAACGTTTTCAAACCAGCTATAGTAGTTTTCGTACATAATGCTTGTAGACTTTTCTATCTGCGAAAGCTTATGAACATCTCTGCTAGAGCCTTCACCGCCAAGTTCACAAAGAGCGTCAAGTACCAGTAACGCATCTTCCCTGTAGCTCGAAATAATCTTGGTCCCTGTAACGCCACCAATGTTTAACTTGGTTCGACGCTTTTTAAATTCCTGCGATATAGCCTTTCGCTTTTTGGAATTTGCGGGTTTAAAATTTGATATATCGCTTACTATCGGTTCGCTGACCACTTCTATCATGCCGGACTTTTGAGAAACAACTATAAGTCCTATTCCAAGTCTTTTTAAAAGATAAATCTTGTCTTTAAAAGAAGGTGAATAAAGGTTCTTTGGCTTATAGATTCCTATATACACCGTATCTGCAACTTTCTGTCGCAATGCAGCCTGCTGTACAGCCTTAAAGTCCAAAGAAACTTTAAGTTCTACCGCAAGATTCTCGTCACCCTTTTCCATGTACAGATCTATGTCACCAACTTCGCCATCGCATACGTAGCCAAAGCCTTCAAAATATTCTTTTATGGGATTAAAAAGATTCTTCTCTGTCAAATTTTTCATGCCCTTATTATCTTCCATCCCCACGCACTTGGCAAGTTCTTACGTGTCAGGCATTTCTGCACATAAAAACCGCCACACCAAATGTGCGGCGGCTATAATCAAATACTATATCAATCTTCTTTAAACCTAATCTTCCATAGGCTTAAACTACTTTGAACTTAAACTTCTGAAGTTCTTCATCGCTGTCAACAAGCTTAATTTCAGCACCGAGTGATGCGAGCTTTTCCGGGAAGTCTTCATAACCTCTCTCGATGTAGTGAATGTCATCAATCACTGTAATGCCTTCAGCTGCAAGTCCTGCAACAACTAATGCTGCACCGGCACGAAGATCGGGTGCGCTGATGTTGGCGCCTGTAAACTTGTTCACGCCTTCAATAATTGCGGTATTACCTTCAACCTTGATGTTGGCACCAAGTCTTGTAAGCTCATCTACGTAGCGGAATCTGTTTTCAAAGATACTTTCTGTAACAATACTTGTTCCATCTGCAAGTCCCAATGCAACTACGATCTGAGGCTGCATATCTGTAGGAAATCCGGGATAAGGCATTGTCTTAACCTGTGTATGTCTGAAAGGCTTGGA
Source organism: Lachnospiraceae bacterium (assembly GCA_024403515.1). Classification (GTDB taxonomy): domain Bacteria; phylum Bacillota; class Clostridia; order Lachnospirales; family Lachnospiraceae; genus UBA1258. Next base: position 2,707 of record JAKSRS010000057.1, read on the forward strand.
TGCTACAACTCTGATAGCATCATCAGATTCTTCTACTTCACATCCAATTTCAAGTAACTTGGATGAAATTGATTCCATATGTTTGGGAATAATATTCTTGATAAGAACATCTCCCTTGGTAACTGCTGCTGCAAGCATGAATGTTCCGGCTTCAATCTGATCGGGAATGATTGAATAATGGCATCCGTGAAGTTTTTCAACTCCCTTGATACGGATTACATCTGTTCCGGCACCCTTTATTACAGCGCCCATGCTGTTTAAGAAGTTGGCCACATCTACGACGTGGGGCTCTTTGGCAGCGTTTTCAATATATGTCTGTCCCTGTGCAAGTACAGCTGCAAGCATAAGATTAATTGTTGCTCCAACTGAAACTACATCAAGGAATATGTGGCTTCCTACTAATGCATCGGCTCTTGTCACTAAACAGCCGTGCTCGATATCTACATCAGCTCCAAGTGCTCTAAAGCCCTTCATATGCTGATCTACAGGTCTGCTTCCGATGTTACATCCACCGGGTAATGCTACTTCGCCTTCCTTGAATCTTCCAAGTAAAGATCCGGCAAAGTAATAAGATCCTCTAATTCGTTTAACTCCATCATTGTCAAACTTTGTTGTTAATATGTTTGCACAGTTAATGCGAATTGTATGGCGATCAACCTTTTCAATCTTGGCTCCAACTTCCTTAAGAGCTTCAAGCATGACAGCTGTATCGCGTAAATCAGGTACATTTTCTATTTCCACAGTTTCATCAGTGAGGAGTGCGCCTGCTATGATACCCAAAGCAGCATTCTTGGCACCGCCAATTTCAACCTCACCAACAAGGGGATTACCTCCCTTGATAGCGTACTGTCTCATTTCTTATCCATCCCTCTATGTCCACAAAACATAGTCTCTTTAATTCTAATGTTGTATATTAGCACACCCCCGTTCTTTTGTCAAAAGAACGGAAGTTTGCCTGAGTATAATCCGTGTATTTATGCGACTTTGTGCCCAGATGATATTCACCCGTTAAAAACCTAGTTAAGGTAGTTAAGAGGATTAACCATGACACCGTTAATACGCATTTCGAAGTGCAGATGAGGTCCTGTAGATACACCGGTGTTACCACTAAGTGCGATCTTCTGGCCCTGTGAAACGCTCTGTCCCTTAGTAACAAGTGTCTTACTAAGATGTGCGTATCTGGTCTGTTTTCCATCGGGGTGGTTGATGAATACGCAGTATCCGTAACCACTCATCCATCCTGCATGAGCAACGACACCACCACAGGAAGCAACAACGCTGGTACCGATTGGTGTTCCCCAGTCGATAGCACCATGGTAAGATGTCATACCCCTGATGGTTGCTGTTCTTGTACCAAATCCGCTGGTCATTCGACCACCTGAAATAGGTTTAATATATGTAGGAGGTATCTTGGTTCCCTTTTCAACAATCTTGGGAACGGCCTCTGCAATGATTTCTTCTTTAATAATATCTCGGTTTACAACATCATGATCAAGATAGATGGTTCTTTGTACCGCTTTGTGGTAACCCGATACCGGATCTTGAAGTGTAACTTCTGTTGTTGTGTACCAGTCATCGTTTAATACGTACTGGATAGGAGCTTCATAGGTTCCTTCATAATATTCAAGTTCTTCTCTTTCTACCGAAAGTTCAGGCTTGGGAACTGTAACTGTAAGTTCATCTCCAATACGGATAATTGAACGTTCATTTTCAATTGACTCATTTAATGCTATAAGCTGATCAACTGTTATTCCTGTTTTATTGGCGATTCCTGAAAGTGTATCTCCCGATACTACTTCGTAAATCTTTTTCTTTTCTTTATCCTTGGTTACTTCATCAATTGCCTTATTAAGATTTGAAACCTGCTTGGATGGAAGAATTGCTTCAACTATTTCTACAGTGTTTGCAAATCTCATTTCGGTTATTCCATAGTAGTAATCATCAAAGTCCGTTTCTTTTTCGAAATCGATATTGTCGATTACGTCGTCCATGGCGCCGAATACGCCATCGTTATCAAAGAAGTCTCTTGTTGTTACTCCAAGTTCTTCCTTTTTTTCTTCTTCGTAGTTTTTGTTGATTTCGGGAACCTGAACGGGAAGCTCTCGCTTGGAGTCAGCCATAAGAAGGACTGAGAATCGATCCTGTGTATCGTATCTTTCTATTGAGGCTTCCAGTAACTTCTGAACATCGCTTATTGATGGAAGATTTACCATATATCCGTCGATTTTAACGGTATAGGCGTGCTGAAGTGTATCGTGAACTGAATTAGAATAAATGTTTTTAATATTATCCAAAACGCCGGCTTTGTCGTCTGCCTGGCCAAAAAGTATTTCCTCACCGACTAATTCGGTCTTGGCTTCAAGAAAAAGCATTCCCTCATTGTCCTTGGCAAGTTCTCTTCTTGCCTCGTTCATAAGGTCATATGCAGTATCCTTATCGTCTACTGTACCCATTACCTGGCCGTTAATATAAAGGGTAAAGATGTTGTCTCCAACACTCTTTACGGGGCTAAGAGAGGGCATGAAAAGAGCACTTAAGGCAATTGCCAAAAGCGCGATTCTAAGGTAAGCCAATTTACATTTTTTTATATATCTACGTATTACCATTTTATCTTACTCCGACTAAGAACCAAGGTTCTTATCGCAACCCATAACTAAACAAATTCTTCTCTATACCCTCACACATTTTAACAGTTTAAGGGTCTCTTGTAAAGTCAGCAGACTTATGGTAGCATATAATCAGTACATATGTTCGATTTTAATCTTTTGAAGGGAGGGCCTTATGGATCCTTGTTTTTTCCATATTGATGTTAATTCGGCCTTCCTTAGCTGGACAGCTGTCGACAGGCTTGCACACGGTGATACTGTCGACTTAAGAGAGGTTCCCTCTATTATTGGCGGCGATCAGTCTTCCCGTCACGGAATTGTTCTTGCCAAGTCTATCCCTGCCAAGAAATATCATATTGAAACTGCCGAGCCTATTGTTAATGCCTTTAAAAAATACCCTGATTTGATTATGGCTCCTCCGGATATGAAACTCTACCACAGGATGAGCAAACAGATGATGGACTATCTTCACTCCTTTACTGACGATATTGAACAGGCTTCCGTGGATGAAGTATATTTAGACTTTGCTCCGATTGCCCATCTTTATGAGTCTCCACTTTCTTTTGCCAATATGATTAGAGAGACTATTTATTCCAAGTTTGGCTTTACCGTTAATGTTGGAATTTCAGACGTCAAGGTTCTTGCCAAGATGGCTTCGGACTTTACTAAGCCCAACAAAACCCATACCTTATATAGAAGTGAAATTAAAGAAAAGATGTGGCCCCTTCCTGTAGGAGACTTGTTTTTATGCGGAAAATCCGCCCAGGCTACTTTAAAAAAGCTTGAAATAAACACGATTGGCGATTTGGCAACTGCTAACCCCGATGTTTTAAATTCCCACCTTAAGAGTATGGGTGCACTTCTTCAGAATTTTGCCAATGGAATCGACGATTCGGTCGTTAACACTCAGGAACGTGAAGCCAAGGGTATCGGTAACTCCACCACAGGCTCTCACGATATCACTACCAAAGAGGAAGCTTCCAAGGTCATTTATTCTCTTTGTGAATCGGTTTCCTTAAGATTAAAAAAGGCCGGTTTTCTCGCGGGTTCCGTAACTGTTGAAATCAAGTACGCTGATTTCAAGTCCTTCTCCCACCAAACCGGTCTTGAGCGTCCTATATATACTGCTAAAGCTTTGCATGAGGCTGCCATGCCCCTTTTTGATGCCTTATGGAACCAAAGTCCGATACGCCTATTAGGCGTTCGCGCCACTAAGCTTGTTTCCGAGGATGAACCTATGCAGCTTAGTCTTTTTGACGACTGTTTTTCGATAGATAATTCATCCGGCCAAAAATCCATTGCAGATGATTTAAAAGAAAAGAAGCTTGAAAGTGCTCTTTCCTCTATCCGCGACAAATACGGAAAAAACGCCATCCGCAAGGGGATGTGATTCTTTACGGCCTTTACACACTTTCATCTACTGCGGCGCCCTTTATATCGTCCTTTATGCGCATATCTTCTTTGGGTTTTATTCCAAAAAAACGCTTTTCACTCTATTTATCGGAAGGTACAGCTTCAATTATTAGGTTTCCACCTTCTCCTGCATCTTTTGTTATTATTTGAAGAAGCGACATGTATCTGACTTCGTCGAGAACTGCAGTTACCTTGCCGTTTTCGTTATCTATTGTCACTTTAGTCTTGGTGTTTTCAAGTTCTTCGATTGTCGCGACTCTTCTAACGTGTTCTTTGTCCTTGGAAATTGATGTTAAAATTATCTTGTTGCCGTTTTCAACGTCCTTGGCTCTTTCAAGGTTTACGGTTCCAACTACAAGTACTCTTGCCATGTGGTTGGCGTTATCACGTGTAAGCTGGTAGCAGGTGTCGTCAACCTGGGCGTATACATTAACGTTTCCTGTCAGGTTAACTCCACACTGTCTTAAATACCTTTTAACGTAGTTCATTCTGTAGAGTGAAAATCCCAGTGCACCGACTACTACTGAAAATAACACCACAATAATTAAGGTGATGATTAATACCTGTAAGTCAACTTTCTTTTTCTCTTTCTTTTTCATGTTTATTCCTCTATATCCATTAAAATACGGCTTCTCCAACCTTGGTTGAAAAAGCCGCCTGATTTATTTCTTTTTCTTCTTGGCTACTGAGTATCCGAACTTTCCAACATATTCGCCGAGGGTGTAGTACTTTCCGTGAGAATAAGCTATGGGGTTGGCATCCTCAAAGTGGAAGGTGTTGTTCTCGTCCATGTACTTATCGTCTACATGAACCGCAACGACCTCGCCATAGAATATTGTATGCGAGCCCAAATCCTCGCTCTTTACAACCTTGCACTCGATGTTTACGGGGCTTTCCTCAATCATGTCACAGGAAATATCTGAACATGGAATCGGTGTAAGCTTACCCTGTTTCCACTTGTCTACATCGCGTCCGCTTTTAACTCCACATAAGTCTGTGGCAAAAGCAAGTTCCTTGGTTGTAAGGTTTACGCAAAACTCTCCCGACTCCATCAGTAGTCCGTATGAATATCTGGACTTTCTTACTGATATTGAAATCATTGCCGGATCCGAGTTGATTGTTCCCGCCCAGGCAAGGGTTATGATGTTGGTCTTTCCCTCTTTGCCTTTAACGGTCGCCATTATCACCGGCAGGGGATAAAGCATATTGCCGGGCTTAAAATCTACTTTGGCCATTATCCTAAAACTCCTAAATATCTCAAATCAATCCAACAACTAGAATGTGATTCCAAGAAAGCGGATAACAAGATCAAGGATTAATGCGAGCATTGAAACTCCGCCAAATACTGTTGAAATAATTGCAAGAGTCTTAACGCCTTTAATCTTTCCTGTAAGTTCTTTGTTCTGTTCTGTTAAATTTTCTGTCTGAAGCTTAAGTTCATCAACTACTGCTGCCTGAACGTTTCTGTAAACGCGAATATTTTCTTTGTGAATGTAGTTTTCCTGCTCTTTTATAGTATCTGAAACTGTATTATTCGCTCCGTCAAAAGCTTCAATCTTCTCGATGCCTGCCTGAATTGCCTGAAGTGTTGCTTCATTAGCTTCTGCGCACTTGAAAACGAGCTTTCTCATCTCAGCTACTGCTTCTTCGTACTCAGCAACCTTTCCCTGAGCCTGTGAAAGCTGCTTGGCATCTGCTTCGGAATTGGCACGAATTGCTTCTTTGGAATTAAATCTCTGTGTGAGCATGTCCATAAAATTGTCCATATCTAATCTCCATCCCTACCGTTTTACGGTTAAATAAAAAATTTTCTTTCGCAAAAGAAAATGCGTTGTTTCCTAGTCTGATTTCCTAAGACTAATAAGACAGATTTGTGTTACCAAGCTTTTGTACTTCGTCGTTTAGTCTAAGCATTCTTTCATCAAGATCGGATACCATGTTGGCACATTCAACCAGTTCGTTTTTAAAGGATTCTGGAATGTTTCCTTCAAACTTGTAGTTAATCTTGTGTTCCAAGCTTGCCCAGAAGTCCATGGCAACGGTTCTAATCTGAATTTCTATCTTGGTCTCTACTATACGGTCTGAAAGATATACAGGTGTAGTAACAAGCATGTGGAAGCTTTTATATCCACTGGGCTTAGGGTTTTTAATGTAGTCTTTTACTTCTATTACCTTTATATCTTCCTGGTCGCTAAGCATATCTGCGATTCTGTAAATATCGTTTGTAAATGAACAGATGATACGAATTCCGGCAATGTCATTAACATAGTTAACCATGTTTTCAATTGTAGATTCGTGTCCGTTCTTACGAAGCTTCTTTACAATGCTTTCAGGTGATTTAAGTCTTGATTTTATATGTTCAATAGGATTGTAACGATGAACCTGTTGAAATTCATCATTTAATATTTCAAGCTTAGTATTGATTTTCTTTAAGGCTGATTTATAGACAAGCGTCATGGCCGCCCATGAATCTACCTCATCGTATTCGTTTAATGTCTGGTTTATTTCCATTATTTAGTAAGTCCCCTTCTAAGTTACCCATAAACCCAAATTTATTATAGCATAAAATATGATAAATTGTACAATTGCAGGGATTATTTATGATTTTTTAAGCATTGCTATTGTCCTTCTTTTGCCTGATGATGTACTATGATGAATGAAATTAATGCCGGAAAGGAAATCACCCTATGAGAGTTTGGGCTAAATTATGGCTTGATAACAGAATGCTTAAAGATATGGTCGTTAACGATTATTCTGAAGAAACCCGTACTCACAAGGTATTTTCGGCTCTCGACAGTATCTGTAACGAGTGGGATCTTGGTAAGCCTATCTGGCTTGAATCCAATGTTTCGGAGTTTAAGCGCCGCTCTAAGACCCGCTTTTCCAAGGACAGTTTCATTGAAACTACTGACTTTGACTATCTCGAAATTGAGATTCTTGAAGAAGACTACTAAAGGCGCCTTCTTCAGAATTTCTAAAGAATCTCAGATTTTTCTTCAAAATTTCTTAATCACAATAACTCTTTTAACTTAAGAGATGCTGTGTATAGTTCTTTCTTAGAGTAAGGAACCTGCTTGTTGGAAGCAAGGGTAGATACAGCGTCTTTCATCGTTACTCCGTTTTTAACAATTTCATCTATAAGATAAGCTTCGGGCGAAAGAAGGTCATTATCATCCTCTTCCTTCTGGGGCTTGGTAACATATACGAGTAAACAGTACTCGCCTTTGGTTGCATTTGGATTAAGCTTAAGTTCATTTAAGACTTCGTCAGGGGTTCCGCGGTAAATGCGTTCATGTAACTTGGTTAAGTCGTTACAAAGGCAGATTTGGGCATCCGGATAAGTTGTGCCTATAATCTCCATTGTATCCTTGATACGCAACGGTGACTCATAAAAAATGTAGAGTTCATCGCGGTTATCCTTGATATAGTCCAAAAGCGCCTCTGTCTCCTTCTTCTCACGAGGGAAAAATCCCATAAATGTAAAAGTAGAAGAGGGAAGGCCGGATGCGGACACGGCTGTAACTGCCGCACAGGCACCTGGAACCGGAATCACATTAATTCCTGCCTTAGAAGCCGCACTCGCAATAACAAATCCGGGATCATTTACACAAGGTGTTCCCGCATCGGATACTACAGCTATATTTTTGCCGGACTGCAGCTGCATTAATAAATAATCGACACTTTCTTTTTCATTAAACTTATGATTGGCCTTCATGGGCGTATGAATGTCAAAGTGGTTTAGAAGATTTCCTGTATTTCTTGTATCTTCGGCCGCTATAAGATCAACACTTTTTAATGTTTCAATGGCTCTTTCGGTCATGTCCGAAAGATTTCCAATTGGAGTTGCCACAATATATAAGTTTCCGTTCATATTTATCTCCATAATAAATGTGCGGATTTACAAATTTCCACGTTTTATCAGTGTTTTAAAAAACTAAATTTAAAGATTGAGTTTCTTTGCTTTTTTTACTATACTAGTATATCATGATATTTAATGATGTGGTAAAGCAAATTAACATGAGGAGAAATACTATGACTATTCTTGTTACAGGTGGTGCCGGTTATATCGGTTCTCACACAGTTGTTGAACTTCAGAATTCCGGATACGACGTTGTTGTCGTTGACAATCTTTCAAACTCATCCAAAGAATCTTTAAAGCGCGTTGAAGCTATCACCGGAAAGCCGGTTACTTTCTTTGAAGCTGATATTCTTGACCGTGACGCTTTAAACAGAATTCTTGATGCCCACAAGGTTGATGCTTGTATTCACTTTGCCGGTCTTAAAGCCGTTGGTGAATCTGTTGCCAAGCCTTGGGAATACTACGAAAACAATATTGCAGGTACTTTAGTTCTTGTTGATGTCATGAGACAGCACAATGTTAAAAACATCATCTTCTCTTCATCAGCTACTGTTTATGGTGATCCTGCTTTTATTCCTATTACTGAAGAATGTCCTAAGGGCACATGTACAAACCCTTATGGCTGGACCAAGTCAATGCTTGAGCAGGTTCTTACAGATATTCAGAAAGCCGATCCTGAATGGAACGTTATCTTACTTCGTTACTTCAACCCTATCGGTGCTCACAAATCAGGTACTATCGGTGAAAACCCCAACGGTATCCCCAACAACTTAATGCCTTACGTAACTCAGGTTGCTGTTGGAAAGCGTGAAAAGCTTACTGTTTTTGGTGATGACTACGATACCCCCGACGGTACCGGCGTTCGCGACTACATCCACGTTGTTGATCTTGCCCGTGGACATGTTAAAGCTCTTAAAAAGATTGAAGAAAAAGCCGGCCTTAAGGTTTACAACCTCGGAACCGGTGTTGGATACAGTGTTCTTGATATCGTTAAAAACTTCGAAGAAGCCAACGGTGTTAAAATTCCTTACGTCATCGGACCCCGTCGTCCCGGCGATATTGCCACCTGCTATTCAAACGCAGACAAGGCATTGGAAGAACTTGGTTGGAAAGCCGAATACGGAATTCGCGAAATGTGCGAAGACTCCTGGAACTGGCAGAAGAACAACCCCAACGGATATGAAGCTTAAATTCAAACATGCAGCAACAGGCCTTGCGCCTGTTGCTGTTCAAATATAATTACTCTGATATTACTTTTTGAAATAATTCTAACGTAAATCTTTATTACCAACCAATGCATTTTCCTATACATTTCTTTATTTATAGCTTCTGTATAGGAATCATTCCGCCACTTTACCATTCATTTCAGCATATATTTGCTTTCGTATAGGAATCCTCTCGCCTTGTTCCTATACATTTCTTCATTTATTTGCTTCTGTATAGGTATCACCCCGTCGCTTTCCTATACATTCCTCAACATCACCGCCCCTGTATAGAAATCGTCCCGCCTTGTTCCTATACATTTCTTCACTTATTA
>JAKSRS010000058.1 GCA_024403515.1 Lachnospiraceae bacterium
CCCATTCATTCTGCATAATTCCAAGGAAGTTAACCATCTGGTTGCAAAGTACTGATAAGTGTCTTGCAGGTGCAGATGTAATCTTTCCGGGAATACCGCCTAAGCCTTCAGTGATAAGCTGCTTTAATGACCATCCTGCACAGTAGCCTGTAAGCATTGAAAGATCGTGAATGTGAATATCCGCATTACGATGTGCTTCAGCGATTTCTTCATCATATATTTCACTAAGCCAGTAGTTAGCTGTTACTGCTCCTGAGTTGGAAAGGATAAGACCACCAACTGAATATGTTACAGTTGAGTTTTCCTTTACTCTCCAGTCTTCAACCTTAACGTAACTGTTTACAACATCCTTGTAGTCAAGGATTGTTGACTTCATTACACGCATCTTTTCTCTCTGTTTACGATAGAGAATATATGCCTTAGCGGGTTCAACATAGCCTGTCTGCTCTAATACTCTTTCAACGCTATCCTGAATATCCTCAACATGAATCTTTCCGTCAGTAACCTTAGACTGAAAATCAGCAGTTACTCTAAGAGCAAGCAAGTCAATAATATCGTTGCTGTACTCCATATCTGTAGCGATAAATGCCTTCATAATGGCATCGCTGATTCTTGTCAATGTAAAATCTGACATTTCTCCGTTACGTTTTACTACCTGGTACATCTTAATTCCTCTTTTCTTTCCTCCCAATATCTTGTGGTGCGTTTACATAATTCGACACAACACCAGTTAAATTTAGTGTACCAAAGACCCGGATAAAAAGCAAGGCTAAACACAATATATTTGCGCATAATAATTATGTTAACACAATATCTAGTGTCGTTATTGTCAGAATTCTTTCATTCACGTAACCACAATATATTGATTTTCCTTGATTTTATGCCGTTTATGAATTTTCAAATTGTGTGGCTCAATTTTCTTTTGCAAACATAACTTGTAGATAGTCCTTGTATGAAAAACAAAAAAGGAAGAGCAGATGCCCTTCCTTTAATATTATGTAAACCGAATTAATATCTTGATGCCAAAAAAATCAGTTCTCTTTGTGCATTTTCATCCTTAGGATATTTTTCCAGATAGTCCTTCATCTTTGTGTATGCAGTTTTGAAATCAAGCATATACTCGTAGGCTACTGCCTCGTTATAAAGAAGTACCTGATTCCAGTTAGGATCATCGAGTTTAAGTCCTGACGAATAAGCAAGAAGTGCTGCTTCATAATCCTCAAGATACATTCTGCACTTGCCTAACTGACTGTAAACTCCGGCGTTATTTCCTTTCTCGGAAAGATACTCATTGTAAAGGCTTGAAGCGTAGCTGTAATCGTTGATTGCTTCGTAGGTTTTACCAAGCATCAGGATTGTATCGGGTTTAGACATATCCTTGGCCTTTTCAAGATAAACTCTTGCGTTGGAATAGTCGTTTAAGTAGTAACACATGCGACCCTTATCGTAGTCTGATGTAGATGCAGGTGCATTGTCCAAAGTAGCCTGAAGATACGTTCTTGCGTCATCCGAAAATCCGGCATCTTCTATAGCAAAGTAAATATCAAGATACTTATCAATGTTTTTAGGATCGCTTGCCGTAACCTTGGCAAAATCTTCTATCGCCCCTGTCTTGTTTCCAAGATTTAAATAAGCAAGACCTCTTTCATAGTAAGTTTCTAAAAGTTTGGGCTTCATCTCTATTACAGCATCATAAATTGTTACTGCCTTTTCAAACTCTCCATTTAAGGAATATGCCTTGGCAAGATACAAATTTATATCGTAGTCAACAGCCTTGATAAAACCGTTTCCTGCATGCAAAGACTCCGTAAAAGCCTCTATGGCCTTAGGATACATTTCAAGTTCAATGTATGTTATTCCAAGCTCACGATATATGTCTTTTTTATCGTTTGTAAGTTCCAAAGCTTCAGTGTAGTCGCTTACGGCAGACATATAATCTGCACTTTCATATTCAGCATGAGCTTTATCTATAAGCTGCATGACCTGTTTACTTTTCCCACAGCCACCTATGATAGTTGAAACAAACAAAGCGGCCACTAATACAACCAGTCTTCTCTTTTTCATAGCAATCTCCATTAACCTCGTGGCTTAAGTTTAGCATAACTCACAGTAATTTGCACTCACTAAGAGTCAAAATTAGTTACACTTTGTAATAGACTGACATTTTTATTTATGCTAAAGTTTTTCTGTAGGCTGCATTAGCAGCAGTAAACTAAATACGTGTTATATGAAAGGAAGAAACCATGGGTGGCTTTTTTGGCGTAGCATCAAAAAACGATTGCGTATTCGATTTATTTTTCGGAGTAGACTATCACTCACATCTTGGAACCAGACGCGGCGGACTTTGCGTTTATGGCGAAAAGGGATTCAACAGAGCAATTCACAACATTGAAAATTCACCTTTTCGTACCAAGTTTGACAAAGAAATCCAGGGCATGCAGGGAAATCTCGGAATTGGCTGTATTTCAGACTACGAGCCCCAGCCTTTAACCGTTCGTTCTCACCACGGTACTTATTCACTCACTACTGTAAGTAAGATTAACAACGTTGATGAACTTACCGAAAGAGTCTTTAACAACGGACACTCACACTTCTTGGAAATGAGTGGTGGCGATATTAACGCAACCGAACTTGTTGCAGCACTTATTAACGAAAAAGAAAATCTCGTTGAAGGTATTCAGAATGCCATCAATTCAATCGACGGTTCTTTATCACTACTTTTAATGACACCCAAGGGTATCTACTGTGCAAGAGACAGATACGGAAGAACTCCTATTGTTATCGGACGTAAAGAAGATGCCTTCTGTGCTTCTTTTGAAAACTTTGCTTATAAAAACCTTGGTTACACAGATTACAAGGAATTAGGCCCCGGAGAAATCGATGTAATTACTCCCGATAACTGCGTAACACTCGTTCAGCCCGGTAAGGACATGAAGATTTGTACCTTCCTTTGGGTATACTACGGATATCCTTCAAGTTCTTATGAAGGAATCAGTGTCGAAAGAATGCGATACAACTGTGGTGCCAAGATGGCTAAAAGAGATAATGCCAAACCCGACGTAGTCGCAGGTGTTCCCGACTCAGGTCTTGCACATGCAATCGGATATGCCAACGAATCAGGCATTCCCTTCTCTCGTCCTTTCATCAAATATACACCTACCTGGCCACGTTCTTTTATGCCTACAATCCAGAGCCAGCGTAACCTCATCGCCAAGATGAAGCTTCTTGCAGTAGACGATTTAATCCGTGGCAAAAAGTTGCTTCTTATCGATGACTCAATCGTTCGCGGAACACAGCTTCGCGAAACAACAGAGTTCCTTTACAATTCAGGAGCTGAGGAAGTTCATATCAGACCTGCCTGCCCTCCTTTATTATATGGATGTAAGTACCTCAACTTCTCACGTTCATCTTCAGAAATGGATTTGATTACAAGAAGAGTTATCTACAGACTTGAAAATGGAAATGTAACTGATGAAATCCTTGATGAGTACGCAAATCCCGATTCAGAAAAGTACGAAACAATGGTTGAAGAAATTCGTAAAGAGCTTAACTTCACATCACTTCGTTTCAACCGACTTGATGACATGCTCGATTCAGTAGAAATTGATAAGTGCAAGCTTTGCACCTACTGCTGGGACGGAAAAGAATAATAATGAATATAAAAACAAGAAGCACACCATAAGGTGTGCTTCTTTTATGTCTAAAAACTAGTGCCAAATTTAATCAAGTCCAAAATCCAACTTATCAAATCCTTAGATTCTGTTTACGCCTGTTTTAATTGCAGCTGCTTTAACAGCTTCTGCAACTGTCTTACCAACGCGGGGATCAAATGCATTGGGAATAATGTACTCAGCGTTAAGTTCTTCATCTGAAACAAGGCTTGCGATTGCATATGCAGCTGCTACCTTCATTTCATCATTGATATCCTTAGCACGAACATCTAATGCACCACGGAAGATTCCGGGGAATGCAAGAACGTTATTAATCTGGTTAGGATAATCGCTGCGGCCTGTACCAACTACTGCTGCCCCACCTGCAATTGCTTCATCAGGAGTAATTTCAGGAACAGGGTTAGCCATAGGGAAGAGGATAGGATTAGGAGCCATTGTTGCTACCATTTCCTTGGTTACTGTACCGGGAGCTGAAACACCGATAAATACGTCAGCGCCTTTGATAACCTCAGCAAGAGTACCCTTTTCCATATTTTTATTTGTAATCTTGGCCATTTCAATCTTCTCAGAGTTAAGACCTTCACGTCCTTCGTAAATAGCACCTGTACGGTCGCACATTACTACGTTCTTAAGTCCCATGCTTACAAGAAGCTTAATGATTGCAATACCGGCAGCACCGGCACCACTTGTTACAACCTTAATATCTTTAATATCTTTCTTTACTATCTTAAGTGCGTTAATCATTGCAGCAAGAACAACTACAGCTGTTCCGTGCTGATCGTCATGGAAAATCGGAATATCGCAGCACTCTTTGAGTCTTCTTTCAATTTCAAAACAACGGGGCGCTGAAATATCTTCAAGGTTTACACCGCCAAAGCTTCCTGCAAGAAGTTTAACAGTGTTTACAATTTCATCAACATCCTTGGAACGAATGCATAAAGGGAAAGCATCAACATCACCGAAAGCTTTGAATAATGCACACTTTCCTTCCATAACAGGCATACCGGCTTCAGGACCGATATCACCAAGTCCAAGTACTGCTGTACCATCTGTAATAACAGCTACAAGATTGTGACGTCTTGTATATGTATATGAAAGATCTACATCTTTCTGAATTTCAAGACAGGGTTCTGCAACACCGGGAGTGTAAGCTACCGAAAGCTCTTCCTTGTTTGATACGCTGGCACGGGAAATAACTTCAATCTTTCCTGCCCAGTCAGCGTGCTGTTTTAAAGCAAATTCTTTCTTATCCATAACATAGCACCTCGCATTTATATTTATTCAATAACCATTATTTCATTGATTATTGAAAAGTCAACTATTATTTCTTCTTAAGTGCCCTTCTTCTTACTGTAAAAATCACAACAAGAGCAATAAGTGCAATAATGCAAAGAACGATATTTCTTACAGGCATTGCAGCCTTCTCTACGCTTTCTTTTGACTCATTATTATTATCAATTGAAGCCTCATTAGAATCGCCTTCGGGTTTGGTTTCAACTTCTTTATTTGAAATTGCCTCATTGTATGCAGCTTCATCAATAATATCAATAGACATATCGTCAATGTAGAAGTTTTCTTCTGTTATGCCCCTAAAGAACAATGCATCAGTAGCATTTTCAACCTTTATGGCAAAAGAAACTTCTTTCCAGTCCTCATTAGCTTCGAGCGTTTCAACAACCCTATCGCCTAAGCCGATTTCAACTGAACCTGATGAAACTAAAAGATATGCATTAATATTTAAGTACATTCCTTCAAATCTTGAAAGATCGTAATAAGCTGTCTGATTGTCAATCTTGGTATCAACCTTTAAAGAGAAACCTACTGTAGCATCCTCTGTATGGTTAATCTTGGCCTGCTTCATAAGCTGTCTTGGTTCAAAGCCCATTTCAGTAGGTGTTTCGATAACAGAAGTATCGCCCTGCTTTCCGGGTTCGAAGTCAAAGAAAATGTTCTTGGCTTCAGCCTTGGGTTCGTAACCATTTATAAAAGCTTCTGAAAGTTCAGGTGTGACAAGTTCTCCTGTCTTACGGTTAAAGTATCTGTGGCATTCACCACCTGAAGTTCCGCCTGCACCGTTATCCCATACAAAAGCAGCGACTCCTGCTTCTCTTGTAACTTTTCCAAAGTAGTTAAACCAGGCTATTCTTGCTTCAAGGTTATCGCCTGAGTTTGTAGCTCCACATTCACCGATATAGGCAGGAATTCCATTATCAGTAAAGAGTGTCTTGATATCGCTCATCATTCTTTTGATGTCTGATGTGTCGCCTGAATTTGTAGGACTGAAGCTTGTCTGCTTGTCTGTTAAGCAGAATTCATAAGGTGAATAGCAGTGAATTGAAATCATCACGTTGTTTACAGGTTCACCGTTAAATTCAGGGATTTCAATTGCACGTAATGCCACTGCAGAGTTTGAAGCTGCGTAGCCGGGAATACCAAGTACACGTTCAGCGTTGTAACCTTCAGCGTTTGTTCTTACTGCGTTTACAAATACCTGGTTAAGGTAATTAACTGCAGCATAACCTTCTTCGTTTCCGGTCCATTCATAGGAAGTGCCCTGAGCTCTTGGTTCATTCATGCCTTCAAATATAAGATGCTGATCATAATCTTTGAAGTAATCAGCTATCTGTGACCACAAAATACCAAGTCTGTCGCCAATTTCCTTGTAGTCTTCACAAAATGTTTCCTTGTTAAGCCAGCCTTCATGATGAACATTTAAAATAACGAAAAGATCATCTTCATAACACCAGTCGATAACTTCCTTCATTCTTTCAAAGAACTCAGGATCAACGGCGTAATTGTTGCCCTTGTCCATGTGCTTGGCCCAGGTACAGGGAATACGGATTGATGAGTATCCCGCTGCCTTTATTCCATCAATAAGTTCCTTAACAACAACAGGATTTCCCCATGATGTTTCAAAACTGTAAATATCTCCACTCTTTCCACCAGTTGCATCAAAAGTGTTTCCTAAGTTAAAACCTTTACCCAACATACCGGAGATTTCAGTCGCTGTTTTTCCTGTCAAAACCTCGGACTGCGCATTAGCGGTTGTTCCTGCAAAGGACAGTAAACTCACTCCTACAACTACCCCCATTAATATAGAAGTAACTCTTGCCCATAATGAATGTTTTTTCATAAGTTATTCTCCGTTCTTAAAAGCTATAAGTTATCTAAAAATATAACCTTTGATATAATAACTTATTAGAATTAAAATCGCAATAATCGAAGCGAGCGATTATTTACATTCAACATCGACTTTCTGAGTCAATTTGTTGTATTTTATTACTTTCAGATCGTACTCGCCATTCTCGTAACCGTATCCGTCTCCATCATCTTCATACATAAGATATTCGCAGTCGCGAGTTGAAAATACCTTAAATTCAACCTTTTTGTCCTGTTTTGCTGTAGAAACTGCCGCCTGTGTCATAGGGATGATACTACCGTCAGCCACAAAAAGAGGAATCGTATCTATTGGTGCTTCACAGATAATGCTCTGTCCACCCTGATAACATTTGCCGGTATAAAAATCAAACCATTTACTGCCTGATGGAAGGTAAACTTCTCTTTCTTTGGGCACACCTTTAAGTTCGTTTCCTTCATTGTCATAGTACATAGGATCAGTTACGGGACAAACCATTATTGAGCCTCCGAACATATACTGATCAGTTATATTCCACACTTTCTTGTCTTCAGGAAAAGCAAAACCCAAAGGAGTGATAAGTGACTTATCTTCAAGCCAGACCTTTCCGGCCTCGGAATATATAAAGGGCATGAGCTCATATCTGAGCTTATTGGCTTTAACCATAGCATCGTAGAAAATATCGCCCTCATCGCCAAATACCCACATTTCACGGTCAAGATCAGTTCCGTGGGCACGGAATATAGGAAGGAAAGCACCAAACTGGAACCATCTTGTATAAAGTTCCTTGTAACCGGGATTATTGGTAGGATCTTCATATTGACCCATCCAGTACCAGAAGTTTCCTTCTTTTACAAAGAAGGCACCAATATCGAGTGTCCAGTAAGGAAGGCCAGATGCACTGAAGTTAAGGCCGCATCCTAACTGCTTTTTGAGGGTATCATAACTTGCCTCGATGTCTCCGGACCACATGATGGTTCCAAGACGCTGCTGGCCTGTTGTTCCGCTTCTTGTAAGGTTGCAGACACGCTTTTCTTTATAGGAAGGATCTTTCTTTTTACTTTCATTCATTGCCCCTCTCTGGCCTTCGTATACGCCAAGAGCGTGGTAAAGGCAGAAAGCATCCGAATACAAAGCAGGTGCTCTTAAACTCATTTCATTATTGAAAGCGTGGTAATTTGCTGAATCTTCGGGCCTTTCAACAAGGCTCCATTCGGGTGTCAGCGGTTCGGAGCTGTCACACCACCAGGCATCTACGCCGCTTGCCCACAAATCACGGCTAAGCTGCTCCCAGTAAAGGTCACGGCCTTCCTTAAGGAAGGGGTTATAAACGCCGCAGTTTGCAAGCATGAGATTCTTTTCGTCAAATTCCTTGCGGTTTTCAGTCTTTTCATCCATTGAAGGCCAGATTGAAATCATAAACTTAACGCCTGCATCGTGCAGCGCATCAGTCATAGCCTTAGGATCTTCAAATCGTGACCTGTCAAAGGTCTTCTGGCCCCACATTCCATCTTCCCATGAAATCCAGTCGAGGACCATACAGTCAAGGCCAAGGCCTCTTCTTTGAGACTCTTTTACGGTATCAAGAATTTCTTTGGCTGTTTCGTAGCGTTCCTTGGACTGAATGTAGCCAAAAGCCCACTTAGGAAGCATTGAAGCCTTGCCTGTTATCTTTCTGTATTCTTTAATTACGCCGTCGCAGCTTCCGGCATAGATGAAATAATAATCAAGTTCATCAACTGCCTCGTGATAAAAATAAGGCTCTGATACTGAGTCATTGAAAATAAAAGGACTGTAGGTATCAGTTAGAATTCCGTATCCCTTAGTAGAAACGAGCATGGGAACCGCGCTTTTACGGTTAGCCTGATGAACGTAAAGCTTTCTTCCTCTTAATGACCCATAGCCTTCCTCATGCTGTCCAAGGCCGAAAAGTGCCTCATCACCCCAGTTTAAGTAGTGAAATGCATGATAAGCATGCCCGGTCTTTTCCTTGGACGCTTCCTTTATAATCTCCTTGACCCCATCGGGAGTCTGTATTTTTTCGGTCTTTAGTCCGTCACCGGTAAGCTTATATGTATCGAAAGCTGTAAGACATTTGCTGTCTTTCTTGCGCTCGCTTAACAAAACATTCGAGTCCTTATCAAGATATGTGTAACTTCCTGCCTTCTTATCGATTATTATCATTAACTTGTCTGTGGCAAAAGAAACCATAACGTCATCTTCTTTATAGGTCCAGCTATCCATAAACAAAGTATTCACAATGCCGGGACGTTCGCTTTGAGAGAATTTATCCTCTCTTGTGAAGGTGATTCTTACACTTTCTTCGTCAACAGCCATTAATCTGTGTGTCGCATACTCCGAATAAAGGTATAATGCGTTTTCTTTTCTTTCGACTTTAGTAATCTTTCTTGAAGGTCCTTTTACAGCAGTAAGCATTTTCTTTTTCCTTTCGAAATTTGATATATACTAAAATGATAAAAAAAATAAGCGACACAATCAATGACTTTTTGCGCCGCTTATTTGATATATTCTCTTATGTTTGATTTTCTTCTTCCATAATGGTTACCACCTGGTTTCTTCCGTGCTGCTTACCATAATATAGCTTGGCAT
Source organism: Lachnospiraceae bacterium (assembly GCA_024403515.1). Lineage (GTDB taxonomy): Bacteria > Bacillota > Clostridia > Lachnospirales > Lachnospiraceae > UBA1258. The sequence continues at coordinate 9,418 of JAKSRS010000058.1, forward strand.
CCGCAGCTTCTACCATTTCTTCGGAAGATATATCCGAACCGTCAACCACACCAAATGTCATGGTAACCTTAATTTCGTAACCCTCGGTCTCAACAACCATCTCACGGATATTTTCAAGAACCTTTTCAAGGTGCATTCCCGCATCAGCCATCTCAAGCTTATCGAAAACCATGATGAATTCCTCGCCACCCCATCTGGCGGCAAAGCCTTTTCCCTGCATCATGCGTTTTAAGGTAGCAGCGACAGCTTTTAACACCTCATCACCGGCGTTATGTCCGTAGTTGTCATTAACCTTTTTAAAGAAGTCGATATCACCGATTGCGATTGAATATTTCTGGCCGTTTTCAACGTATCTTCCTTTAACTTTTTCAAGCATCGAAGAAACGTAGCGTCTGTTTCCAAGCTGAGTCAAAGGATCGGTTTCAATAAAGCTTCTTATGCTTCTTTGCATTGAAGTTGAAGCCTTACCGATTTCTCCAAGCTCATCTTTACGTTTCAATACTGAAATATCGAGTTCAGTCTGTAAATCGCCATTTGAAACACCGTGTAAAAACTTTTCAATCTTTTTAATCACATCAGTGATTTCTTCTGTATTTTTGTAAGATACATGGGCCGCAAGAATCATACCGCCAAGCGAAAGGAAAAAAGCCGGCCATACAGCCTTCCAGACATCCTTCTTCATTCGGGCACTCTTCTGTGCGATTTCAATCATACCGATAACAGTTCCGTCTGAGTTCTTAAGGGGAGTATAGAATACAAGGTATGCTTCATCAGCAATTTTAATATCCTTATAAAATTCATCCTCGCCATCCAAGACTTTTGCTGCGGTCTGCGAATTTGTGCAGATACCAACAAGTCTTTCCCCACTTCCCGCATGGGCTCTAAGCGTTGTATGAATTCTCATATCCATATAAAGAACCGAGATTTCACAGTCAAACTTTTCAGCCATTTCATCAATGATATCGAACCTTTCAGAAATGCTTGTTTCACCCTTATAAAGTTCGTATACATCGCCTTTAGTAGGAACCAGCGAATAATCACCTTCCCACTCGCGGTCGTATAGTGTAGATACGACCACAGCAACCTTCTTCATGTTGCCGCTGGCTTCTCTATACATGGTCGTTACAAATCTCATATAGCAAAAGAAGGTGATTGCAATCCCAAGAATAATCACCGGTCCTAGTGCCATGACGACCATCTTTTTGTATAAACTGTGCTTTTTTACTTCTCTGTTATCTTTTTTACCCATTTTTAAAGTGCTTTCAATTCCTTATTTAATTCTTCCAAATCATCTCTGATGGAAATCTTCTGAGGACACTTTGTTTCGCAGGCACCACACTTAATACATGCATCAGGCTTAGCTTCAGCAGGTACGTTGTTCCAGTTATTCTTAGTATCCTTAACATTATCGTATTTATGATAGTTGTTCCAAATCGAGAAACATCTGGGTATATCAACACCCTTAGGACAAGGCATGCAATATCTGCATCCTGTACATCCGTTTTTGGCTCTTGAAAGTAAAATATCACCAACTTTGTCAACAGCCTTCATCTCTTCATCTGATAATACCTTAAAGTTATTAAAAGTATTTAAGTTATCATCAAGCTGATCCATTTCAGTCATACCACTTAAAATAACTTTAATCTGGTCAAAAGAACCAACCCATGTTAAAGCCCATCCTGCGGCTGAAAGTTCAGGTCTTAAAGGCTTAAGAATGTCCATAGCTTCATCAGGAAGCTTAGCAAGACTTCCGCCTTTAACAGGTTCCATAATAACAATAGGAATATTCTTTTCCTTACAAAGTTCAACACCCTTAAGTGTAGCCTGAGTATCCTTATCGATATAGTTAAGCTGAATCTGGCAGAAATCCCAGTCCCAGTAATTAACGATATCTACAAAAGCTTCATATCCATCGTGGAAAGAAAATCCAAGATTTTTAATCTTACCTTCTTCTTTGTACTTGGCAAGTTTTTCTACAACGCCAAAGCTGCACATCTTTTTAAAGCTGTCAGCATTAAGTGCGTGAAGAAGATAAAAATCTACATAGTCAGTTCTAAGATGTTCAAGCTGTTCTTCAAAGAGTCTTTTTACATCATCCTCTGAGTTTACAAGCCAGCAGGGAAGCTTTGTAGCAAGTGTATAAGTATCTCTTTTAAGTTCGCTCATTACCTTTCCAACAAACTTTTCACTTTCACCATTATGGTAAGGATAAGCGGTATCGAAGTAAGTAACTCCGTTATCATAGGCCTTAAGCAAAAGCTCTTTAGCCTTAACCTCGTCGATATGTCCATCTTCTGTCACCGGAAATCTCATGCATCCGTATCCGAGTAAAGAAGACTTCACACCGTTTTTAAGTTCTCTCATTTCCATAATCTTTTACCTCCAAAGTATTGTACTTTAATACTACTAACCGCCACCATCTCCCTCATATATATTTTATCCTAAAAAATATAAAAAACTACCCTAATGTTTTAAACAAGTTTAAAAC
>JAKSRS010000059.1 GCA_024403515.1 Lachnospiraceae bacterium
AATTACCATTCAGAAAAGAAAATTGCATCGTAGAAGGTAAATACCTGACCATCAAGCCGAAGATGGGCTTGATGATCTATTTATAATAAAGACAGATATTTATTTAATCTCCCCAGTAAGGGTGGCGTGCTCAATCCACATCTGCATGGACTGGATGGAGATTGATATATCGCGAAGCTCCTGCTGAATCTTTTCAAAGTCAGGTCTTTCATCATCTGTGATTTTTCCATCAACAGTAATCTCAATAAGACGATTCTTTTCTTTCTCCATAGCGTTTAATGAAGCAAGCATCTCAAGTGTGATCTGCGATAAGTCTTTAATCTGAACTTCAGGAATGTATTTCTGGCCGATGGGGCATTCGTGAGAACAGTAGTAGTTACATAATGTTGCGTCCTTGTAGCATTCAGACATTGTGATGACTTCTTCGGGATGAGCAGAAAGAACGCCACGCTCAATTTTCTCAATGCGGTCATCTGAAATATACTCCATAGCTTCGCTTGCCTGTTCGCGGGTTAAACCGGCAGCTTCACGAGCAAGCTGATATGCACATTTATTCTCTTTAGTAGATCTTTTACCCATAATCGCCATTCTCTCCTTTTGATCATTTACGGACTTATTATACACGATAAAACTAAATTCGCATATAGCGGCGGATTAAGGGTCAGTAATACGCACTCATATCGGTTTAAGAAAAAGCAGGAAATAATAAAATAGACTTATAAAACGAAACAAAAAACAATGGTTCATATGGAGGTAAAAGATATGAATAAGAAACTTTATAAGTCAAGAAACAAAAGCGTATGTGGTGTCTGCGCAGGATTCGCAGAGTACTTCGACGTAGATGTTACATTAGTAAGACTTGCAACATTCTTACTTATATTCTTCGGAGGCGTTAGCATATGGGCTTACATTATAGCAGCAATCGTTATGCCGGAAGAGCCCGAAGAATACTATTCATCAGATATTCGTGCAAATAACACAGATTACTAAGGCGAGGTAAATTCAATGGTTGTTTGCATAATATTATCACTAATAACAATATTCATTTCATAGGAGGAAAAAGAATATGCCTGATTTGGGAGTATTAACAGTAATCATCGTTGTAGTAGCAATAATCGCACTGCTTGCAGTAATAGCCAGTGGATACGTAAAGGCACCCCCGGATAAAGCATACATCATTTCAGGATGGAAAAAAGAACCCAAGATTTTAATCGGTCGTGCCGGAATCAAGTTTCCTTTCCTGGAAAGAAAAGATACACTTGCATTAAAGCAGATTAGTATCGACATTAAGACAAATGGTTATGTACCTACACTCGACTTCATCGGTGTTGATATCGACGCAGTTGCGAAGGTAAGAGTAAAAACAGATCCTGAAGGAATTAAGATAGCAATGAAGAACTTCCTTAACATGGATGAAAAGAGTATCATCTCAGCTCTTACCGATTCACTTCAAGGTAACATGCGTGAAATTATTGGTACAGTTAAATTAAAAGAGTTGAATACAGACCGTAAGAAATTCGGTGATGAAGTTCAGGAAAAAGCACAGAAGGACATGAATGCCTTAGGTATTGAAATTATTTCCTGCAACATCCAGAAAATCGAAGATGAAAAGGGACTGATCATTGCATTAGGTCAGGACAACATGTCACAGATTCAAAAGGATGCATCAATCGCCAAAGCACAGGCTGACAGAGATATTACAATCGCTGAAGCTGAAGCTAAACGTCTTGCTAACGAAGCACAGGTTGCAGCAGAAACAGAAATTGCTGCAAAGCAGAACGAACTTAGAATTAAACAGGCTGAACTCAAGAGAGAATCAGACGTAAAGCAGGCTGAAGCCGATGCTGCGTATGAAATTCAGCAGCAGGAACAGCGTAAAACAATCGAAGTAACAACTGCAAATGCTAATATCGCTAAGCAGGAACGTGAAATCGAATTAAAGAAACGTGACGTAGAAGTTACAGAACAGGTACTTGAAGCAGAAATCAAGAAGAAAGCTGAAGCTGAAAGATTCGCAAGAGAACAGAAAGCTCAGGCAGATTTATTTGAACGTCAGCGCAAAGCTGAAGCTGAAAAGTTCGAACGTGAAAAAGAAGCTGAAGCAAGAAAGGCAGTAGCTGAAGCAGATTTATTTGCAAAAGAAAAAGAAGCTGAAGGTATCAGAGCCGTTGGTGAAGCAGAAGCAAAGGCTATTGAAGCAAGAGGTATTGCAGAAGCAGAAGCAATGGAAAAGAAAGCAGAAGCCATGAAGAAATACGGACAGGCAGCTATGATCGAAATGATTGTAAAGGCTCTTCCTGAAATGGCTGGCGCAATTGCAAAACCTTTGGAAAACATCGACAAGGTTACAATCATCGACAGTGGAAATGGAGAAAGTGGAGTTGGCTCAGTTGGTACATATGTACCCAATGTACTTGCCAAGACAATGGAAACTGTTAAAGAAGTTACCGGACTTGATATCGTAGATATCATGAAGGCAAACACCTATGATGCAAAGGTCAACAAGAACATCAATATTACAGGATTAAATTCGGACGAAGCCAAAGCAGTTGTTTCAGCACAGACTGTTAAAACTGTATTAGAGGATTCAGAAGAATAATACTAAAGGGTGTGGGGAGTATCACATATAATAAAAGCCTTTCCGGCAAGTCCGGAAAGGCTTTTTGCGTATCAAGATAATATAAAGTTTTTTACTCGATAAGAGTCTTTTTCTGTTCTTTTTCAAACTTAACTCTGACACGGAGTTCTTTAAAAAACTTTTTTAAAAGTTCAGAACATTCTTCTTCTAAGACGCCTCTTGTAACCTGCGCCTGGTGGTTGAAGGCTTCGTGTTCGAGAATATTAAGTATAGAACCGCCACATCCGGCTTTGGGATTCATACTCCCCATAACAACTCTGTCCATTCGGGCCTGAATAATAGCGCCTCCGCACATCTGGCAGGGCTCTAAGGTAACGTAAAGGGTGCAGCCCTCAAGACGCCAGTCACCAACGACTTTAGAAGCTTTTTTTATTGCAGTTATTTCGGCATGTGAAAGGGTGGATTTGTCGGTATTTCTTCGGTTGTAACCACGGCCTATAATCTTTCCTTCGTAGACTATAACGCAACCAATCGGAACCTCACCAAGCTTATAGGCCTTCATAGCTTCTTTCAGGGCGGCCCTCATATATTTTTCATCTTCAGAAAGAATTCTTCTCATATGATTATCCTTCATGCTATACTAAAAGAGTTTATTATTAAGTATAATAACTTTACCCTGGGGAAATAGCAATGCAAATACACGGACTAAATAAAACTACATTACTTGATTATCCGGGAATAGTGGCTTCGACCATATTCACTGGATGCTGTAATTTCAGATGTCCGTTTTGCCAAAATTCTGATTTGGTACTAGACCCATCAAGTCAGCCGGTCATCACTGAGGAAGAGGTAATAGGCCACTTAGTTAAAAGAAAAGGCATTGTTCAAGGAGTTTGTATTACGGGCGGAGAACCTACAATACAAAAAGATTTAAAATCTTTCATAATCAGATTGAAGGATTTGGGATTAAAAGTTAAACTTGATACGAATGGATATAATCCAGAGGTGCTTGAAGAACTTTTAGAACTAAACCTGCTCGATTATATTGCGATGGATATTAAATCTTCACTTAATGATTACAGTAGAGCGGCCGGAATTGATATTGATACCACTGTTATCCAAAGAAGCGTAAACTTAATTATGAATAGTGGGATTGACTATGAATTTAGAACAACTGTTGTAAGGCAGCTTCATAATAAAGAAACTTTCATAGAAATAGGCAACCTTATAAAGGGATGCGAAAAGTATTTTTTACAAGGTTTCGTAGACTCTGAAAGAGTGTTAATGCAAGGCTTGTCATCATATAGTAAGTTAGAAATGGATGAATTTGCCAATACACTAAATGAATATGTAAAAAGCATAGAGGTTAGAGGTGTAGATTGAAAAAGGAAAAAGATTTTCAATATTTTTATAAGACAACATTGAAAATACTCGTTGGTATTATTTCTGCGTCGCTGTTGATTATTATTGGCTATGCGGTGTATCTTGGACTGACATCAGCAAATGTCTATACACTTTCTTTTGATTGGTCAATTGATGATGAAAATAGAGAAGATTTATATGTAAAAATCAACAAGAACGATTTTTGGGTTACAGAAAAGGGAATTGCGACAAGCTGTGATGCCAAGATTGTGAATAAGACTAAATATACAATCTATGACTGGAAGGTTGAGGTTAATACACCTATAAAAAGTCGTCCGACAAGTATGTGGAATGGCGAGTGGACTTCCAATGCAGGGGTGTCGACTTTTACACCGCAGGAGAGATCTAATAGGGTTGCAGCCATGAGCAACCAGTCATTTGGAGTTATTTTTACAAGTAAAGAAGAACTGGATTTAAATCAGATTTTTTTAACATACAAAAGAACGATTGCTTTATATGATTTGCCTGTATTTTGGTTTTTTGCTGTTTTAACCGCTGTTAGTACTATTGCAGCAAGTATTCTTGCTGTGTCATACATTCAGGTAAAAAATTACAAGAATACACACGCATCATATAAGGATCTGGTTCAGGAATCGCTTAGAACAATAGCTAATATCATTGATACCAAGGATGAATATACAAGAGGACATTCAATCAGAGTTGCAATTTATTCAAGAATGCTGGCTGAAAGGATGGGATTATCTGAGTATGATCAGGAAAGACTCTACTATATCGGCATGCTTCATGACATAGGTAAGATAGGAATCCCCTCATCAATCCTTACAAAGCCCGGAAGACTCGATGATGAAGAATTTGAGATTATAAAGCGCCATACAAGAATGGGTGCTTCCATTATGAAAGACTTCTATTCAATTGAGGGTGTTGTAGATGGTATCAGATATCATCATGAAAGATACGACGGACGTGGCTATAATGAAGGCCTTAAAGGTGAGGAGATACCTTTAGTCGGCAGAATTATCGGTGTTGCCGACTCATATGATGCAATGTCCAGCGTAAGATGTTACAGAAAGAACTTAAGTTACGATACAATCCTTCAGGAACTTAGAGATAACGCCGGAAAGCAGTTTGATCCCGAGATAGTTAAGCATATGATTCAGCTTGTAGAAGAAGGATATGCACCTATTAGTGAAGCTGAGATGGAATATTCACAGGGTGAAAAGAAAAAGAACAGGTAAGTAACAGCGTCTTGGAACGATTGTAAAACAGTCGATAGTTGTATAATAAATTTAGAAGTTAAAACCGCCTTCATCATGTTGATATGTACCCGGAATCCCGGACACATATCATGTAGAAACAATGGTGAAGGCGGTAATTTTTTATTTTAATGGCGGATATTTTCTTTTGCCAAAGCTTTTAATGGGTTATGCTTCGGTTTTACCGGGCTCGAACTGAGCAAGAATAACGGCTAAAAACATTACTATGCATCCTAATCCTTCTCTTAAAGAAAGGGTCTGGTGAAGAAGAAGGAAACCAAAGATGACTGCGAATACACTTTCAAGACTCATAATCAGTGAAGCAACCGCAGGTTTTACGTGCTTTTGGGATACGGTCTGAAGTGTGTAGGCAATGCCGCTTGAGAAGAATCCGGCGTAGCCAATCGGAATCCAAGCGCTTAATACATTAGTAAGAGTAGGATGCTCTGTCATCATTGGTATGATTCCAAGTATTCCGGCAACGGCAAACTGTACGCAGGAAAGCTTGAGACAGTCGACCTTGGGAGCAAAGGTATCAATTGCAATAATCTGAATGGAAAATAAAATAGCACAGGCAAAAAGATATGGGTCGCCTTTGGCAATTGTAAAACTGTCTCCGTTTATGCAAAGAAGATAAAGGCCAACAACACCCATAATAACACTAAGCCAGATAAGTTTTCCGGGCTTTTTCTTTAGAATAATGCTAAAAATGGGAACCATCACTATGTAAAAAGCTGTGATAAAACCTGCCTTTCCAACCGTGGTATATACGATGCCTATCTGCTGGCTGGCTGAAGCGAGGAAAAGACAAGTACCGCAGATGATACCGCCTTTATAAAGGTCTTTGTCTTTCCACGAAGAAGCGGACAGGCCTTTTTTGTCCATAATAGCAATTACAGGTAGTAAAACAATGGATCCTAAAATGAATCTTATACAGTTAAAGGTTAATGGACCAACGTTTTCCATACCTGCACTCTGGGCAACAAAGGCTGCGCCCCAGATTGTAGCAGTGAGAACCAAAAGTAAAGAATAAAATATTGAAGAGCTTGATTTGGATTTCATAAAAAACTCCTTTCAAGTTCGATATTATACGAAAAATTAATAAGATAAACAATATTTTTCCGAAGAAGTATGGTATGATAAGAATAACTAAAAACAAGGGTGGAGATTAATATGGATATATATTATATAATACTTGTTTTACCTGCAGTTTTGTTGGCGTTAATAGCGCAGGGATTTGTAAAGTCTACCTTTAGAAAATATAATGCTGTTCATTCACATAGAAATATTACAGGAGCCGAGGCTGCAAGACAGGTTCTTGATGCGCATGGACTTACACATGTTGCAGTAGGTAAAGTTGCAGGAGATTTGACAGACCACTATGATCCAAGGTCCAACACAATCTTTCTTTCGACAAGCACACATGATTCAACATCCGTTGCAGCTATTGGTGTAGCAGCGCATGAAGCAGGACATGCAATTCAGCATGATGTTCAGTATTTTCCTATACAGGTTAGATCAGCAATTATTCCGGCAACCAACATCGGTTCCAAACTGTCGGTTCCGTTGATTATTCTCGGATTATTTCTTTCGTCTGTGGCACAGGATTTTATCCTTTTAGCCGAACTTGGAGTAATCTGTTTTGGCCTTTCAACTTTGTTTCAGTTAGTTACCTGTCCGGTTGAGTTTAATGCAAGTCACCGTGCTCTTGAAACATTGAAGGGGACAGGAATGCTTGATGAAGATGAGCTTCCTAAAGCAAGAAAGGTGTTAAGTGCAGCTGCACTGACTTATGTTGCAGCACTGGCTGTTTCAGCTATGCAGCTATTACGCTTTGTGCTTATTGTTGCCGGTGCCAAGGGTGGCAGTAAAAAGAGACGATAATATAGGATTTGTTTTATGGCCAAGAAGAAATTTTACGTAGTTAAAAAGGGTCGAGTTCCCGGAATATATGAAAGCTGGGATGAATGTAAAGCTCAGACGGATGGTTTTGCAGGGGCGGATTATAAAGGCTTTGAAACTGAAGAAGAAGCGAAAAGTTATTTTGATGGGGCAAATGACTTTTCAGAAGCTATGGATGAGAAGTCTTTGGAACCGGGTTGTGCAGTAGCTTACGTTGACGGAAGCTTTGATGAAGTATCAGGCTGCTACTCGTCCGGACTTATAATCTTTATGGGCAAAGAAGAGGTTCGCATTTCTCACAAGTACGATAACCCTTCGATGGCGTCCATGAGGAACGTTGCAGGTGAAATAATGGCTTCGGTTGAAGCTATGAGATACTGTTTAGGTATCGGAATAAAAGAACTTACGATTTATCATGATTATGAGGGTATAGCCAAGTGGCCTACCGGGGCATGGAAGACCGAAAAAGAAGGAACCAAAGCCTATAAGGAGTTCTATGACAAGGTAACTGCAAAGCTTAATGTTAAATTTGTTAAGGTCAAAGGACATTCAGGGAACACAAATAACGATGTGGCCGACTATCTGGCCAAAGAGGCATTGGGTTTAAATTAAGAGGAAGGTACGATGATTAAAATTTTAATGCTCACCAGTACATGGGATAACCCGTATTGCAGCGAAACAATCAGGGGTATTCAGAAACGTTTGGATGAAAACGAAGAGGAGATTAAGATAGACATTTTTAATGTCTATGATGAGACACAGAAGAACTATGTCTACTATAAACAGCTTGAACTGTTTACTCTTCCTAATCTTGAAGAATATGACGGTATGCTTCTTACAATAAGTAGCACCGATTTTCTTCATGCAGTAAATGATATTAAAGTGGCTTTTGAAGCAACAGGAAAGCCAATCGTAACAACTGATCAGATATACGGGGATTCCCCTTTCTGCGGAATTGATAACTATGCAGCCATGTACAAGATGGTTGAACACGTTATCACAGTTCATGATGCCAAGGTACTTAACTACATTGGCGGTCCTAAAAATTATCAGGAAGATATACTTCGCTGTATGGCTTTTACAAACTGTCTTGCGGCGCACGGAATAGAGCACAATCCTGAAAGAGAACTTCATTTTTCATTCCTCACAAATGACGGATGCAGAGCATACGAAATCTTTAAGCAGAAAAACCTTTTGGACGCTGACGCTATAATTTGTGCTAACGACCATATGGCAGTAGGATTTTTGGATAGTGCCAAGCAGGACGGTCTTACAGCGCCTGATGATTTTATTATCACAGGGTTTGATAACGTTGAATTTGGACAGACCTACATGCCATCAATTACAAGCGTAAACAGAGACCGAGTTAATGATGGTTATGAAGCATTATCTGCTCTTTTAAGAATGATTGCAGGAGAGCCTGATGTTGTACCAAATACAACAACCGGATTTGTAGTTGAAAATGAAAGCTGCGGTTGTGGAGTAGGCAAAAGAAACCTTGCCAAGGAATATGAAAGAGTAATCCAGCAGAAGAGAGAAATATTAAATATGCAGTATGCTCAGGCATACGCAAGACAGAGACTTTGCTCAAGTACTTCCATGGAGCAGTTTCTTGATGCCATGAGCTATTCTCAGGACAAGATTAACATGGAGCCCTTCGCAGTATGTATTTCACATACCTTCTTTGAAGGTCACTACGAAGAAGAACAGAAGTACTTTACAGATGAAATGAACTGCTATTTTGATGGTCAGACAATAACCTTTACACGTTCTAAAGACGGTGTAATCCCTGCTAAATGGACTGAAAAGTACGGAAGTGCAATTACACTCATTTCACCTTTGGTATTTGGCTATCAGACTCAGGGATATATGATTTGCCCCTGGCAGGAATTCATCTTTGAAATCGGCGGACACAAGGACTTCATTGATTCAGTGTCACTTGCACTTGAAAACATCAGCCAGAGAATTACTCTCGACAGCATGAACAGAAAACTTCAGAAATTATATGTTAAGGATCCTTTAACTAACTTATATAACCGTTTTGGATATGCTTCCTTATCAAATGGTTTCTTCGAGAAGAACTTAGGAAGAGTTTATCTTATGTTCATGGACCTTGATAAACTAAAGCACATAAATGACTTTTACGGACATGCAATGGGCGACCTGGCAATCAAGGGTGCGGCTCATGCAATCGCTGAAGCCTTTTATGATACAGATATCCATGTAAGAATGGGTGGCGATGAATTCCTTGTTATGGGTTCATTAATGGACGAGGATGAACTTATTGAAAGAGAAGAAATGGTTCTTGAATCCTTAAAGCGCTACTCTAAAGATAATGATATGCCTGTTGTACTTGAAGCCAGCATGGGTCATGTAATAAATGACGGATTCAACACAGGATATAATCTTGAAACATTAGTTTCCCAGGCCGATAAGAAGATGTATGTGATTAAGCAGGGAAAGAAAGCAAAACAGTAATGTAAACTAAAACCGCTGTAACACTCGTAAAGTGAGGATACAGCGGTTTATTTTTGTATATTTTTTGGATGATTTTATAAGTTATTAAAAAGAAAACTACCAGACAATAATAGGTATTTCCTTGTCGATGATATCAAAAAGTACAGCAGCACTTGAAAGTCTCATATTTACACATCCGTGAGAACCATTTCCCATGTATGTTTCGCCACCAAATTCTGAATCATCTCGCCAGGTTGCATCATGGAATCCGATACCGCCATCAAATGGCATCCAGTATGTAACGGGTTCTTCATAATCCGCACCACGAAGAACAGCTTTAAGCTGTTTATATGATAATCTGAATACTCCTCGGTTAGTTGTAGTTTCAGGGTCATTTGTAGTGATTTCACCTGAAATTATATCATCAGAAAGGAGGCATTCTCCGTTAACGTATGCCCATACATGCTGCCCGGAAATACTTACTTCAATGTAAGTGTCGTTAAATTCATGCAAAGCAGGTCTTTGTCCGTATCTTGAATATGCAACTTCAACAGAAGGTTTTGAACTTGAAGAAGCAACAGCCTTGGCAATAATTTCCTTGGTTTTACCCGCATCGATGACCCAACCGTAATTTCCATGTTCAAGTGTGATCTCGTCACCGTAAGAGGTGGTGAAGGGACGATTAAAGTAGCAGGAATCGTATTTTGACTTTACCTTGGAAATGTAGCTTTCGTAAGCTTTATCTGAAATCAAGTCATCGCTTCCATCAAGAATAGACCAAAGTTCCTTACCTGATAAAGAAGTTTTCTCACCACAAAGCTTAATGGAGATTTCTTTATCAATCACCTTTTCAAGTGTAGCCTTTCTTTCGCTTAAAAGCGGATCATCTGATAAAATGACGGGCTTAACATAATCGTCGCTTGTTACTTTAATTGTGTAATCACGTGTTGATAATGCTTCAGCAACTTTTTCTTTTAATATGTCAAAAGAAACTTCGTTGCCAAAAACTTCCGGTTCGATGGTAACTTCGCCACTTTCAGGGTCCACCAAAACATAAGCGTCACGTGACATGGCGACGTTATCGCTGAAGAAGTCCGAAAGATTTTCTTCAGTAAATGCATCCATATCTATATCATTGATAAAATCATAGGCATAGTCTTTTCTGGAGGCTTCGCCTAAGAATTCTTCCTTGCTTATTTCCTGATTTTTGTAAGAATTCTTTACGTACTTTATGAAGTTTTCATAGTTAACATTTAATGCAGCAAAAGAAAGAGATTCTTCATCGCCGGTATCTTCAACAATAATTGTAAGCTTTTCATTATTGAAATCATTTTTGTAGGCTTCAATAACTTCATCAGGAGTCATGCCACTTATTTCATTATTATTGAGAAACGAATTGGGATAGAATGAATCGCTATCTTTTAAAAAGTTATCGTAACTTTCCTGCTCTCTTTGAAGCTGTTGTTCGTAAGCAATTCGCTCGGCCTCAAGACGTTCTTTTTCCTTCTTATCAGATATGTATACGAATGCAAGGCATCCAATAGCTGTAACCAATATTAAAATTGAGATAATAATTATTGTCAGTTTTAATTTCTTATTCATTTCTACACCAAAAAAGTAATTAACGATAAATTAACAATTGCTCTAATGCGCAGAAATTGTAGCATACAGAGCATATTTTTACAATGAAGATTTTATTAAGATGTGTTATTATTAAGCAAATATGGTCTCTAGTGGGGTAACGTTGTGAAAGTTTTTTTAGTCGAAGACGAGTACATTATACGTGAAGGTATAAAAAATATTATTAACTGGGAAGGAAACGGTTATACCTTCTGCGGCGAAGCAGCAGACGGAGAACTTGCCCTTCCTCTCATTTCTAAGACACAGCCTGATATCGTTATAACAGATATCAAGATGCCTTTTATGGATGGTCTTGAACTTAGCAGGCTTATCAAACAAAAATATCCCAATATTGAAATTATTATATTGTCCGGCTACGACGAATTTGATTATGCCAAGCAGGGCATAAGTATAGGCGTTGCCCAGTATCTTTTAAAGCCTATAAGCGGAGCTGATTTATTAAAGGCAGTAAATGAGGT